>CAZVSA010000248.1:0-6279 GCA_964629955.1 uncultured Luteolibacter sp.
CACGCCGGTCGAGAATCGCCTCGCCGAGCTGGTTGAGATTCATCCGCATGCCCGCCCTGCGGCGTTTTTCGAGCAGCGGCGCGAGCTTGCGGTCCTCCGCCGGGAGAATGACGGCGGAGCTTTGGCGGCGCATCGCCGTGGCGATGGCGGGCATCACGATGTCCGGCGCGACGACGGAAACGGCGGAGGCCGCCTGCATCGCGACACGCTCCGGCAGCGAAAGATATTCCGGCACGCCGTAGCCATGGAGCAGATGGCGGAATTGCGCGGCGGAACGGGCGTCATCGGAGGGGCGGAACACCTGATCCGCCATGGCCAGCGTGAACGCCTTGCCGGAGCCGTCACTCATCATGCGGGAGAGGCGGGCGGCCTGCCGTTTTTCCCGCCATGTCGCCCGGCGGCGACCGGCTTCTAGCAGGACGGCGGCCACGGCCACCGCTTGTCCGGCAAGCAGGGCGTCGTCGGACGGATGATGCCGGACGGTGGAAATCGCTTCCTCGATGCGGGCGGAGTTCATCTCTTCAATATCGCACGCCTGTCTTGACCGATCCCACCGCGGGGCGCATTCGTTGCGGCAAAGTTCACGGACTTTTTTCGATCATGACGGCGGACAACGGATTTTTCGGACGAGTGGCTTCGCCGCGTTTCTGCGAGCGATTGTTCGCCCATCTGCCGGACGTGTTGTTTTGCCTGAAGGACGAAAAGCGGCAATATCAGGCGGCGAACTCGGCTTTCGCGGCAAGGATCGGTCTGAAAGACCCGGCCGCGCTGCTGGGGCGGACGGCCGAGGAATTTTTCCCGCCCCTTCTGGCGCAAACCTACCGCGAGCAGGACGAATCCGTGCTCGCGACAGGCCGGGAAATCGCGGACCGGCTGGAACTCGTCACCAATCGCGACGGATCGCTCGGCTGGTATCTCGCCACCAAAGTCCCGCTGCACGACGCACGCGGCAAAATCATCGGACTGGCCTCGATTTCCCGCGATCTCGGCACACCCGGCTCGGAGGACGTGGAATTCGCCGGGATGCGGCGCGTCGTTTCCCACATTCACGGGCATCTGGAGGACGATCTGAAACCCGCCGTTCTCGCCCGGCAGGCCGGTCTCTCGCCCGCCCAGCTCGACCGCCGGATGCGGCGGGTGTTCCAGCTCACCACCTCGCGGTTCATCCGCAAGGCGCGCATCGGCCATGCCGCGCAACTGCTCGCCACCACGGACGATCCGGTCGCGGAAATCGCCCTCTCCTGCGGCTACGGAGACCAAACGGCCTTCACCCGCCAGTTCCGCGCCACCGTCGGCCTGCCACCCGCCGCTTATCGGGAACACGCCAGACGCCACACCTGAAAGCGCCCTTCATGCCCGCCCCGCTTCACGCGTGCTTTGTGCCGAGCGCACGAAAGATGAAAATCGAGATTCCGGCGGTGACAAACATCAGCAGGCTGTAGATCACCGCGGGCGTGGCCATCCGCGAATTGTCGAGGATGGCCGGACTCAGGGCGATGGCGATGGCCAGCGTTCCGTTCTGGATTCCCGTTTCGATGGAAACCGTCGCGCGCTGGCGGATCCCCAGACACAGCGCTCTGGCGATAAAGAAGCTGAGGATCATGCCGGAGAGGTTGAGAAAGAGCGCCGCCGGTCCCGCATCCCGGAAGTAGGATGGAATGTTGGCGCGCTCCCTCATGATCGCCATGAGCAGGATGAGCGCGAAAAACACCGCCGAGAGCACGTTCACCGTCTTGATCGACCGCAGGGTGAAATCCGGAAACCGCTTTTTGATCAGCATTCCGATGGAAACCGGAAGCAGCGTCACCATGAAGATTTGCAGAATCGTCGCCCCCAGGGGCAACTGGATCGCCTGCGCGCCGCCCATGAAACGATAGAGGGCGATATTGAGAAAAACGGGAATCGTGAAATTGGTCACCACCGAGCTGATCGCCGTGAGTGAGACGGACAACGCAAGATCGGCTCTGGCCAGATGGCTGATGATATTGGACGTCGCCCCGCCCGGACAAAGCGAGAGCAGGACGATCCCCACCGCCAGTTCCGGGGCCATCGGCACCATCCAGACAATGGAAAAGCCCAGCACGGGCAACAGGATCAACTGGCAGGAAAGTCCCGCGACCACGGCTTTCGGATACACCACGACACGCCGGAAATCCTCCACCGTCAGCGTCATGCCCATGCCAAGCATGATGACACCCAATGCCAGCGGCAGAAATAACACCGTAAAAATCGATTGTTCCATGGAGAGCGGGGAGCGGAGGGATGAAACAGGGAAAACCAACCGGCATCATTCTCAAGCGGCGAACCAGCCATCCAGAGTTGCCAGATCCCTCTTCATCGCTTCCAACGTCTTCACAATCCTCTCCTCGCCGGAACCATCGGCATACTCGATGTGCAGGGACACGGGAGTTCCCGCCGGCAAAAGCTCCCGGACCAGTGCCGCGGATTTCGGGCTCACCAGGCCATCTCCCAGCGGGCAGGCGTTCCACCTGCGCCCGTCCACGCGGTAATCCTTGAAATACACCGATACGATGTGCGCCGCCGCACGACGGAAATTCAGTTCCCAGGCATTCGCCCCCTCCACCGTGGCGTGGGCGAAATCGAAAGCGAGTCCAAGGTGAGCGGGATCGACCTCTTCCAGCACCGAAAGGATGTCCCAAACCGGCGCACCCACATAGTTGGTGCCTCGGTGGTTTTGGTATTGCCCCTGAATCCCGAGTTCCTTGTTCAGATCCGCCAGATCCTTCAGCTTCGCTTTCACTTCTTCGAGCTGGGGTTTGACCGGCTTTTTCAGATCATAATGGAAGTAAGAAAGCCTGTAGCGCTTGATGCCCAGCCCGGCGGCAGCCCGGAGAATCGATTCCGTCTGTCCCTCGCGATCCACCTGGTTGATGTCGGAGGTGAAAATCAGCAGATCAAGGTTCTTCCTCTTCAACGCCTCGACAAATTCCGGGAGCTTCTCCGCCACATTTTGCGGATCGATGTGCCCTCCGCGCCGGATCGGCGCTTCCAGCCCCGCGACTCCCAACGCCGCCACGCGCTCCGCAAGATCATCGAAGGGAAGTTCTTCCAAAGATTTCGTAAACACCGCACGGGGATAGCCGGAGGATGCCCCCTCCCCCGCCGCCCATGACATGGAAGAACCGCAGGCGGCGAGAGCAAGGGCGGAACGTTCGAGGAAAGCGCGGCGATTCATGATTCCGAGCGTAGCCCGCATTTCCGGAACTGGCCATGCAAATGCGGGCGAGTGGTCAGTGGAAAACTCTTCCCTTCGACGTTCGATGTTCGGCAAAAGCCGATGACTCCTCCGGGATTGCATGCTACCCGTCCCCCATGACCGATTCCGCCGACCACTCCGCACAGCTCGCCACCATCCTCGCCGATTTCGGCTGCCAAACCGGCACCCTGCACAAAAGCACCCCGGACGGCGAACACCTGGAGCTTGTCTGCCAGGTCGGCGTGCCGGATTTCCTGCTGGAAAAAATCCGCCTCATCCCCTTTGGCAAAGGAATCGCCGGAGTGGCCGCGCTCCGGCGCGAACCGGTGGAACTCTGCAATCTCCAGGAAGACCTCGGAGGAGTGGCGAAGCCGGATGCCCGCGCAACCGGCGTCTCCGGATCGCTCGCCGTTCCCATCATCGATGAAGAAAGCGGAAAAGTTGCGGGAACCCTCGGCATTGGAAAACACGCTCCTTACGACTTCACCGATGACGAAAAGGAACGCCTCGCGCGGGAAGCCGCCCGGATTTCCAGGCAATTCGCGGAGCAAACCTCCCTCTCCTGATGCCCGCGTGATTGACCCGGGCCGGGAAGCCGTTAGGTTGATCCCATGACCACGGTGGAATCCGCAAGGAAGATTCTTGATACGATGCTCGGCCATCTCGGCTTCACCGCGACCATCGAGCCTCAGGAAACCCACGACGGCCCCTGCCTCCAGATTCTCTCCTCCGAAAGCCAAACCATCATCGGCCACGAAGGGGAACGCCTCGACGACCTGCAATACCTCGTGAACCGCATCCTGCGCCGCCAGGACCCCAAGGCCGGCCGGGTGAAGGTGGATTGCAGCCACTTCCGCGCCCTGCAGGAGGATCAGCTCCAGGAGGAAGTCCGCGGCATCGCCGAGCGCGTGAAAACCACCGGAAAATCCTACCAGATGCGGCCGCTCAACGCCTACTACCGGCGGCTCGTCCACAATGTGCTCGTCGAAGACCCCGATGTCGTTTCCACTTCCCCGCAGGGAGACGCCCGGCTCAAACGAATCACCATCTCCGCGAAGAACCCCCCTTCCGAATCCCCATGAAAAGATTTCTGTTCGACTGCGGCTCCCGCGATCCGCTCGTTGCCCCCGGCCTGTTCTTTCTCCGCGCATCCGTGGGATTGATGATGCTTTTCGGCCACGGCATTCCGAAAATCCAGAATTTCGCCCAATACAAGGACGTCTTCTACGTCCCGGACTTTCTTCCCTCCTCCCTTGCGCCCGTCAGCCTGATGGCCGCGATCGGGGCCGAAGTGGTCGCCGCCCTGTTTCTTGTTTTTGGCCTGATGACCCGCCCGGCGGCCTTCATCTTCGGATTCGCGATGGTGGTAGCCGCCTTCGGCCGCCATGCGGCGGATCCGTGGTTTTCCTCCGGCGGAGCGGCCAAGGAAATGGCGCTCATGTATCTCATCCCCGCCATCGCCATCGTTCTCACCGGCGCCGGAAAATGGTCGGCCGATGCCGCGATCTGGAAGGACGGCAAACGCCGCCGCTGGTAATGAGCCCATGGAATCCCACCGTCTCGTTCTGCCCGGTGACCTGAACCACTACGGCTTTCTTTTCGGAGGCCGCCTCCTTTCATGGGTGGACGAAGCCTGCTGGATCGCCGCCAGCCTCGACTACCCCCATTGCCAGTTCGTGACCATCGGCATGGACAAGGTGGAATTCCGCCACTCCGTCCGCGAGGGCACGATCCTGGAAATCCGCTGCGTGCTCGAAAAAGAAGGCAACACCTCCGTGCGCTACCTCATCGAGGTCTTCGACCGCAAGGAGCCCGGGAGGCCCGCCATTTTCTCCACCATTGCCACCTACGTCAGCGTCGATGACGCGGGTCGCAAGCGCGCCATTCGCTGAATTCCGGGGAGCGCACGCGCCCTCGCGTGCTGTTTTCGGCGCCCTCGCCGGAAACCGGCGGACATGGTGGGAAGGTTTCCGAATGCGGGACGGCCCGGCCATACCAGCCTCCGGAGCACGGGAGGTGGCGACCGGTGATCCCCACTACAGTGCGTGTGCTCCCCGAATCCAAGCACCGGCGTCCCGCCAACTCCGTTCCACATCCCGCGATCCGAAAATCTCAAAACCAATAACTTGCGAGCTTGTGAAAATTTTCACAAGCGGGATTGATCCCAACAGCTCCCGGCACTACACTCCGCCATGGCCACACCACCCGCCGGGACGCACCGCCCCTGCAAGCTGCTCATCGTAGGCGGCGGATTCGCCGGTCTCGAATGTGCGCGGACGCTCGCCGGAGACGATCGTTTCGAAGTCACCCTCGTGGATCGCACGAACCACCACCTCTTCCAACCGCTTCTCTATCAGGTCGCCACCGCCTCCCTCACCGCGCCGGACATCGCCCGGTCCATCCGGCAGATTCTGGAAAAAGCCAAAAACGTCACCGTCCTGATGGACGAGATCACCGCCATCGAGCCGGACAAACGCCAGGCAACCGGCGCTTCCGGCACGATGTTCTCCTACGATTACCTCCTCCTCGCCGCCGGAGCACGCACCAGTTTCTTCGGCAACGACGCATGGGAAGAGCACTGCCTCGGCCTCAAATCCCTCGCCGATGCCCAGAACATCCGCCGCGTGGTTCTCTCCAACCTCGAAAAAGCCGAACTCACCGAAAACCACACCGAACGCAAGCGGCTGATGACCGTCGCCATCGTCGGCGGAGGCCCCACCGGCGTCGAACTCGCCGGGGCTTTCGCCGATCTCGTCATGCGTTCGCTTGTTTCCAACTTCCGGCGCATCGACACGGGCAAGCTCCGGGTGGTGCTCATCGAGGTTTCCAACACCATCCTCGGAACCTACGACCCGGAACAAAGCGAATACGCCCTGCGCCGCCTCAAAAAACTCGGCGTGGAAGTGATGACCGGCACGCGGGTGACCAACGTCCGCAGCGGGGCGCTCGAGCTGTCCGACGGCAGCACCCTCGAAACCGAAGCCATCATCTGGGCCGCGGGCATCGCCGCAAGCCCCCTCACGGCGAGCCTGGGAACCGCCACGGACCGGGCGGGCCGCGTC
>CAZVSA010000249.1:0-3581 GCA_964629955.1 uncultured Luteolibacter sp.
CGGCGACGAGCTTGACGCAGATGCGGGCGCGCGGGTTCACTTCCTTGAGGTCGTGAATGAGCTGCGCGAGATCCTCGATGCTGTAGATGTCGTGGTGCGGGGGAGGGGAGATGAGCTGGACTCCCGGCTGCGTGTTCCGCAGGCGGGCGATCAGCGCGTTCACCTTGTGTCCGGGCAACTGGCCGCCTTCGCCGGGCTTCGCGCCCTGGGCCATTTTGATTTCCAGTTCGTCGGCATTCACCAGGTAGTAGGCGGAGACACCGAAACGGCCCGAGGCGACTTGCTTGATGTAGGAGCGGGCGAAATCTCCGTTCGCATAGGGCTTGTAGCGGACCGGATCTTCGCCGCCTTCCCCGGAGTCGGATTTTCCGCCGATGCGGTTCATCGCGATGGCGAGGGTTTCGTGGGCTTCGGGAGAAAGCGCGCCCAGCGACATCGCGGCGGTGGTGAAACGCATCCGGATCGATTCCAGCGGCTCGACCTCTTCGAGCGGCACGGGACCGGACTCCTGCGGAACGAACTCGAACAGGTCCTTGATGGCGACGGGATTGGTTTCGAGGGCGACGCGCACGTATTCCTCGTAGTCCTCGGCTTTGCCGGATTTCACGTAGGTGTGGAAGTTCTTGATGACCTCCGTGTTGAAAACGTGGCGTTCGCCGGATTTCCGGTAGCGGTTGTAGCCGGGGTCGCCGAGGTCGAGGGTTTCCCCCTTCGGGACTTCCGTTTCAAAAGCGGCCCGGTGGCGGATGATCGATTCCTCCGCGATGTCCTCGAAACCGATTCCCCCGATTTTCGAGGAAACGCCGGTGAAGGAAAACCCGACCACTTCCTTGCCGAGACCGATGGCCTCGAACGTCTGCGCGCCCTGATAGGAATTGAGCACGGAGATGCCCATTTTGGACATGATCTTGAGAATGCCTTTTTCCAACGCCTTGCGGTAGTTGGTCATCGCCTTTTCGACAGTGATGTCCCCCAGCTTGTTTTTGCCGGAGTCCGCGGCGAAGAGCTGGCGGACGGTGGCGTAGCCCAGATACGGGCAGACCGCCGTGGCGCCGAAGCCGAAGCAGCAGGCGATCTGATGGACATCGCGCGCCTCGCCGGTTTCCACCACGAGAGAGGCCCGCATTCTTTTGCGGATGCGGTTGAGGTGGTGGTGGATCGTGCCGGTGGCGAGCAGGGTGGGGATGGGGATCCGCTCCGCGGAAGTGTTCCGGTCGGAAAGGATGAGAATGCCGTGATTGGCGACGACGGCGGCTTCCGCTTCCGCGCAAAGCTCGTCCAGCCGCGAGCGGAGCCCGGCGTTTCCATCCGCCGCCGCCCAGGTGCAATCGAGGATCGTGGATTCAAAGCCGTGCTCGCCGAGATCCTTGATCCTGTCGAGCTGATGCTCGAAGAGGATCGCGCTGTCCAGACCGACGGTGCGGCAATGCTTCGGGGTTTCCTCCAGAAGGTTTCTTTCCGGGCCGAGTCCCGCGGAGAGAGACATGACCGCCCACTCGCGGATCGGGTCGATCGGCGGATTGGTGACCTGCGCGAAGAGCTGCTTGAAGTAGGTGTAGAGAAGCCGCGGATGAGTCGAGAGAACCGCCAGCGGAATGTCATCCCCCATCGAGAAAACGGCTTCCTGCGCGCCTTTCACCATCGGAGGAAAGACCATGTCCAGTTCCTCCAGGGAAATGCCGTGCGCCACCTGTTGGCGGGACAGCTCCAAGGGTTCGTAATCGCAATCCGGCACATGGGCCTCCGGAGAAACGAACTTCCGCAGGTCGAGCTGGTTTTCGTCGATCCACCGGCGGTAGGGTTTCTGGCGCGCCAGTTCCTCCTTGATGTCGTGGTCGAGCTTGAGTTCGCCGGTGGCGGTGTTGGCGGAAAGCATTTGCCCGGGACCGAGGCGGCCTTTTTTGACGATCGTCGAATCATCGAGGATCACCGCTCCTGCTTCGGAGCCGATGTAGAGGATGCCGTCCTCCGTCTTTTTGTAGCGGGAAGGCCGCAGGCCGTTGCGGTCCAGCGAGGCACAGAGCTTCGTTCCATCCGTGAAGACCAGACCCGCGGGACCGTCCCACGGTTCGGAGAACGAGCGGATGTATTGATAGAACGCGCGCAGTTCGTCGGAGATGTCCTCGTCGTTCCGGTAGGCGGGCGGAACCAGCATGCACATCGCGTGCTCGGGGGATCTGCCGGAAAGGATGAGCAGCTCCAGCGCGTGATCCAGCGACGCGGAGTCCGATTCGCCGTGACGGATGAGATCCTTGATCAGCTCGATGTCATCGCCCCACACGGGGGATTGGAAAAATTCCTCGCGCGAGGTCATCCAGTTGCGGTTGCCCTCGACGGTGTTGATCTCGCCGTTGTGGCACATCATCCGGAACGGCTGCCCAAGCGGCCAGGCGGGGAAGGTGTTGGTGGAAAACCGCTGGTGATAGAGGGAGATCGCCACCTGATAGTCCGAGTCGTTGAGATCGTCGTAGAACGCGCGCAGGGCGGCGGGCATGGCCAGTGCCTTGTAGGAAATCAGGCGGTTCGAGAACGAGGGGATGTAAAATCCCGCGATGTCCTTCGTCCGGTGCTCGATTTCGCGGCGGCAGAGGTAGAGCTTCCGCTCGAAGGTTTCCGGGTCCATTTCCGCCGGGCGGAGCATCAGCAGGTGCTCGATCTGCGGACGGGTCGCGGATGCGATTTTGCCGAGCGCATCCAGGTTCACGGGGACTTCCCGCCAGCCGATCCGCGGGATTTTCCGCTGGTCGATCACTTCATGGGCGATCGCCTTGACCCGCTCGATGACGGAGGTGTTTTCAAAGGGAAAGAAAAACACGCCCACAGCGATGTCTTCCGGCTGGTCGATTTTTTGCCCGAGTTTTTCCGCGGCCTTGCGGAACAGCGGGAAGGGAATCTGGGTGAGCACGCCGGATCCGTCACCGGTTTTCATGTCGGCATCCACGGCGCCGCGGTGGGTCATCGAGCAGACGGAGGTGAGCGCGTAGTCCAGAACCCGGAAGCTGCGTTCACCCTGCAAGTGGGCGATGGCGCCCATGCCACAGTTGTCGTGTTCCTCGGAAAGCCGGTGCAGCGATCCGGAGACGAGCGGAGTGCGGGGATGATAGAAGGCGTTCATAAAATCGATGTGGGCCGCACGGACCGGCGGCGCGGCGCGCCTCGTCCTGCGGGAGGGCAGAATAAAGGACAGTGCGGGGAAACTGCCAAGCAGGAATTGTGCCTGCATCCAATGGGGCCGGCTCTCAGCGGATCAACCCGATCCCGTCTCCATCCCGCTCAGGATCAAGGAGGCCGCGTTCCACGAGAAAGCGGTCCGAGGCATTGATCGTCAGCTCGAAATGGATGTTGCTGACGTTGAAATTGAAGAAGCTGTGATCGGAACCCTCGAAATCCACGAGTTCGCAGGAATTCCTCCGCCAGCGCAGGCGACGCCGCCATTTTTCCACCTCCTCGAACGGGGTGACCCGGTCGTTCTTTCCATGGAAAAGCATCATCGGAGGGAGCTTCCCGCGCACGAGGCTGGTCGGGCTGAGTGCTTTGGCGGTTTTGGGATTGGGAAAACGCTCGGAGCAGCGCCCTTTGGG
>CAZVSA010000249.1:3591-6257 GCA_964629955.1 uncultured Luteolibacter sp.
CCCGCGGCGATGCGCATCCGCCAGTTCTCGGCCTTGGGAGTCGTGTTCACCAGGGTGCTGAAGAGGATGAGAGCCTGCGGGCGGCAGCTCAGTCCGTCCACCGGCGGCAGATCCTTTTCCTTGGGCATGGCCGTGAGCAGCGCCAGGAACGCGCCTCCGGCGGCGCCCCCGACCGTGATCCGGTCCGGATCGAGATGGAAGGTGTCCGCATTTCCGCGCAGCCAGCGGATGAGTTCCCGGGCGTCCTCAATTGCCTCCACCGGGCCGGTCCCGTTGCGGGAGGCCGTTCTGGTTTCCGCCGCCACGGCCACGGCTCCGCGGTTCGCGAAGTGGAGGCAATGCGGGACGAACTGCGTGGGCATCTGCGAATCCCAGAACCCGCCATGGAAGAACACCACCACGGGGCGGGGGGCGGTGGATTCCCCGGGAGGGAGAAACAAATGCGCGAGCACGTCCCCTTCGGGCGTCTGGCGATAAATGTAGGATGCGGCGTCTTTGAGGATTTCGCGGTCCCGCGCCTCGCCGATCGGCGCCACCTTCTGCAAAATACTACTCATACCGGAATGTGCGCGGCCGGGAGTTCCGTGGCGCGCCGATTTGTTTGTTGTGGGAAGGTGGGTCTTGTCCAATGGTTTTGTCCATGAATCGTTTCTTTGTCAGTTTCGCGGCGGTGCTGATCCTGCCCGCAACGGCTCAGGAGAACCTGAGACCCGCGTTGGAAAAAGCTTACGGGGACTGGAGGGAGGCCATCGTCCGCCGCGATGCCAACCAGTGGCAGCGCACGACCGCGGAACACCGCAGGGTGGAGGTGAGAAACCGGATCGTTTCCGAACAACGGCCGTTTCCCGGAGCGGTTTTCCAGCTTCCCGCTCCTCCGCCCGCGCTTGCGGGACTCCGGTTTCTCCAGGCGAAGCAGAACGGACCCACCGCAAAGGCCTCGTATTTCGGGAAGGTTGATTTCGGAGCGGAAGCCGCTCCCACGGAAAACCTCCTCGTGCTTTCGTTCGCGAACAACGGCGGGCGCTGGCTCTATGACCGGGCGGACTTCGTGAACCTGAGCGCGCTGCCGGACGTGAGGAAGGAACTGGCAGCCGGAAATCTCCGCTACCTGGAGGAAACTCCCGAGGCCCAGCCATCCGGCGTGCTTCCCCCGACTCCCATCAGCGCCAACCCGGCGAAGTACATCGCCAAGGTGTACGTGTTCTGCCCGGGCCGCGAGGTGCGGCTTCAGGTGAACAAGATCAGCCGCCATCGTTTCGCCAATGCAAAGGAGGCGGAAGTGGTGATCGGCGGGGCGGTGGACGGCCTGAACGAGATCCAATACACCGTCAACAAACTCGAAGGCGGCACCGGCAGGGAAGCCATGACGATCCGGGTCTATCTGATGTCCAGCGTGGCCGGCGTTCAGCCGGTCAAGGCATTTGAATACCAGGTGTTGGAGAACCAGCCCGTGCAAAGCGTGAGCACGGGCACCTTCGTTGTGGATGCCGAAACCGCCCGCCGTTTGACCGGGCGCTGAGCTGTGCCGGGCATTCATGGTTTCTCTTGATTCCCCATCCGGGATTCCGGAAGTTTCCCCCCATGCGCATCCTTCTCACCACTTGCAGCTATCAGGACACCCCCGGACCCCACCACGAGCTGATGGAATCCCAGGGCTGGGAAATCGTCCGCGAGCGCGGGCCGCTTCCCGAAGAACGGATGCTCGAACTGGCCGGGGACTTCGACGCCTTCCTCTGCGGGGACGATGCCATCACGCGGGCCGTGCTCGAAAAATCGCTGCCGCGCCTCAAGATCATTTCCAAATATGGCATCGGTCTCGACAAGATCGACCTGCCCTCCACCAAGGAATTCAAAATCCCGGTCCTGTTCACCCCCGGCGTCAATCACACCACCGTGGCGGAGCATACCTTCGGCCTGTTGATCGGCATCACCAAGCACATCGTCACCACCGCCGCCGCCGCCCGCCAGGGCGAATGGCTGCGCCTCACCGGCCACGAAATCGCCGGAAAAACGATGGGAATCATCGGCCTCGGGCGCATCGGCAAGGAAGTGGCCGTCCGGGCGCGGGCTTTCGGCATGGATGTCATCGCCAGCGATCCGTATTGGGACGAAGCCTTCGCCGGAGCCTATCAGGTCACCCGCTGCGGCACGATGGATGAAGTGTTGAAGCAGTCCGATGTGGTTTCCCTGCATTGCTTCCTCTCGGAGGAAACCCGCGGGTTGATCCGTTCCGGGACAATCGCGGAAATGAAAGATGGCGTCATCATCCTCAACTGTGCCCGCGGAGAAATTGTCGAAACCGCCGACATGGTCGCCGCGTTGCAGAGCGGAAAGGTCGGCGGATATGGGACCGATGTGCTCGACGTGGAACCCCCTCCCGCCGATCATCCGCTGCTGACCGCCCCGAATTGCGTGGTTACCCCGCACATCGGATCCCGCACCTACGAAAGCGTGCCCCGCCAGGCGATGAAATCGCTCACGAACCTCATCAACGCCTTGAAAGGGGAGGGCGAGGTTTTCTGTGCGAACGGTTTGATTTGATCCTGCCCGCCGGGCGCGCCGTGACTGCCTCTCCGCAGCGGGTGAGGCTGTATTTGGCGGAGAAAGCGGAAGGGCCGGGATGGATGCCATACCAATCGGGAAAAAGTGGGACGGCCCGGCGGTCC
>CAZVSA010000250.1:0-6216 GCA_964629955.1 uncultured Luteolibacter sp.
GGAGATGAGGTTGATCTCCTTCACACCGGACTTCACGAGGGCCTCCACCTCGCGGACGACGGATTCCTGCGTGCGCGAGCGGTGTTGGCCGCGGATTTTCGGGATGATGCAGAAGGTGCAGGTGTGATTGCAGCCTTCCGCGATTTTCACGTAGGCGAAGTGATCCGGCGTCAGGCGCATGCGCGGCGTGGAGTAGTCCGGGACGTACTGCGGCTTGAGCGTGACGAAATCGCGCGGGTCTTCCGTGGCGGCGGGGCCTTCGGTTTTCCGGACCTCGTCGTCGTTTTTCTTTCCTAACAGATTCTCGATGATCGGGGCGACTTTGGTGATCTGGTCGAGCCCGATGAAGGCGTCCACCTCGGGCATGATGCCGGGCAGATCCTTGGCGAAGCGCTGGGAAAGGCAGCCGGCCACGATGATTTTCTGGCGTCCGCGGTCCGGATCGTCCTTCCGCGCGTTGACGGCGCCGAAGATGGTATCGATGGGTTCCTGCTTCGCCATGTCGATGAACGAGCAGGTGTTGACGATGAGAACATCCGCCAGTTTCGGGTCCGGGGTGAGGGCCATGCCCGCCTGGGCGAGATGGCCGATCATCACTTCCGAATCGATGAGGTTCTTGGCGCAGCCGAGCGAAATGAGACCGACGGTGGTGGACATGTGGAATTGGGGAAATGGGAATGAAAAAACCGGGGCGGCCGTCAATCGGGCGGAAGGATCAGTTCGTCTCCGGGCTCGGGTTTCACGCCGCCGAAACCGCTGAGGAGATTCCCGATGGCCCCCTCCGAGGTGACGTCGGTGACTTTGATCCGGCCGAGAATTCCCGTGTTGCGGCGGATGCCGAGGACGGTGCCGATGTGAACGTTTTCCGGCATGACCACCTCCAGGGTGACGAAGCCGCCGCCATACTCGGAGTCCTCCACATACTCGGTGATCCTGCCGATGAGCAGGGCATCACGGATCTGGCGGGCGCGGCGCAGCTCGTTGTCGCCGCTTTCCAGGTTGCGCTGGCCGATGAGCCCGGCCTCGTCCCGGTACACGCTGGCATCCCGCTCCGCTTTTTCTTTTTCCGCTTCGATTTCGCGCAGCGCGGCGTCCTTTGCGGCCAGCTCGGCCCTGATGGCGTCGAGTTCAGCGTCGGAGGGGGCGGCGGCCACCCGGGGCTCCGGAGCGGAACGCAACTCCTGAATCTGTCTCTCGATCTGCAGGCGCTCCTGCTGGACGCGGAGTTCCTCGACCTGCTTGTGCAGGCGGGCGATTTCATCTTCCGGAGTGTTGCGGACGCCTTCTTTCGCGGTTTGCCACGACATGATGAGCGCGCCGAGGAGAAGGGCGACCGTCGCGCCGAGAAGAATCTTCATCGTATCCATGGACGGCACGGTGGATGGCCGGGATGCGCTTGTCAACGCGGTGGAAACAAGGAAAACAAACCAAGGTGCCCGCTGCCGTTGCCGTTACTGCTGTGCCAGGCGGCGGGAAACGTGATTCCAAACCGAATCCGGCAGGGCGTTGTTCTGGATCCACGCCTGCGCTCCCGTGGGATCGTTGTCGATCCACCGGTCGAGTGTCTGGCGGTATGCCCGGTTCCGCATGCCCTCGTCGGCCATCCTCGCGATCTGGCTGGCGGCGAACGAGGGATCCTGGCGGATCGAGTTTCGCACGACATCGTTGATCACCCGGTCATTCACATCGGCAGGGAAACGATCGACCATCGCCATGGCTTCCTGTGGATTTCCGGCTGCGGCGAGGGCCCCGGCCATTCCGGCCAACGCATAGGTCCGCTCCGGGCCGGCGGGGAGAGTCTGGAACGAGCGGAGCGCCGCGTCCCGGTCCTGGTTCGCCCATGAGCCGAAGACATCGTCGATGCGGTTTCTCGATGTCTCGCCGGGATTGGCCAGCAGCCAGTCCACCGTGCCCGGGGGATCCACCGCGGCCAAGGGGCGGGCGAAACGGTCGATCGCGCCGTTGCGGAGGGCGTCGTCGCCGATCATGGCCACCCAGTCGCGGGCGGCCTGCGGGCCGTTTTTCAGAACATGCGGCATCATCGCGGCCAGGGCCTCGCCCCTTGAGTTGCTGCGCGGCATCTCCTGAAGCAGGGTCGTGGCCAGATTCGGATCGTTCTCCGCGATGCCGCGGATCACCCCGATCATGTGCCGGTTCGGGCCGTCGCCCTCATGATTTGCCTGCGCCCAGCGGACCGCGGAATCGGGATCGAGGGACGCCCAAGCCGTCAGAACCGTGTGGGTGGCGAAATCCCCGCGGGTGTTTTCCGCCGTGTACGCCAGCGCGGTGGTGGGATCGAGCTTCGCCCATGCGGCCAGTAGCAGGGAATACTCGCCCATGCGGCTCTCGGTCAGACCCAGGCTGCGGAAATGGGCCACGGCATCCTCGAATTCGTGGGGAGCCAATCCGTCGATGAAACTCAGCAAGGCGCGGTTCCGGTCCAGCGAGTTTTCCCCCCGCATGATCGCCTCGATCCGGCTGCGCCGCTGGTCCGCGCTTTCCTGCCTGTTTCGTTCCGGGGCCGTGCGGGCTCCTTGTCCGGCAGCTCCCTCTCCATTTCTGTCAACCCGCGCGGTCGTCCGTTCGGTCCGGCTGTCTCCGGCGAGTGCCCGGGCATCCTCCTCCGCCGAAGGCGAGCTGATGCGCCCCGCGAGAAATCCGACGGCGCCGATGACGCCAACCATCAAGGCCAAGGTAACGGGAGTAAGTTTCATGGAATGAAATACATATACTGCTGCCGGGAAGCGGCGCTTTCAATGGCGCGATTGCCCGGCCATGCGGGTTTGAACCTCGTCAATCTGCCATCATACGCAAAATTCACAAGTCCGGAAAGCAAGTCATCCGGCGAAGGCATCCGCGGGCGCTCCCTTCACCCCCAGCCCGCGCACGACGAAAAGCTTCCCGGCATGCTCCTCCTTCTCCGTTTTGTGAATGCCGGTGGTCACATACAGATCCTCCAACCCTTCCCCTCCGAACGCGCACGCGGTGGTTTCCAGGCACGGCAGCTCCACCCTCCGCAGCTCCGTTCCCGTCGCGGGATCAAAACACGCCACGCAAGCGCCATGACAAAACGCGACCCACAAATTTCCGTCCGCGTCGATCGCCATTCCGTCCGGCGAGGCATCGATGTGGCCCGTGGCCACCGCCGTCCGCATGTTCCGCAGGTGCCCATCCTCATAATCGAACGCCAGCACCTCGCGCCGGGGAGTATCGATGTAGAAAACCGTTTTCCCGTCCCCCGACCACACGATCCCGTTGGAATTCGTCACCGGCCCGAACGCCTCGTGTACCGTCCAATCCGGGTCCAAACGGTACAACCGCGCGTCCCCCGTTTTCTTCACCAGGCTGATCGTCCCCGCGAAGAAACGCCCGTCCGGCGCGCATTTCCCGTCGTTGAAACGGTTGTCCGGCTTGTCCTGCTCCGGGTCGCCCACCGGCGTCAATTCGCCGCTCTCCTCGTCCAGCAGGAAAAACCCATGATCGCCCGCAATCACCAATCCGCCGCTTTGTCTCGGCACCACCGTCCCCACCCGCTGGCCCGCGTCCCATTCCCTTTCCTCTCCGCTCGCCGGATCGAACCGATGCACCTTGCGCCCCTCGATGTCCACGTAATATAACGCCCCCTCCCACCAGATCGGGCCCTCGCCCCACTGGCTTCTCACGTTTCCGACAGGTTCGATGGTCAAACTCATGAGCCCATCCAATCCCCCGCGGCGGAGGTTTTCAACCGCCAAGCCCGAAAACCCGCTTTCCTCCGGAAAATCCGCGCAATCCCGCCCGATCCACGCTAAGAACCTCCCGCACCCCAAACACTCCCACCATGCCCCACATCGGCGAACGCGCCTCACTGCGAATCCTCCGGGAAAAAACCCACGGCCTCTTTCTCGATGCCGGCGAACTCGGGGAAATCCTGCTCCCGCGCCGTGAAGTCCCCGCGGAGTGGACCATCGGCGACACCCTCGACGTGTTTCTCTACCGCGACTCCGAGGACCGCCCCATCGCCACCCTCAAGACCCCGTTCGCAATGCCCGGCTCCTTCGCCCGGCTCAAATGCGTCGCCACCGGTCCCGTTGGCGCGTTTCTCGACTGGGGCCTCCCCAAGGATCTCCTCGTCCCCTTCCGCGAGCAGAAGGCTCCCATGACGATCGGAAAATTTTACCTCGTCCGCATTCTCGTGGACCCGCAAAGCGATCGCATCCTCGCGACCACCCGGCTCACCCGCCACCTCGACCAAACCCCGCACTCGTTCACGCCCGGCCAGGAAGTCGATCTCATCCCCTTCGGGAAAACCGATCTCGGCTACAACGCCATCATCGACGGCACCCACTCCGGCCTCCTCTTCGCCGATGGCGTCTTCCAGAAATTGCAACCCGGAGAGCAACTCAAAGGATACATCGCCGCCATCCGCCCCGATGGGAAAATCGACCTCACCCTCCACCCCCCCGGCCGCGCCAAAGTGGACGGACTGGAAGACCGCATCATAGCCGAGCTACAAGCCCGCGGGGGATTCTGGACCCTCGGCGATCACAGCACCGCGGAGGAAATCCACGAGGAACTCGGCGTCAGCAAGCGAACCTTCAAACAAACAACCGGCGCGCTTTTCCGCAAACGCCTGATCGCCATCGAACCCCGCGGAATCAGGCTGATGTAGCGACACCCGTCCCTGCGGAAGCAAGTTTCCCTCATTCCCGGGCGTATCGGATGGGGATGCCATCCTGCAAGTCGAACCCGCCTGCCATCCTTGCATCGTTGCTCGTGGCGATGTTCTGCCCTTCCTCCGCATCCGCTTCGGACCACGCTGCCGCCGACGCAAAGGAAGCACGGGTGCGTGCGCAACTGCTCCACGAAACCATCCACGGCACCCTGCAAGTCATGCACCGGGATTTCTTCCAGAGGGACGAACGGAGCAGGATTCCATCGGCCTCTCTCGAAGGCGTGTTCGCCGGGCTCCAAAAAAACTGGGATGTCAAAATCTCGTGGATGGCGGTCAATGCGAAGGCCATGAGCATCGATCACAAACCCTCCGATCAATTCGAGCGGGCCGCCGTCAAGGTGATCACGGAAGGAGCGGAGAGCCATGAATCCGTGGAAGGCGGAACCTTCCGCTATGCAGGGGCGATCACTCTCGGCAACAGTTGTCTCAAATGCCACGTTCCCGGCCGCACCAGTCTGGAGGACCGGAAAGCCGCCGTGCTCATCTCCATGCCCCTGCGCCTCACCGCGAAACCCTGAGTTTTTGTTCCGATAAACGAGTCAAGGAGCGTGGGCGTCCCGCCCACTTTGAGCCGTGATGTGGGCGGGACGCCCACGCTCCTTGATTACTTCAGCTCCCTGATCCGCAGGTTGCGGAACTTGTAGGTCTGGCCTTTTTCGCCGTGATGCTGGATGCCGATCACTCCGCTTGCATCCACGTCGTCCTCGATGTCGGTGGTGATCACGCCGTTCACTTCGATCCGGATGCGGCTTCCCTTGCAGGAGACGCGGTAGGTGTTCCACTCGTCGCGCTTGAAGGTGTCGCCCGCGCGTTCGCGGAAGGTTTTGATGCTTTCGGCATCATCCCGCTTCGGGCTGATGAACCACATGCGCCGCCCTTCGTCATACAATCCGCCGGACCAGCCGCGGTTCGGATCGCCATCGACCTCCGCCTGATATCCGGTCACCTCATTGGGTTTCACCTGCGCGCGGAAGAAAATCCCGCTGTTGGCGGGGCCCTTCGGCAGCAGGACTTCTCCTTCAAAAACGAAATCCGAGTAGGTCTTTTCGGTGATCAGCACGAATTTCCGGTCTCCGATGAGGTGGATCTCGCCATCGACCACTTCCGCCTGGCCGTGGTTGTACGGGTTTTTCCAGCCTTCCAGCGTCTTGCCGTCGAACAAGGGAACGAATCCCTCCGCATCGGGTTTTTCAGCGAGGGCTGCGGGCGAAACAAGCAGGCTTCCGAGGAAGGCGGCAAAGAGGTGGCGTCGTGTCATTTGCATGGTCGGGATGATGGGTTCCGACGGATTTTCTCCGCCACTCATTCGGATGCGAGCTTGAAAGTTCCCCGCCCGCCGCCCACACCCGCGGTCGTGCAGCAGGCATTCATCCTCGGTGCGGGGCTGGGCACCCGCCTCCGCCCCCTCACCGGCCGTCTTCCGAAACCGCTCGTGCCGCTTTTCCACAAGCCGCTCGCGGAGTGGGCCGTGGAGGCTTGCGAGCGGGCGGGGATTTCCCGTT
>CAZVSA010000251.1:0-6197 GCA_964629955.1 uncultured Luteolibacter sp.
CGCCAATTACTTTCATCACGCCAACTACGCGACAAATTAAATGGAAAATGCTCTAGATTGGCGAGATGGGAGCGGGTGAGATGGAGGGTTTGGGCGCGTATTTGGGGATCGGAGGCGGCACGTGCGATGGTGGAGAGGGCGTTGGCGGGGTTTTTGAGATCGAGGCGCTCGATGAGCTGGAAGGCGAGTGCCGGGTCCTTCCATGCGATGGGGGCGAGGAGATTGATACGGGTTTTTTCCGTGAGAAACGACTCGATGGTGTGGCCTTCGGTTTGGAGCCAGTCAATGGCGGCGAAGGGGTCTTCGCTTGCCCAGGAAGTGAGAGCGGCTGCGACAACCCCTTCACCGAGCATCTGGCGATGGCGTTCGTTTTCAATTTTTTCGGCGAATTTGGGTAGGAGTTGGATTGCTTTCAGGGGAAAGCCGGATGCGAGTTTGGGCAGAGAGATCGCAATGATCATTTCATGGAATTCCGGGCCGAAATCCGAAGTGTCGATCCAAAGGTCGAGCAAGGCCTCCGCCTGACGGGGAGTGAGGGAGACGAGACGTTGCATGATCGATCGTTCCAACGATGGATCGGTGGAACCTGTTTGGAGGGTTCTGAGATCTTCCAGAAGAGAGGATGCGAAATCGGAGGGTTTTTCGCGGGAAGTTTCCCGTCCGGCATTTCGGTGGGATGTAGTTTGCAGGGAAGGGGAGGACCGGTGATTCGTTTCTTCCAGGGAAATACGACGATCATAGTATTTCGACGCAGCCGCGGCGAGGGCGAGGATGAGGGCGGTGGGAAAGAGAGAGATTTTCACGGGGTATCGAGGCGGTTGAGAATCTCAAGACGAAGCGTTTCACTGGTGGTGTGACGGGCGATGGAGCGGAGTGCGGTTTTTTTGGAAGCGATGTCTTCCTGATCGAGGAAGGCGGAGAGGACTTCATTGCCGCCGCTTGCGATGTCGTAGTGGAGGGCGAGTTCCGCCGCTTCAGCGAGGCTCAGAGTCCTCTCGTGGCGGGCGGCTCCGGCGAGGGCTTCACCGGTCACCCGGTTGACTTTTTCAGGGTAAAGATCACGAAGCCAGTCACGCACCTGATCGAAATGCCGGGTGGTCACTTTGGCGTTGCCGGAGAAGTTTCCAATCTTCGAGATGGCGGCCAGTTCGACACAGGATTCGCGTTCGGCATCATCGGCTTCGATGCGGTCGAGGAAATCGGTGATTTCCTGAAAATTGGCGTCAGGAGACCTCGCCGCCTGAGAGGCAAGGACCTTCATGCGTTCTTCTTCGGGGAGATATTGGCGGGCGAGATTCGCGAATGCGATCTGGGTGGCCGCATCGGGATCGAGGCGATAGTACGGCTGGATGATGGCGATGCGTTGTTCTTCCGTTAAGGTTCCCAGACGGGCTGCGGCCATTTCCGGACGGGAGCCGAGCAATGTGTTGAAGAGGACTTTTTCGTATTCGTCGCGATGGCCGCTTTTGTCGAGGCGCTTGCTTTCCAATGCGCCGGAGGCGTTTTGCAGATCGAGCCATGCAACGGCTTTTTCGGGATTCTTTTCGGCCAATCTGCTGATCGCGAAGGAAAGAAGGCTGGCGATATCCGAACGGTCGTGGATGTGTCCGATCAGATGGGTGAGGGCGAATTCGGGGTCCCGGAATACGGCCAGATGCCTCGCGACTTCATATCCCAAATCGCGGCGCAGGTTGAAGCGAATGTCCGATCGGGCGAGGATGTCGAGTTGTTCCAGGAGTTCTTCCGGGGATAGCTTGCTGAGCTGTAATCCGAGCTGATCGCCGATGCCGCCCAAGCCCATGCGGCGGGAGGTATCGAGGCGGTTGGCTTCGAGTTGCCAGTCGATGGATTTTTGAGCGGGAGAGCCGGCGATGTTGCTGCGAGGGCGGGTGGAGATGTTGGAGGAAGCGGAATGGGTGGATTGGGAGCGCGGGTTTTCGAGATCGGCGGTTTTCCGCTCGATGGAGGAGAGCGCGTGGTGTTTGGGAGCGAGCCAGAGGCAGGCGATGAGCAGGGCGATGGCGGGCGGGATGCAGGCGGTTTTCATGGTGGCGGCGGTGAGAAGGATCGTGCCGCTTTGGGAGGCGGCGTTGGCAATGGAGGTGCCGGCGAGTTTGGCAATGGGGAGGGCTGTGGAGGATTGGGCGTCGAGGGCGAAGCCGGCGGCGAGGGTGACGGAGAGGGATCGGCTGGTGTGGATGCCGCGGTGGGCGAGCTTCGCCCGGAGGCGATCGGTGGCGCGGGTGACGCGCTTGCGGGCCGCGGCGGTGGCGATGCCGAGGAGGGAGGCGATTTCGCCGATGGAGAGGGAGCGGTAGTAGTGGAGGAGGAGGGCTTCGCGGTCTTTTTCCGGCAGGGAGGCGATGGCCTCGTCGAGGGCGGGGCGGATTTCGTTCCATGCGGAGGAGGGTTGTTGGTGGAGGTCCATTGCGGCATGGAGGGATTGGCGTTTCCGGGATTCGCGCAGATGGGTGCGGCGGAGATTTCTCGCCTGCATCACGGCGGCGTGGTGAAGCCATCCGGCGAGGGATGTGCGCGAGGCGAGCGAGGGTGCCTTGCGGGCAAGGAGGATGAAGACCATCTGGGAGGTCTCGGCCGCGAGCGCGTCATCGTGGCAGATTCGGAGGGAGGCTTGGTGGACCAGCCCGGCGTAGCGGGAAACCAGCTCGCGGAAGGCGGCTTCGCGCCGGTGGGCCAGCCATTCGCCCAGAAGTTCGGCGTCCGATGGTGAAGTTCCGTCCATGTTCTGAAATAAACTGTCCGGATGTGGATGGAAAATGGACAAAAAAATTTGGATTGGCGCGGGAACGCGGAGATTGCCGGAGCGGAAATTTCGTGTTAGCTGGGAAACGATGAGTGGCAGGGTTTTCCGGGTTTTTCTTTTGATGGTGCTTCCTCTGGGGGCGGAGCCGGGGAAAAAACTTGTGGAGGCGGCGCGGACCCAGATCGGCGTGACGGTGGCTTACGATCCGGCGTACGTGGGCCTGGACTATCCCGGCGGGGATGTTCCCCGCGAACGGGGAGTCTGCACGGATGTGGTGATCCGGGCGTTTCGGGACGGAATGGGCCGGGATCTGCAAAAGCTGGTGCACGAGGACATGCGGGGGAACTTCGCGGAGTATCCGAAGCTGTGGAAATTGAAGCGCCCGGACCGGAACATCGACCACCGCCGCGTGCCCAATCTCAAAACCTGGTTCAAACGGAAGGGCTATCAGCTCCCGCTGGCGGCGGAACCGGATCCGGGCGTGTTTCTTCCGGGGGACATCGTCACCTGCACGGTGCCTCCGCATCTGCCGCACATCATGATCGTGAGCGACCGGAAGACCTCCGCAGGCGTTCCGCTCGTCATTCACAACATCGGCCGCGGGGCCCGCGAGGAGGATGTCCTTTTTTCCTACCCTCTCACCGGGCATTACCGCTTGAAGCCATGATTCGCGCTTCCGGGCGTTTTCTCGCTTGGAGCACGGCCCGCCGCAGGGTGACATGTCCGCGCCATGTCATATCTTGACGAAAATTTCCTGCTTCATTCGCCCACCGCCCGCCGTTTGTACCATGAGGCGGCCGCAGGGCAGCCGATCATCGACTATCACTGCCATCTTTCCCCGCGCGAAATCGCGACGAACCATCGCTGGGAAAACATCTCGGACATCTGGCTGGGCGGGGACCATTACAAGTGGAGGCTACTCAGGGCCAATGGCATCGACGAAAACTTCATCACAGGGGATGCCTCCCCGCGCGAGAAGTTCCAGGCATGGGCGGAGACCGTGCCCTACACCCTGCGAAATCCGATGCATCACTGGGCGCACCTCGAACTCCGGCGCTACTTCGGGATCGATCTGCTGCTCTCTCCGGAAACGGCCGATGAAATCTGGGAACGAACCAACGGGAAACTGGCGGAACCGGAATTCTCGACGCACGGCCTGTTGAAAAAATTCGATGTCCGCGTGGTCGGCACCACGGATGACCCGGCGGACTCTTTGGACGATCATCTGGCCATTGCGGAATCGGATCTCGCGACGCGGGTGCTGCCCACTTTCCGCCCGGACAAGGCACTGAATGTCGACCAGCCCGAGCTGCTCGCCGCGTGGCTGGAAAAACTGGAGGGAGTGTCCGGGATCTCGATTGTCAGTCTCGCCGATCTGCTGTCGGCCCTGGAGAAACGCCACGACGATTTCCATGAGGCGGGAGGGAGGTTGTCGGATCATGGGCTGGACCGCTGCCCCGCGCTGCCGTGCACGGACGGGGAAGCCACCGCGATTTTCGACAAAGCCCGCGCGGGCAGGGCTGCCACCGCCGAGGAAAAAGAACGGTTCACGTTCTACATGATGATTTTCTTCGGTCGGCTGGACGCCGCGAAGGGATGGACCAAGCAGCTCCATCTCGGACCTTTCCGGAACGTCAATTCACGGATGTTCCGCAAGCTCGGACCCGATGCCGGATTCGATACCATAGGGGACACGCCGCAAGGGCACGCCCTCATCGCATATCTCGACGCTCTCGCGGCACGGGACTCGCTGCCGAAGATCGTGCTCTACAACATCAATCCCTCCGACAACTACCTTCTCGCCGCGATGACAGGCGCGTTTCAGGACGGGACGGTGCCCGGAAAAATCCAGTTCGGATCGGGCTGGTGGTTCCTCGACCAGAAAAACGGCATGGAACTCCAGCTCGACGCGCTTTCCTCCACGGGGCTGCTTTCGCGCTTCGTCGGCATGCTCACGGATTCCCGCTCGTTCCTGTCCTTCCCGCGGCACGAATATTTCCGCCGGATTCTATGCAATTTGATTGGCGGGGAGGCGGACCGGGGCGAGCTTCCCGATGACTTTGAAACCCTTGCCGCGTTGATCCGGGACATCTGTTTCCACAACGCGAACCGGCATTTCGATTTCAACGTTTGAACCGTTTGGAAAGATCCCGGAAATCCCATACGTCCTGTTTTGCCATGCATCCACGCCTTTTTGCCATTTTCTGCCTGCTTATGAGTCCGTTGCCGGCGATTCCCGTTTTCGTCGGCACGAACACCGGATCAGGGGAGAGCAACGGGATCTACGTGGCGGACTTCGATCCTTCCACCGGCAAGCTCACCTTGCCGACTCTTGCCGCGGAATACCGGAATCCGGGATTCCTCGCGCTTCATCCGTCGGAACCGGTTCTTTATGCGGTGGGCCAGGCCCGGGAGCCTTTTGAGGACGGGACGGGGGCGCTGGCGGCGTTTTCGATCGCTCCGGACCAAAGCCTGAAACTTCTCGGCGAGGTGTCCAGCGGCGGAATCAATCCCTGCCATCTCGCCGTGGATGGAACCGGAAGAACCGTTGCCATCGCGAACTACACGGACGGGAAAATCGCCACCGTGCGTCTCGACGTGAAGGGCAAGCCGGAGCGCGTGGTTTCCGTGATCGAAAACAAGGGGAGCGGACCTCATGAAACCCGGCAGAAAGGCCCCCACGCGCACGGAGCCTATTTCGACGCGGCCAACGACTATCTCTTCGTGCCGGATCTCGGGCTGGACCGCGTGTTGATCTATCATTTCGACGCCGGTAGCTCCGCTCTTGGGGATGCCGTGCCCGCGCTATCGACGGCGGCGGGCGCGGGGCCGCGCCACATGGCGTTTTCCCCGGACCAGAAGCACGCCTACATCATCAACGAGCTGGACAACACCATGCTCGCGGCGAGCCACAAGGCCGGAGGCGGCGAGCTTCGCGGACTCGGCGCGGTGGATACGTTGCCCGGAGATTTCGAGGGAAACAGCACCACTTCGGAGGTGGAGGTGCATCCCAACGGGAAATTCGTGTATGGCTCGAACCGCGGCCACGATTCCATCGCGGTCTATCGGAGAAACCCGGAGACGGGGGCGCTGACTTTGTTGCAGCACGCGCCATGCGGCGGGAAAACGCCCCGTCATTTCAAGATCGATCCCACGGGCGGATGGCTGCTGTGCGCGCATCAGGACTCGAACACGATCAGCGTGCTCTCCCTCGATCCGGAAACCGGTTTGCTGGGCGAGCCCGCCAACACGGTTCCGTGCCCGAAGCCGATCTGCCTGTTGTTCCCGTGAGAACCTGTTAGGGATGGATTGTCATGTTGGCGGGATAGGAACATGGCGCGGGCATTCCGCCAGTTGTGTTCCGGGAATGATTCCGGCAGGTAGGGCGTGACCGCCGTGTAAAGACCGGGCACATGGTTTACACCTGTTCGGG
>CAZVSA010000252.1:0-6179 GCA_964629955.1 uncultured Luteolibacter sp.
CCGGCGCGGGCGACGGCATCACCCTTGTCGTCCATCCCCAATACGAAGACCACGATCCCTTTGCCGAAGAAGGCCTCATGCCGTCCCGAGGATTCTGGCGTCTGGCCATTTCCGAAACCTTTCAAGACCTTGACAACGATGGACTTATCGACTCCGACGAATGGATCCTCGGATCCTCCATCTACCTCGAGGACAGTGATGGTAATGGAATCGATGATCTCACCCAATATCAATCGGGCCAGCCTCCCGCCGGAGACGGAGCCGACCACAACGGCGACGGAATTCCAGACAACGAACTTTACTTCGTCGAGTTCGAGGTCGTCCAGGAATCCCGCTTCTTT
Organism: uncultured Luteolibacter sp.; assembly: GCA_964629955.1. Lineage (GTDB taxonomy): Bacteria > Verrucomicrobiota > Verrucomicrobiia > Verrucomicrobiales > Akkermansiaceae > Luteolibacter. The sequence goes on from CAZVSA010000252.1 coordinate 342, forward strand.
GGCTTCCATAGCTTCATCCCTCCCCTTGACGACAACCACACCACCCACCGCTATCTCACGCATGAAATGAAGGAAACCTACTCCATGAGTGGTTCCCCGAGATACAACAGCGTCGCCAACGGTCAGCACAAGGTCACCTCCACGCTCCTCGACAACGGAGTCCTCACCATGGATCCCTCCACGACCGAGGAAGGGGAAACCTTCACCAGTTGGAAATCGCAGAACCAGATCACCCCAAATCTCGGACAGGGCGAAAGTCTCCAATGGGATCCCCCCCAATTCACCCTCGTTGATCCCGATCCGGAACCGGACCACTATGAATTCACCACCACCACCACCCGGGGCTGGAGAATCGTGAAAAATGGCAACACCCTCCAAAGCGGCACGGAAACCGAGGTGTATAACTTCCGCCTCCTGCTCAAGAACTCCCTCACCTGGCAGCAGCTCTGGAACCAGCACTTCAAGGCCCGCCCGTGGGTGGAGGAAGCCCCTGCCCTTTACTCGCCGCTCGCCGGACTGGAATATCTCATCGGAGGTCCGGGTCAGGTGTACACGGCAAATCTGATCCACGAACGCTTCCGGCAAGGATATGGGATGACCGGCGGGACGATTTCCTCTTCCACTTCCGCTCCCATGGAGAATCGTCTCAAGTCCATGCGCTGGCGCTGGGTGCGCTTCAACCCGCTCTCCCCCTTCACGCCCGGGACCGCCGCACCACCCGCCGGCCATTCGAGAACCATCCGCCTCCTCATCCGCCAGCAGGACTGGCTGAGCGATTCCAATTATAACCCCATCTCCTCCAGTGACGAAATGAAAGGCGTGGTGGAAATCCAGTGCCAGGGCGGGCTGACCGGTTGGCAAAACGTCCCGATGAGCCTGTTTTCCTCCCACCGGCGGGAAGACCCCGCGTATCTCAACGAAATGGACTTCTCGAAACTCACCTCCACCCACGTCTCCTACGGCTCCACGCCGATGCAAATCGCCGTGGACGCCAATCGCGACGGCCATGTCACCTTCGGCCTGGGCGACACCACCACCCCGCAAAGGCCCTTCCGCTTCTGGATCAACAACGATCAGGACGACGTGGAATTTGACGAGCCCGTGCTCGTCGCTTCCAATGATCGGGACCTGCTCGACAACCAGATCAAAACCAAACGCGATCTCGAGGATTTCTGTAGAATCACGCTGAATGCGGGCGTGCCGGTGGAAATGCTCCGCAACGGCGAATACCGGGTGGGCCTGCGGTTCAACCACACCACAGGCAACCCCGGACCGGCCATCCGTGTCTGGCCCAACCAGTCCGCCGAAGGAAGCGACGCCCACCTGCGGGATCACACCGCCGCCGCCGCGCAGATCTCCATGCAACCCTTCGGCGACACCACCACCCCGTTCTTCATTCCATCGTCCTACTGGAACGACCGCACCGATTCCACCGCGCACCTCATCTTCGAGGGCACCCGCAAGGGCAGCGGGGAACTCGTCATCACCCTCCGCCGGGACGGCCATTCCGAAGTGATCGAGGGCGGCAGCGTCTGGCTCCATCTCCTCGACGTGCGGGAAATGTACCAGCGGGCCCGCATCGTCAACGAGGCGGAACATATTTTCCATCCTTGGAACAACCCCAATCCACCCGCTCAAACGTGGGAGTGGGACCCGTGGGACTGGCCGTATTCCGAAGACCCCCGGGCGGAAGATGTCACCACCATCTTCGTCCACGGCTGGCGGTTGACGTACCTGAACTACATCAACTGGGCGGACACCAGCTACAAGCGTCTGTGGCACCAGGGCTTCAAGGGAAAATTCTATACCTTCCGCTGGGCCACTTTCAGCGGGGACAACAACAATCTTCCCTACGGTTGGGACGAAGCGGCAGAAGGGACGAAGTTCCCTCCCGGGGGCACCACTTACAACGCCAGCGAATACCGCGCATGGCTCTGTGGACCCGCTCTCGCCGATTTCGTCAACCAGTTGCCGAATCCAGGACGGAGAAGCTTCTTCGCTCACAGCATGGGCAATGTGATTGCGGGTGCGGCTTTTCGGGCGGGAATGTCCGTGCAACGCTATGCCATGTGCAATGCTGCAATGCCAGCGATGGCTTACGATCCCAGGTCTATACTCAAGGACGTCGGTGATATTTTCATGCCGACGCAGCTTCATGTTACGCCTGACACGCACCCGAATCCAACGATCGGGGAGCAATATGGGCTTCAGAACAAATTCAATTTCACCGGGATACCGGATATTTTCAATTTTGGCCTTCCCAACGACGCCGCGCTCGGGAGTTGGAGTGCGAATAATTTATATTTCAAGCCGGGCCTCATTCACAACTATACGCCGAACACCCCTCCCTACCTCACTTGCGCGATGGACGATCCTGTAAATCCAACAAGGGGAGTCAGTTCCCTTGCGGAGGCAATGGGATTTGTCACCAAATCTCTCACCCGAACGGCGGGTGCCGATCTCAGGACACGGAATGCGATTAAGGACTTTCACAATATGGAATCATGGGGTCCGGATGCGAATCATTCCGGATTCGATGACATACACAGCGCCCAATGGAGATGGAGCAATCAGTCCACCCATTTGTTCTGGAAAAGGCTGTTCGAGGTGCTAGAACTCAATTAATGAAAATGAACAAGAAAGCGAAGATTTTAATGGTTTCGGCATCCGCCGTCCTGCTGCTGGTGCTGCTGGGCCGTTCTTGTCCAACCTCAAGAAATGAAACCGTGCTTGTCCCCGGAGAAGGCCGGGAAAGGCAGCCACCCTCCGGCGAATCCCCTCCCAGTCACGCGATTTCCAAAAAGGAGGGATTGATGGCCTCCTTTCTCGATGCGTTCAATACCCCCATCGAACTCCATGGCAAAGTGGTGGATCAGCACGGCGATCCGGTGCCGGGGGCCAGTGTGAGGCTTACGCCGGTGGATGCGCCACACCGGGATTCGTCAGGCTCGGCGGTGACGCTCATCAGCGACGCGGAGGGAAAATTTTCCATCAAGGGGCTTCACGGCTTCTCGATGGGGGTTTCCGTTTCCAAGGAGGGCTATCTTCATCTATCGCCTCTTGGAGGTCCGGCGTCATCGGCGATGGTCAGTTACGCGCAGGGAGCGGAAGCCGGGAAGCGTCACAGCAACCCGGACACGCCTCTTGTTCTCACGCTTCACAAGGTGGGCCCGGTTGAGCCGATGGTTTATGTCGACAAGAAGCGATGGCGTCTTCCGGTGGACGGCTCTCCGATCCGAATTGCGCTGGATTCCGAAGAAGGCATCGGCTCGCACCAGATCGAGTTTCGATTTAAAAGCGATTGGAATCAACTGCCGATGGATAACGAAATCAACTTGAAACTATTTGACTGGACTTTCGAAGCACATATTCCCGGAGGAGGTTTCATCTGGAACGACAGCGATTACCATTTCGAGGCTCCCGAGTCCGGATACAAGGAAACGATCCGCTACCATCATCCCGCCAGCCAGCCCCGGGAGAAATGGAAGCGTTCGCAGAGGGGGCGCTACTTCGTGAAATTTTCCGACGGAACCCACGCGCGGATCGAATTCAGTATTGATGGAGGATCGGATCGGAGACCTTTGTATATGGCTTCATGGATGAATCTGAAACCCGGTTCGCGCAACCTTGCGTCTCCGGAGAAAGATGGTTCCGGATTCCACGGAGGCAACCCGGAAGAGGAGCAATGAAGTGTTTCTGCGAATGAAAGTGGCATCGAACGATTGGTATCCGACCGTTGTATTGGAATGAGCGCATTCCGGAAAAAGGCTCTCTGGTTCGGTGCCGCTCTGGCCCTGATTGTTTGGGTTTTCATGCGTCCACCCGCATTCCTGAACGCCATTCCGATTGTGGGCTTCTTCGCTGCATATCAAACCCCCATCAAACTCCATGGCAAAGTGGTGGATCAGCACGGTGATCCGGTGCCCGGTGCCAGCATCACGCTCACACCGGTGGATTCCCCGTTCGGCGATGAATCGAAATCGAAGAGAACGATCTCCAGCGACGCGGAGGGAAAGTTTTCCGTGAAAGGACTCAAGGGGGCTTCCATGGGGGTTCAGGTCTTCAAGAATGGTTATTTGGATATTCCACCACTTGGAGGACCGGCTTCATTCGTCATGGTCGATTACTCGGACAACGCGAAGATCGGGAAAAGATACAGTAATCCCGCCACGCCGCTTGTTCTCAAGCTTCATAAGGCAGGACCCGCCGATCCGATGGTATACGTTGGAAGAAAACGCTGGCGGCTCCCGGTGGACGGTAGTCCGACAAGAATCGCATTGGATTCCGAAAATGGGGAGGGAAAGCATCAGATCGAGTTCCGATTTTGGAGCGATTGGAACAAGCTGCCAAAAAGTAATGAAATGTATGGAAAACAGTACGATTGGACTTTCGAGGCGCATATCCTTGGGGGCGGTTTCATCTGGAATGACGGTGCTTACAACTTCGAGGCTCCCGAATCAGGCTACAAGGAGATGATCCGTTACCACAACTCTGCCGATTTGCCTCGGGAAAAATGGAAACGCGTTCATAGCGGTCGTTATTTCGTGAAATTTCCCGACGGAACCCACGCGCGGATCGAGTTCAGCATTGATGGATCATCCGATTGGCGACCGTTGTCCATGACTTCGTGGATGAGCCTGAAGCCGGGCTCGCGCAATCTCGCTTCTCCATCGAAGGGCAGTCACATATTTCAGGGAGAAGATCCGGAAAAGGAGCAATGAACTGTGCCTGGTGCCTGCGAATGAAAATTACATCGCTCGAACGGAATTCTGCTGCCGTTCCGGAATGAACTCGTCTTTGAAATCCGCCCGGTAAAATGAAATCGAAAGTCCTCTGGTTCGGTGCCGCTCTGATCCTGATTGTTTGGATTTTCATGCGTCCACCCGCATCCCTGAACGCCATTCCGATTGTGGGCTTCTTCGCTGCATATCAAACCCCCATCAAACTCCATGGCAAAGTGGTGGATCAGCACGGTGACCCTGTACCCGGTGCCAGCATCACGCTTACACCGACAGACGCTCCGTTCGGAGATCAATCCAGATCGAAGATGACGATTTTCAGCGACGCGGAGGGAAAATTTTCCGTGAAAGGGCTCAAGGGAGCTTCCATGGGAGTTCGCGCGGAGAAAGAGGACTATATTCCCATCTTTCGCATGGGAGGTCCTGCCTCGTCTTCCATGGTCGATTACTCGGGCAACGCAAAAACAGGGAAACAATACAGCAATCCCGCGACGCCGCTTGTTCTCACACTTCACAAGGTGGGCCCGGTTGAGCCGATGGTTTATGTCGACAAGAAGCGATGGCGTCTTCCTGTGGACGGCTCCCCGGTCCGAATTGCGCTGGATTCCGAGAATGGGAACGGGAAGCATGAGATCGAGTTTCGCTTTGTGAGTGACAGAATTGCCAGACTTGAAAAAGGAGGAGAATTTTACGCATCTTTCGACTGGACTTTCGAAGCGCATATTCCCGGAGGAGGGTTCATCTGGAACGACAGCGATTACCACTTTGAGGCTCCTGAGTCCGGGTACAAGGAGACGATTCGTTATCATCATCCCGCCAGCCAGCCCCGGGAGAAATGGAAGCGTTCGCAGAGGGGGCGCTACTTCGTGAAATTTTCCGACGGAACCCACGCGCGGATCGAATTCAGTATTGATGGAGGATCGGATCGGAGACCTTTGTATATGGCTTCATGGATGAACCTGAAACCCGGCTCGCGCAACCTCGCGTCTCCGAAAAAAGATGGTTCCGGATTCCATGGAGGCAACCCGGAAGAGGAGCAATGAAGTGTCTCTGCGAATGAAAGTGGCATCGAACGATTGGTATCCGACCGTTGTATCGG
>CAZVSA010000253.1:0-6174 GCA_964629955.1 uncultured Luteolibacter sp.
CGCGGGCTCTCCATGGGAACTCGGCCTGGCTGAAACCCAGCAAACACTGCTCATCAACAACCTGCGCGACCGCGTGATCCTCCGCACCGACGGCGGCATCCGCAACGGCCGCGATGTCGTGATCGCCGCGATCCTCGGAGCCGAGCAATTCAACTTCGGCACCACCGCGATGATCGCGATGGGCTGCGTGTATGTCCGCAAATGCCACCTCAACACCTGCCCGGTCGGCATCGCCACCACCGATCCGAAGTTCCGGGCCAAGTTCAAGGGCACCCCGGAAATGGTCATCAACTACTTCAACGGCGTGGCCGAGGAAGCCCGCGGCCTGATGGCCCGCCTCGGCGTCCGCACGCTCGACGAGCTGATCGGCCGGCCCGGTTTCCTCAAGCAGCGGCACATCCCCGGCCACCCGAAGGCAAACACCCTGGACCTTGGCGCGCTGCTCAAGGACGTGGTGCCGGATCTGGCGGCGATGAGCGGCGTGGAACCGGAATCCATTTCCCGGACCCGGACAAAGGATCGCAATGACGGTCTCGCCAAACCCGCCCTCGATCTGCAAATCCTCTCCGATCTGGTGCGGCAGCTCTCCGGCTCTCCGCTTCCCGCGGATCTGCCTGAGTATGGCCCGGAATCCGTTCCCCGGGAAATTCACGATGCCATCGCGCTTCTGCCCGACAGGCCTCCCGTCTCGCTCGCCTATGATGTGGTGAACACCGACCGCAACATCGGCACCCGCCTTTCCGGACGCATCGCGGAAGTCCACGGAGACCGCGGCCTGCCGGACGAAACGATCCACATCACCTGCCGCGGCACCGCCGGCCAATCTTTCGGCTGCTTCCTTGTTTCCGGCGTGAAGCTGGAACTCATCGGCGAGGCCAACGACTACGTGGGCAAAGGCATGACCGCCGGGGAAATCGTGATCCGCGTGTGCGGCAGCGCGAAATTCGATCCCTCCAAAAACGCCATCGCCGGCAACACCTGCCTCTACGGCGCGACCGGAGGACGCCTGTTCGCGAACGGCCGGGCCGGCGAACGCTTCGCCGTCCGGAACTCCGGCGCCACCGCGGTCATAGAGGGCGTGGGCGACCACGGCTGCGAATACATGACCAATGGCACCATCGCCATTCTCGGGAAAACCGGCAAAAACTTCGGCGCGGGCATGTCCGGCGGCACCGCATACGTCTATGATGTGGACGGAAAGTTCTTCTCGCGGGTCAACTCCGAGATGGTCGTCGCCCTGCCGGTCAAGCGGCCCCGGGACATCGCCGAAGTCCGCGCGTTGATCGAGCTTCACGGCCAGCGCACCGGCAGTCCGCTGGCCGCGAAATTGCTCGCGCACTGGGAGGAAACCACCCGCAAACTCGTCCGGGTGATCGCCCGGGAACGCGCCGAACTGGAAGCCGCGGAGGAAGCCCACGAAGCCGCGTCCACCCCCGCCGGGAAAAAATAATTTCCGGCCGCCGGATCGCGGTCTGAATTCCGGGCTCCGGCGGACCGGACGGCTTTCCGCCGCTCCTCCACAAAAACCCATGCATCCACCTGCCGAACGCACCGCGGGAATCCTGCTTCCCGCATTCTCTCCCCGAAGATCGGGCGATCTCGGCATTGGAGACACCCTCGCCATGCGGGAGTGGATCGACTGGGCCTCGGAGCACGGCGTCGGCTTTCTCCAGCTCCTGCCCATCAACGAACACGGCACGGACGAAAGCCCTTACAGCGCGATTTCCTCCATCGCGCTCGATCCCATCTACCTCTCCTTCGACGAGCCGGAAATTCCCGGGCTTTCCGGGCAGGACATCGCACGCGCCAGGCAGCGGCTGGGCGATGCCGCCTCCGCCCCGCTGGTCGATTACCCGGCGGTCCGCCAGGTGAAGCGGACGCTGCTGGAACTCGCATGGTCGGGCTTCGACGACGCGGACGAAATGCTCCGTGCCGAGTTCGCACAGTTCCGGCGCGACGAAGCCGACTGGCTCGACAATTACGTTTTGTTCCGTTTCCTCATGGAGCTTCACGGGGAGGAAAAAACCTGGGACGAATGGCCGGAAGACTGCCGGACCCCGGAAGGAGCCAGAGCCTTCGTGGAAGCGGAAAAATCCCGCGATGCCGGAGCCGTGGATCACCGCCTCGGCCATCACGCGTTCGTCCAATGGCTTTGCTTCCGCCAGTGGCGGGCTCTGCGCGCCCATGCACGGCTGCGCGGGGTGAAGCTCATGGGAGATATCCCCATCGGCGTGAACTGGCACTCGGTGGATGTGTTTTTCCACCGCGAGGAATTTCACCTCGATTGGTTCGGAGGCTCCCCCTCCGAAGGCATGGGGCAGAGCGATCCATTCTTCCAGCAATGGGGCCAGAACTGGGGCATTCCCCTCTACCGGTGGGATCGCATGGAGGCCAATGGTTTCCGCTGGTGGAAACAGCGCATCGCCCGGATTTCGGAATTTTTCCAGATCATCAGGATCGATCACATTCTCGGATTTTACCGGATCTACGCGTTCCCCTGGCATCCACGCCGCAACTCCGAATTTCTCGGACTGAGTCCGGAGCAAGCCGCGGAACTCACCGGCGGCCGCCTGCCCTGCTGGGAATCGAAACCGGACGACACCGCGGAACACATGGCGGAAAACCTCGCCAATGGAGACCTCAGGCTGCGCGGCATTCTCGAAAACGCCGAATCCTGCGAAATCGTCGCCGAAGACCTCGGATGGGTGCCGGATTACGTCCGCCCCCATCTCGAAAAGCTCGGCATCGCGCGGTTCATGATTCCCCACTGGGGCCACGGCGGCCACGTTCCCGAACCGAGTTTCGCCTGCTACTCCACCCACGATCACGATCCCCTCGGCGCGATCTGGAACGGCTGCCTCCATACCATTTCCAGCCACCGGCAAAACCCCGAAGGAGAACCCTTCTGGCGTGCCGACGGAGCGGAAAACACCCTCCGCATGCTCTCGAATTTCGCGGGCATCCCCCTTCCGGCGGACGGAAACTGGCCGGCCTACACCGAGGGAATCCGGTGGCGACTGTTCAAGGCCCTTCTCGCCTCCCGTTCCCGTTACGCCGTGCTGATGGCAACCGAGCTTTTCAACCTCCGGGACCGCATCAACCGCCCGGGCGAACATGGAGGCGAAAACTGGCGCTTCCGCCTGCCGTGGACGCTTCCCGAGATCACTTCCGATCCCGGCCTGTCTGCCATCGGAACGAAACTGCGCTCGATCATCGGCATCACCCGGCGGACTTGAAAAGGGGACCGCACGCGCCCTCGCGTGCTGTTTCAGGTGCCCTCGCCGGAAACCGGCGGATATGGCGGGGAGTTTTCCGAATGCGGTACGGCTTGGCCTTACCAGCCGCCGGAGCACGAGAGAGGTGGCGACCGGTGATCGCCGCCACGATGCGTGTGCGCCGCGAAACCAAAGGGGGAGCGCACGCGCCATCGCGTGCTGTTTTCGGCGCCCTCGCCGGAAACCGGCGGACATGGTGGGGAGGTTTCCGGATGCGGGACGGGTTGGTTGTGCGGGCTCCCGGAGCGCGAGGGCGCACTCCGGAACACGCGAGGGCGCGTGTGGTCCCCCGAAGGCAAAGAGGTGGCGACCGGTGATCGCCACCACGATGCGTGTGGTCCCCGAATCCCAGACAGCCTCCGGGACGAAAACCCAACAAAGTGGAAGACCCGCCTCATTCTTTCCGTAAATCCTTTGCCAGCCGCCCGCAACGGCTCTAGTCTTCCCTCATGAACACCACTCTTGCCTTCCTCGGCCCCATCGGCACGCCGGAAATGATTCTCATTTTCGTCGTCGTCCTGCTTCTTTTTGGTGCGAAAAAACTACCGGAACTCGCCCGCGGTGTCGGAAAAAGCATGGGCGAATTCAAAAAGGCCCGTGAAGATTTCGAGCGCGAAATCACCCGCAGCGAGGTGGAAACCCGCAAGGAACTGGATCGCAAACCCAAGGACGACACCGAGCCCCGGGTAAAAAGCGCTCAGAACACCGAGTCGCACGAATCCTGAGCCTATGCGCTTCGCCAGCCCCTCTCTGCTCTCCAAAATCGCCCCGGGATTCCCCAGGGCGTTTTTCTTTGCGGCGGCGGCCTCTCTTCTGCTCGCCTCCTGCAAAAAAGGAGGAACCCCGGACTGGGATACGCCCGGAGACACCCCGCCACCCCAAACCAGCGCCGCAACCGCCCCGGTTGCCGCCCCCATCGCGGCCCCCGCCGTTGCTCCGCCGGAAACGGAGGAGAAACCGCTTCCCACCGCAACCGCCTCCTCGGAAGGGCTCCGCTTCATCAACTACAACGTCAAAAACTGGCTCACCATGGATCGCCGTCCGCTCAAGGACGCGCCCAAGCCCGATGAAGAAAAACAGGCGGTCATCTCCCTCCTCGCAAGGCACGCTCCCGATGTCATCGGCCTCTGTGAAATCGGGACCAAGGAGGATCTGGCCGAAATCCAGTCGATGCTCGGCGATGCCGGGCTCGACCTCCCCCACTCCCACTACTCCGCCGGTTCCGATCCCGTCCGCCGCCTCGGCCTCCTCTCCCGTTTCCCCATCACCTCCACGTCGGAATCCTCCGTGATGGAATACAAAATGGACGGCAAGCTCTTCGGCTTCAACCGGGGCATCCTCGACGCCACCGTCACCGCCCGCGATCGCAGCTACCGTTTTCTCGGCGTCCATCTCAAATCCAAACGGGAAGTCCGGGAAGGAGATCAGGAAACGATGAGGCGGAACGAGGCCCGCCTGCTCCGCGAGCACGTGGATGCCATTCTGGAAAAAGAACCCGATGCGCGGCTGGTTGTGTACGGGGACTTCAATGACACCCGCCCCAGCCCTTCCTTCCGCACCGTCACGGGCACTTACAATTCCCCCGGCTATCTTACCGCCGTCCGCCCCCGGGATTCCCGCGGGCACACCTGGACCCACTTCTGGGAGCAGCACGAAATCTACTCCCGCATCGATTTCGTCACCGTCACCAGCGCGTTGCGGCGGGAAGTGAACTTCGACGCATCCCACCTCATCGAGGATCCCGAATGGGAAACCGCGTCCGACCACCGCCCGATCGTGGTCATCTTCCGCTGACCCTCCCGGCGCTCCGTTCCTGTTTCACACCCTGCACCGGTCCAAAAACCGCCCGAAAGTTCCACAAGCGCGAGCTTGCCCGGGTGCCCCCATGGCCACACCTTCTCCCATGACCGAAAAACCGCTCGCGCCCGTCCTCTTCCTCGGCTGCATCCTTTCCGCCTCCGCCCAGCCGGAGCAACCCCTCATCCCGGGGTTCGATTTCCTCCGCGTTGCTGGAGTTCATTCCGCCGACATGGATCTGGACGACGTCGAGGGAAGCCTGGACATCTCCCGTTTTGAATTCCGCTCCCTGCTCTCCCGCCCGATCTCCCCGCTGGAAGGGCTCTCGATCATCCCCGTTTTTGAATACACCCTCACCTCCCTCGACTTCAGCGGCACCGCGCCCTTGTTCCCGGTCCGCGACGAGGATCTGCATTCGATTTCCCTCAGTTCGTTTTTCATCCAAACGCTCGGGGATTCCCCCTGGTTTCTCGTCGCATGGACTCGGGCGGAAATGAGCGGCGATTTCCGCCACATCAGCGGCGACACCTTCACCTTCGATGCCGCCCTTGCCGCCGGGTATCGCGTCAACGACAAATTCATGATCGGCATCGGAGGCGTCGTGCTGAACCTCAACGGGGACACCTCCTTCCTTCCCGGGATTTCCTTCGACTGGATCGTGAACGATCAGGTCCGCGTGGGGCTTTACGGACCGAAATTCCTCGCAACGTATGCCGCGAACGATTGCTGGGAGTTCTCCCTTCGCGGTGATCCGGGTGGCGGGGATTGGAACATCCGCACCGCCGCCGGGGATTCCCGCGGGATCGATCTCACCAGCTACCGGGTTGGCCTTTACGCGACCCGCACCCTCACGGAAAACCTCAGCATCGAAGCCGGCGCGGGCATGACATTTCTCAACGAGATCGAATTCAAACGCACCGGCGGCGGCAAAAAATCCAGCTACGATCTTGAGGAAGGGGTGTATGCCGAAATCGGCCTCCGCCTCAGGGAATGGTGATCAGGGCAAAGGCTCCGGGCAGAATGCCCGGCCCACGTGGCGCGGGCATTCTGCCAAAAGTGTTCCGGGAATCGCGGCGGCAACGCCGGAGGCGGGTTGGTTGGT
>CAZVSA010000254.1:0-6167 GCA_964629955.1 uncultured Luteolibacter sp.
AGAAGCTGCAAGCGTTCCACCGAGCTGTCGACATATCGCACCGCGCCGCCGGCCGCGCCGGTTTCGCCGAGGACGTGCCATGGTTCGATGGCGTGCCGCATTTCCACCTCGATGCCGGACTGTTGAAATTCGCCGATGCGCGGAAAGCGGAATTCCAGATGCGGGGCGAACCATTCGTCGTCGATTCCGTATCCATGTTCCCGGAGATCGTCGAGGACTTCGCGGAAATCCTGCCAGATGAAATGGGGCAGCATCCAGCGGTCGTGCAGCTCGCTGTCCCAGCGGACGAGCGGCTTCTTGTAGGGGTTTTTCCAGAAACGGGCGACGAGCGCGCGCAGGACAAGGTGCTGTGCGAGGCTCATCCGGTGATGCGGCGGCATCTCGAAATTCCGCATTTCCAGCAGCCCGAGCCGGCCCGTCGCGCTGTCCGGGCTGTAGAGTTTGTCGATGCAGAATTCCGCGCGGTGGGTGTTTCCCGTGGAGTCGATCAGGAGATTCCGGAACGCGCGATCCACCGTCCAGGGAGAAGGGGTTCCGCCGTTTTCCAGCGTTGCGAATGCGACTTCCAGCTCGTGAATCGAATCGTTGCGGGCCTCGTCTGCCCGAGGGGCCTGCGAGGTGGGGCCCACGAACAGGCCGGAAAAAAGATAGCTGAGGGACGGATGATGGTTCCAGAAAGTGATCATGCTCCGCAGCAGGTCCGGCCGCTGGAGAATGGGGCTCTCCGAGGGGGTTTTGCCGCCGAGAATGATATGGTTGCCGCCGCCGGTGCCGCAGTGGCGGCCGTCGATCATGAATTTTTCCGTGGCCAACCGGCATTGGCGGGCTTCCTCGTAGAGCACGGTCGTGTTGTGGACGAGTTCCTCCCACGATGCGGCGGGGTGGAGGTTCACTTCGATCACTCCGGGATCGGGCGTCACCTTCACGACTTCGATCCGCGGATCGAAGACAGGCGGCGTGCCTTCCAGAATCACGGGCATGTCCAGTTGCGCGGAGGTGCGCTCGATGGCTCCGATGAGATCCAGAAAATCCTCCGTCTCTTCCACCGGCGGCAGGAAAACGTAAAGCCTTCCGTGCCGCGGCTCCACGCACAACGCGCTGCGGATGATCCGCGGTGCGGATTCCTGTGCGGCGGGCTCGCGTTCCCATGGCTGTTCGATGGTCTTGGCGTGGGAGGAAAACTTCGCGGCGTTCGCGGCCATCGCTCCCTTTGGTTTTTCCGCTTCCCGCCTTTGGCATGCGATTTCCGTCGCCGTATGGGGGGGCAGGGGTGGACGCGCGGCGGTGGGGTCCGGGGGAATGAAGTAGGGAAACTCGCTTTCCTTCACCCAAGGCAGCGAATCGAGCGGCAGCCGGTAGCCGACCGGCGAATCGCCGGGCACGAGGTAGAGGCTTTTTCCCGGAAGGAACCACGGGCCGCTCGCCCAGCGCTCCCCTTGGGAGGTGTTCCGGCGTTCGAGCGGCAGCACGTGGGCGACCACCTCATCGAGACCTTCGCTGAACAGCCTGGCCAGCCGGTCGCGCTCCAGCTTGTCCTTCAGGTTGGACCGGAGGGGATCGACGTTCGAGGGGAGCCGGCGTTCTTTCCAAATGTAATAGAGCGCGTCTTCGTATGCGGGCATCAGCCACTTCGGATCCACTCCCAGATTGGCGGCGAGCGTAAGTGCGAAGCGCTCCGCGTCGGCGGGCGTGTGGCCGTAGTCGCGGCTTTCATCGGCGAACCGCGAGGGATCCTGCCAGATGGTCTGGCCGTCCTTCCTCCAATAACAGGCAAGCGTCCAGCGCGGAAGCGGCTCGCCGGGATACCACTTTCCCTGACCGTAAAACATCAGCCCGCCGGGCGCGAAACGGGAACCCAGCCGCTTGATAAGCTGATCGGCGAGTTTCCGCTTCGTGGGACCGTCCGCGGCGTTGTTCCACTCGTCGCCGTCGAAATCGTCCATCGAGATGAAAGTCGGCTCGCCCCCCATCGTCAGGCGCACGTCCATCGCCTGGAATTCGCCGTCGATTCCCCTGCCGCAATCGAGAATGCCCCGCCACTGCGTGTCGTTGTAGGGCAGCGTTGTACGAGGAGACTCGTAGATGCGGGTCACGCTCATTTCGTGCTCCATCTCGGAGCGGCATGGCTCGACGCCTCCGGTCACCGGGGCCGCGCTGGACGGCTCGGGAGAACAGGCCAGAGGCAGATGCCCTTCGCCGGCGAGGAGGCCCGATGTGGGGTCCAGCCCGATCCACCCGGCGCCCGGCAGATACACCTCGGTCCATGCGTGGAGATCGGTGAAATCCACTTCCGAGCCCACCGGGCCATCGAGCGATTTCACGTCCGGTTTCAACTGGATCAGGTATCCGGAAACGAACCTCGCCGCCAGCCCGAGGTGGTGCAGCAACGTCACCAGCAGCCATGCGGAATCCCGGCACGATCCACAGGCTTTCTCCAGGGTTTCCTCCGGGGTCTGCACGCCCGCCTCCAGGCGGATGCGGTAGTCGATGGCGGATTGCAGGGCGGAGTTGATCTCCACGAGGATGTCGATCGTAGCTCCCTTGCGTTCCTTGAATTTTCCGATCAAGGCCGCCAGCTCCGGGCCGGGGGGCTCCGCTGCGAGGAAGGGAGCGAGTTCCTTTTTCAGATCCGCAGGATAGGAAAATGGAAATTGTTCGGCACCCGGTTCGAGGAAGAAATCGAAGGGGTTCTGCACCGACATCTCCACCACCAGGTCCACTTCGATGTCCAGGCGGTCGGTTTTTTCCGGGAAAACCAGCCGCGCGAGGTAGTTGGCCTGGGGATCCTGCTGCCAGTTGATGAAATGCTCCGCCGGCCCCACCTTCAGGCTGTATGCGAGAATCCGGGAGCGGCAGTGCGGGGCGGGTTTCAGCCGCACCACGTGCGCACCATGTTCCACAGGGCGCTCGTACCGGTAGCTGGTGCGGTGATGAAGGGTGACATGGATCGACATGAAACGGTGGATGTCAGGGCTTTGGAGCGATACAGGATCATAGCATGCTTCATGCCAGAGCAAAGCGGGAAGCGGTGGCCGGAGGAATCCCTTCCGGCTGAAAATCAATGTTTATTGAGCCTCCCGGCTCGCCTGGAAGTTTCATGCCCTGCGCGGCGCTCCGTTCCTTTGCACCTGGCTCCGGGCGGGATGGTTTGAGGCGACCGGTGATCGCCTCTACGGTGGTCAGCCCGCGGCGCGGTCGAAGTCGATGCGGAAGCCCTGGCCGCGGAGGCGGGATTGGCGGGTGCTCTGGATGACCTGGTTCGCGAGTTCCCGCGGCACGTCGACGAGCGAGTGGCGGGGGAACAGGGAGATGCGCCCGAGGCTGCCATCGGGCAGGCCCGCCTCCCGGTACATCATTCCCACGATGTCCTTGGCCAGGACGCCGTGGGATTTTCCGAGGGAAATGAACAGGCGGGCCATGCCTTCCTGCGGGTGCGTCGTTTCGCCGCGCGGGGCGGGGCGGCCCTGGCGGGCTTCTCCGCGTTCGGCGCGCTGGCGCGGCTGGGCATGCGGGCGTTCGGGCTCGCGGTCTTCCTCGATGGGGGTGCCTTCGCGCCCCCGGGATTCGCGGATCATGGTGACAAGGGCGCCGGCGATGTCGGTGGGGGTGTGGCCTTGTTCGAGGAGGCGGTCGATGTGCTCGTCGTAGGCATCGAATTTCCCCGCTTCGAGCCGTTCCTTGAGATCCTCGAAAATCACATCGGCGCGGCGTCCCTCGACTTGCTCGACGGAGGGGATTTTTTCCCGTTTCACGATCGAGCGGGTGTAGCGCTCGATGGATTGCAGGCGGTAGATCTCCCTGCCGTAGACGAAACTGACGGCGCGCCCCGAGCGTCCCGCGCGGCCGGTGCGGCCGATGCGGTGGACGTAGTCCTCGGGGTCGGTGGGGAGGTCGTAGTTGAAGACGATGTCGATCTCATCGATGTCGAGCCCGCGGGCGGCGACGTCGGTGGCGACGAGCAATTCCACGGTTCCCTCGCGGAAACGTTTCAGCACCCGCTCGCGCATCTGCTGGGTGATGTCGCCGTGGAGGCGGTCTGCGGCGTAGCCGCGGTTGATGAGGTCTTCGGTGCACTCATCGACGGAGCGCTTCGTGTTGCAGAAGATGATGCCGAGGCGCGGCGGATTCATGTCGAGAATCCGGGAAAGCACTTCGACTTTCGAGCGCTGGCGGACTTCAAAATAGGATTGCTCGACGGTGGATACCGTGCGGGATTTCTGCTGGATTTCGAGAACCTGCGGGGAGTTTCCGAACTTCTGGATGAGGCGGGACACGCCCGGATTCATCGTGGCGGAAAAGAACAGGGTCTGTCTTTCGCGCGGGAGGGCGTCGAGCAGTTCGTCCATTTCCTCCTTGAAGCC
The DNA here is from genome assembly GCA_964629955.1 of uncultured Luteolibacter sp. GTDB lineage: Bacteria > Verrucomicrobiota > Verrucomicrobiia > Verrucomicrobiales > Akkermansiaceae > Luteolibacter. The sequence continues at coordinate 4,362 of CAZVSA010000254.1, forward strand.
CATGTCGAGCATGCGGTCGGCCTCGTCGAGGATGGCGAGGGAAATGTGGCCGGGTTCGAAACTGCCCCGGCGCAGGTGGTCGAGGAGGCGGCCCGGCGTGCCGACGACGAGCTGGGCTCCGCCGCGCAGGGCGCGGAGCTGCCGGTCGATCGGAGCGCCGCCATAGACCGGGGTGGCGTGGAGGCCGGGCATTTTCGCCCCCAGGCGGTGAACCTCCTCGCAGACCTGGACGGCGAGTTCGCGGGTGGGGCAGAGGATGAGCACCTGCGGGTATTGCGCCTTCACATCGAGCAGTGCCAGCGCGGGAAGGGAAAAAGCGGCGGTTTTCCCCGAACCGGTGGCGGAGAGGCCCACGAGGTCCTTGCCCTCCAATGCGGGAGGGATGCTCAACGCCTGGATGGGGGAGGGGCGCTCGTAACCGAGAGTTTCGATTGCGGCGAGCAGGGTGTCCGGCAGGCCGAGTTCGGAGAAAGGAGGCGTTTCCATGAAGAAAAATAAGGTGCAATTCCGCCGGGATGGCAAACATCGCCTGCGGGGCGGAAAGGCTTTCGCTGGTTTTCCCGGGAAAACAAGCACCGATGTGATTGCGGGCAAAAACCTTCGGACCGGAAAGCGGGCGGTGGATGCTGGTGGCTTGTCGGATTGTTTCCAATCCGCGTTCAAGTTTGCGCCATTCGGGACCGGCTCTGGAGACGGCGGTCATGGAGTTTCCCCGGCTTCGAGCCGGAAAAAGAGAGCGCCTCCGGGCGGTGCGGGGACTTCGATTTCGACCGTTTCCCAATCGCCGCCGTCGTGGATGACGCTGGTCCCGAGGATGTCGGCGGGTTCCCATCCGCCCAGGGTGGTGGATGTCATGGGAGTGAGGAGCACTCCGGGGGCCTCCTTTGCCCGGCGGTAGCGGAAACGGACACGATCTCCGGAGGAGCCCGGCCCGATGTGTGCGGGAAGATCGCCGGGAGCAGCTTCCGATGGGTGGAGAGCCATCGCATAGGCGAGCAGGTTGGGCAGATCGAGCGGGCCGTTGCGGTCCAGCGGGCCGCGGCGATCAGCGGGCAGGTTCTCCAGAACCGGCCACGAGACGAAACCGGGTGCTGATGGAGCGTCGAGCATCACCGCCGGGTAGCCGCGCCAAACCGGGGAAGCGAAGCCGGTATTCCCTTCGTAGTAATAGATGGTGAAGTCGGGAGCGGTGGAGGCGAAGACGCTGGATCCAAAGGAGGGGGGAGCATTGCCTTCAAACGTGGCGCTGGTCAGGCCCGCGCAGTTTCGGAACGCATCGTTCCCGATGGAGGTGACGCTTTTGCCGATGGTTACATTGGTGAGGCTGGTGCAGCCCCAGAACGCCCAGCTTCCGATGAAAGTGACGTTGTTGGGAATGGTTATATTGGTCAGGCCCGTGCAGCCATCGAACGCCCCGCTTCCGATGAAAGTGACGCTGCTGGGGATAGTCGCGTTTGTCAGACTTGTGCAGTTAGAGAACGCGGTGCTTCCGATGGCGGTGACGCTGTTGGGGATGGTGATGCTGGTCAGGCTTGTGCAGCTATAGAACGCATCGGTGCCGATGAAGGTGACGCTATTGGAGATGATGACGCTGGCCAAGCTTGTGCAGTTTCGGAACGCCGAGTTTTCGATGGAGGTAATGCTGTTGGGGATGATGACGCTGGCCAGACTTGTGCAGTTTTGAAACGCCCAGCCTCCGATGAAAGTGACGCTATTGGGAATGGTTATGCTGGTCAGGCCTGAGCAGCCATAGAATGCGGAGCTTCCGATGGAGGTGACGCTGCCGGGGATGGTGATGCTGCTCAG
>CAZVSA010000255.1:0-6128 GCA_964629955.1 uncultured Luteolibacter sp.
CCCGATAGGTATGGCATATATCCCGGCCCTTCCACTTTCTCCGCCAAATACAGCCCCACCCGTTGCGGAGAGAGTCACGGCGCACCCGGCGGTCTCGCCCTGCCTGCCGGAATCATTCCCGGAACACTTTTGGCGTTCCGTCCACATTCCCTGATGCGCGACGCAGCCGGCGGTCCCCGAATCCCGGAAGACCGGGAAACGATTTCCGCGATTTATTCCAATGCCTGGTGGTAGGCTTGGCGGAGGCGGTGGGCTTCGCGGGTGGTTTGGTAGGCGATGGGGGAAAGGCGGTCGATCTCGCGGCGGAGGGCGAGGGCCCCGGCTTCGATCTTGCGGAGTGCTTCCCGTTCGCGCCCGGCGGAAATCTCCAGGGCAACGAGGGTGGCCCGGAGTTCTTCGGCGACTTCGGGGGAAAGCGATTGTCCGGCGAAGGCGGCGGCGAGCTTTTCCCGTTCCTCGCGTTTTGCGTGGAGAACGGCGGTTTGGGCGTCGAGGGCGGCGGAGATTTCCGCGAAACCGGCGAACTGGTCTTCCGTTTCGAGAGTGGCTTCCTGAGCTTTGCGGAAAGTTTCCAGGGCTTGCGTGTTGATGGCGGCGGCTTTCCAGCGTTTGCCGGAGGCGTGGAGCGAAACCAGTCCGGTTTTGGCGGATTCGTGCGCGGCGTTGGCGTCATGGACCGCTTTTTCGGCGTTTGCATGGGCTTCCCGCCTGGCGGTTAGAATTTCCTCGGCGGGTCCGATCCGTTCTTCCGCGGTTTTGGTGGTTTGGAGGGCGACCTGGTGTTTTTCGCCCAATGCCTTTTCTTCATCGAGGAGCGCCTTGAGTTCCTTGTCGTGGGCCTCGATTTTTGCCAGCGATTCGGCGTGCCTGGCTTCGGCGGCCTGGAGCGGGGCGTTGTCGCGGTTTTCCTCCGGGGTGTTCTCGAATGTCTGGCGGGCGGCGAGCAGCTCGGTGTGGGCGCTTTCCCTTTCGTGGCTGAGTTGTTCGATTTCGCTCCGTTTTTGCGACGATGCCTGGCGGCGGGCTTCGAGATCCTTTTGAATTTGGGCGGCGTCGTTGCGGGCGGCTTCGAGGATCTTGTCCGCTTGGCGGCGGGCTTTTTCGGCGTCGGCAAGCTCCTTTGCGGCGGTTTCGCGGGCTGCGGTGTCATCCGCCATGGTTTTTGCGGCGCTGGCGATGGTTTCCTCGTGGCCGGAGACCTGGGCGGCGATTTGTTGCAGCCGGGTTTCGATGGATGGGGGGTTGGAGTGGAATTCTCCAAGCGGGGTTCCTTCCTTGGCATCGAAGGCGCGGATGATGCCGTGGGCGTCGCCGACGAATGCACGGGTGCCTTCGGCGTCGATCGCGATGGCGGTGGGAAGCGAGGGGAGCCCGGTGGCGAGATCGCGCGCGTGGCTGAAATCCGGGTTCCAGAGCTTGGCGGACATGTCGCGGCCGGCGGTGGCGGATGTGCCGTCGCGGGCGAAGGAGAAGGCGGTGACGCCTCCGGGATGGGCGTCGTTTCTGCGGATTTCATTGCCCGCGTTCATCTCCCAGAAGCGGACGGTGCCGTCCTCGGAAGCGGTGGCGAGGACATTGGAATCGGCGCGGAAGACCGCGGAGGTGATCGCGGCCTGGTGGGCGCGCAGGGAATGGAATTCGCCGCCGGAAGCGCTTTCCCAGACGTAAACCCCGCCATTGCGGTCTCCGCTGGCGAGCAGGATGCCGTCCGGGGAAATGTCCAGCGCGGTGATCCAGTCGGTGTGTTTCTTGATCGAGTGGATCTGGTCTCCGGTTTCGGTGTTCCAGAGTTTCAGAAGGCGGGAGGGGCCGCCTGTTGCGACGATGTCGAAGCCGGGGCGGATGTCGGAAGCGAGCACGGCGTCGAATTCCCTCCCGGCGGAAAGCTGGCGTTCTCCGGTGGTGACATCGAAGGTCACGGTGATGCCGGATTTTCCGGGGATGCCGCCCCCGACGATGAGATAGCGGGCGTCGGGGGTGAAGGCGAGAGAGACGGGTTCTCCTTCGGGGAAAGGAAGAATGCCGACGAGTTCCAGCGTTTCGGTGTTGTGGAGGAGCACCTGGCGCTGGCTGGTGACGGCGAGGAGGGGCGCCCAGGGGGAGGCGGCGAGCGAGTGGACGGCGGAGCCGCGGGGGGTGATGAGAGGGGGCTCCAGCAGCACATGCTCGGGCATGGGGGGAGGGCCGTCCGGCTTGGCTCCGGGATCGGAACGGAGGGCGGTTTCAAATTTCGGTTTCGACGGCCTTCTTGCGGAGGAGGATTTGTTTTCGAGGAGGCCGCCTTCGATCCATTGTTTGAGGATGTTGAGGTGTTCCGCGGAGATTTTTTCGCCTTCCGGCGGCATTTTCGGCTCGGCGGTCTGGGCGGTGAGGGTGATGAGCGAGGAGCCGAGGTCGCCGGGCTCGGCGATTTTCCCGCCGGAACCGCCTTTGAGCGCGCCCGAGTAGGTGGAGAGATCGAGGCCGCCGCGCGCCCGGTCCGGGTTGTGGCAGTTCAGGCAGGCTTGCTGGAAAATCGGCATGACGTGATCGTCATAGGTGATTTTTTCCTCTGCGACCGCGAAGGGGACAAGGATGAGTGAAAGGACGATGAGGCGCATCATGTGTGATCGTTCCCGTGGAATCTTCCGCTCTCATACGGTGGCGGTTGTGGCGTTTCTAACGCGGAAATTGCGGGAAAATCATCGAAATTCCGCTTTTGTGCGGGCTTTCGCGGTTGCGATCGCGGGGGTTGCGGACAAGGTGGTGGCGATGGCAATGCCGGTGGATTTCATGGGGAGGGGGTTGCGGGATTTCCGGATCTCGGTGACGGATCGCTGCAATTTCCGCTGCCGCTACTGCATGCCGGTGGAGTTTTTCGGGCCGGATTACGGGTTTTTGCCGAAGGATGAATTGCTGGGCTTCGAGGAAATCGTCCGGTTGGTTGGTTTGCTGGTGCCGCTGGGGTTGGAGAAGATCCGTCTGACGGGCGGGGAGCCGCTGCTGCGGCGGGGAATCGAGGATCTGGTGGCGATGCTGGCGGCGGTGGATGGCATCCGGGATCTGGCGCTCACGACGAACGGAGTGTTGCTGGCGCACCGCGCGGAAGCGCTGGCGCTGGCGGGGCTGAAGCGCGTGACGGTGAGCCTGGACGCGCTGGATCCGGAAATTTTCGCACGGATGAACGGTGTGGGGGCGAAGGTGGAAAGGGTGCTGGCGGGGGTCGGGGCCGCGCGGGTTTTCGGGCTGCCGGTGAAGGTGAATGCCGTCATCCAGCGGGGGGTGAACGATTCGGAGATATTGCCGCTGGCACGGTGGGCGCGGGCGGCGGGGGTGGATTTGCGCTACGTCGAATACATGGATGTGGGGGAGACGAACGGGTGGAAGCTGGAGGAGGTGGTTTCCGGTGATGAAATTCTGGAGATTCTTTCCCGGGAGTTCGATTTGATTTCCCGGGAGCCCGCGTATCGCGGGGAGGTGGCGGCGCATTGGCGGCATGCGGACGGGGCGGGGGAGATCGGGCTGATCCGGTCCGTGACCAAGCCGTTCTGCAGGGATTGCCAGCGCCTGCGCCTGTCGGCGGACGGGAAGGTTTTCACCTGCCTCTTCGCGGCGGAGGGATACGACCTGCGCGGATTGCTGAGGAGTTCCGCACCCGACGAGACGATTGCGGCCGCGATCCGGGGGCTATGGGGAGAGCGGAGGGATCGCTATTCGGAGGAGCGCGGCGAGGTTTTCCGTGCGAAGGCGGAAATGAGCTACCTGGGAGGGTGAAGGAGGAGGATTTCAAGTCACCGGGTGACGGTTTGGCCCTGTAGTTCGCTCCAGATCCAGACTGCGTCGCCTCCGCGTTCCTCGCGTTGTTCCCAGGTGAACCATCCGAGGGTTTCGTTCCATTGGAAGTCGTACACGTTCATTCTTCTCACCTGCCTCCCGCTTTCGTTGACCGGGTGGAGGGCCACGACCCGTCTCACGTGTTTGGTTTCAAAACAATCGTTCCGCGTGGTGCCTTCGAGGATCAGGGCGACCTTGATGTGGGGCGTCCGGTTGTCGCTCTGGAGGTTGATCAATCTCGCTGCGAGGGTTTCGTCCAGTTCGCGGGAAGGTTCCGCGGCGATTGCCATTCCAGCCGCCACGAGGGTGGCTCCAAGAAAACAAGATAGTGCATGCATCGGGGATTTGACGGGATGACACGAGGGGGAATTCATACGTTTTTGCAGCGGGTTTGGTTCCGTGTGGTTCCCGGCAGACAGCCCTGCCGGGAGGAAATTCGCTCCTTGATTGTGAACCGGATAGGGGGAATGCTCCGCCCGATTCAGGATGGGGTTCCGGGTGGCGGGAATTTTTTTTGCAGTTTTTTCCAGGAAAACCGGAGTTTGCGGGTCGTTGCTGTTGGAAGTCATGACGCGAAGCCCGACGATCCATGGAAACTCTGACCGCCATCGCCCTGCCAAGGGCTGAAATCGCCTCCTTGCCGATGATCGCCCCACACCCCGCCAAGGAGGACCCCCCCTCGTTCCGCGAGGTGTTCGATGCGGAGGAATCTCCGCTGCTGCGGTTTGCGTTTGGTTTGGTGGGGCGGCGGGAGGTGGCGGAGGATCTGGTGCAGGAGTCGTTCCTGCGGCTGCACTCCCACTGGGACGAGGTGACGAATCCCCGGGCCTGGCTGTTCCGGGCGGTCAGGAATCTGGCCCTCAATCATCACCGGGATCATCGGAGGGAGTCGCCGCTGGACGATCAACGGGATTGGGAAAGCGCCGCTCCGGACCCGGAAGGCTCGGTGAGCAAACTCGAAACGATCGGAACCCTCCAATTGCTCATGGCGGAGCTGAAGGAAGAGGACCGGAAGCTCATCCGCCTGAAATATCACGAAGGGCTCAAATACGAGCAAATCAGCGAACGGACCGGCATGACCGTCGGAAACATCGGATACAAACTTCACCATTTACTGAAAGGCCTCGCCGATTCCCTGCGCCGCATGGGTGTCGAATCCGCGGAGGGTTGAACTTCACCATTTTTTGTCATGAACGATTTTCCAACCAACGAGCAGGAAAACGAAGACCGCGTGCATGCCCGGATCGTCGCCTGGGTGCTGGGCGAGGCATCGGCATTCGAGGCGGCGGAACTGGAATCCCTGTGCGAAAAGAATGCGGAGCTGGGGGCCTTCGCGGAGGAGATCCGGAACATTCACGGACTGCTGGAGGAGGCGGCGTCCTCCGGGGACGGGCAGGATTGGAAGCTTTCCGGAGAGAAGCGGAAAGCGCTGGAGCCGATGCTGGGGGAACCGCCGGAAGAGGTGGAGAGGGAGCGCAGGATTGCTATCTCGAAGAGACGGGTGTGGATGATGGCGGCGTGCGTGGCGTTCACGGCGGTGGCGGTTTTTCTTTTAAGGCAATGGCACGGAGATTCCATGGAACTGGGCATGGCTCCCGCGTTGTCCGACTACGTGATGGCGCCTCCCGGGGCGGAGAGTGTGGATTTGGAAACATTGAGGAGGGAATACCGGGAGATGGAGGAACAAGTGGAGGAACGGCGGAAAATGCTTTCCACGATCACGCGGACAAAGGGGATCAATTATGCCGGGGAAAGCGATGAGTCTTCTGATCCCTTGATCGCATCTTATATGTTTAAGGGGCCAAATTTGGTCGATGAGCGTCTGGCGAGGGCTGATGTGGTGCGACAAGACAAACGTGAAGACGCTTCCTTTAGCGAGGTTGCTCCACAGGATTTTGCCGATGCGAAGCAGGCATATGAGCGGGATCTGGCGAAACTTGGAGAAATGAAAGTAGCACTAATCGCGGAGGGGCTTGCCATGAAAATTCCAGATAGCGGCTGGTCGGAACCCGCGGCTGTGGCGAAGGACGAAGCGTCCTCCTCGCAGCCGGGTCTTGCTGGTAGTGAACAGGCCCGGCGTGAAATGGTGCGCCGGCAGCAGACCGTCACGGATGCCGACAGGCTGCTCCTCCAAGGCCGTGAAGCCTACGCGAAAGGTGATTTCCAGCAAGCGGTGGACAAGTATCGCGAGGCGATCGACGGCCTGCCGGACGCGCCGCTTCTTTCGGATCGCAGACAGAGCTACACCGATCATCTCGCGGATGCCAGCGTGGCTCTCGCCCAGCAGCACCGCAAGGTCGGCAAATACACCGAGG
>CAZVSA010000256.1:0-6120 GCA_964629955.1 uncultured Luteolibacter sp.
CAAAGGACTCGAAGACAACCACACCGTCGCCACCGTCCTCGGGCAGGCCGGTTACGCCACCGCCAACATCGGCAAATGGGGCCTCGCCGGCGACAACACCACCCATCCCTCCCATCCCCTGAATCGCGGCTTCGATTATTTCTTCGGCTACATCAACCACGGCGACGCCCACTACCACTACCCCAAGGAAACCTCCGCCCGCTTCTATGACGGATTCACCAACGTCACCGCGCAGCTCGACAAAGCCTACTCCACCGATCTCATCACCGCCCGGTCCAAGAAATGGATCGCCGATCACAAAACGGCCAATCCCTCCCAACCCTTCTTCCTCTACCTCGCCTACACCGCCCCGCACGCCCGCCTCGACGTCCCCACCCAGGCCTACCCCCCCGGCGGCGGTCTGACCGGCGGCATCCAATGGACCGGCACCCCCGGCGCCATCATCAACACCGCTTCCGGCACCATCAATTCCTGGATCCACCCCGACTACGCCTCCACCTCCTGGCCGGATCACGCCAAACGCCACGCCACCATGGTCCGCCGCCTCGACGACGGCGTCCACGACCTAATCCAAACCCTCAAGGATCTCGAAATCGACGACAACACCCTCATCGTCTTCACCTCCGACAACGGCACCCACAACGAGGCCGGCTCCGGCGGTTCCTACACCTACAACCCCACCTTCTTCCAAACCTACGGCCCCTACGACGGCATCAAGCGTGACCTATGGGAAGGCGGCATCCGCGTCCCCGCCATCGTCCGCTGGCCCGCCGGCATCCCCGCCAACACCTCCTCCGCCGCCCCCTCCCAGTTCCACGACTGGCTCCCCACCTTCGCCGAACTCGCCGGCCTCCCCGGGCCCGAACGCTCCGACGGCGTCTCCATCGTCCCCACCCTCACCGGCCAGGGCACCCAGAAAAAAGGCACCGTCTATTCTGAATACTACTTTTCCGGCAGCACCCCCAACTACGCCGATTTCGAGCCCGCCCACCGCGGCGTCACCCGCAACCACCAGCAAACCGTCCAGATCGGAGACTTCAAAGGCATCCGCACCAACATCTCCTCCCACGAAGGCACCGACTTCCTCATCTACAACGTCGCCACCGACGTCAAGGAAACCACCAACCTCTCCGGCCAGCCCGGCGTCCCCACCCAGCGCGATTTCAAGGACCTCGTCCTCCGCATCCGCCGCGCCAGCTCCGGCGCCTCCAGACCCTACGACAACGCACCCGTGCCCGGCATCTCCCTCCCCGGCTTCGCCCCGGGGCTGGGTTGGCAGAGCTACGAAAAGGAATCCCCCTGGGTTTCCGAGCCCGGCGGAGAACCCGTCGCCACCGGCTCCACCGCCACCCTCGACCTCTCCGTCCGCAGCCGCGACGAACACATCGCCATCCTCTACTCCGGCTACCTCAGAATCCCCGCCGACGGCACCTACCAATTCCACCTCGCCACCGACACCGGCGCATTCGTCCGCATCCACGACGCCCAGCTCCTCGATGCCGACTTCAACTACACCGCCGGAACCGAGAAATCCTCCGGCCCCATTCCCCTCAAAGCCGGTTTCCACCCGATCCGCATCCACTACCGCCACGCTGCCGGCGCCGAAGGCCACACCCTCTCCCTCCAATGGTCCGGCCCCGGCATTTCCAAACAGGAAATCCCCTCCACCGCCTTCTTCGTCGAAGGCGAGCCCGTTCCCACCGCCCCCGTCGCAGGCGACGACAACTCCGAAACCACCGGCCATCCCTCCTCGCCCGGCGCCTCCGTCACCATCCCCGTGCTCGACAACGACTTCGACCTCGACGGACTTCCCTCCCCCCTCTCCATCGTTTCCCACACCACCCCCTCCCACGGAGAAGCCGTCATTTCCGGCACCAACATCATCTACACCCCGAAAAGCGAATTCTTCGGCCCGGACCAGTTCGACTACACCATCACCGACGGCGAATCCCAGTCCACCGCCACCGTCCGCACCGACGTCCACGCCGCCAATCAGGAACTCTGGTTCCCCCTGGACGAAACCGATGGCTTCACCGCCCGTGAAGCCGGCGGCCGCCCCCTCGGCACCCTCGCCGGTTTCGCCACCCCCGGCTGGACCACGGGCAAACTCTCCGGCGGCCTGCGTTTCTTCGGCGATGGCAACAGCGACATAGTTACCCTCCACGGCCAGAAAGGCGTCACCGGAGCCAGCGCCCGCACCGTCTCCTTCTGGGTGAATGCCAATGCCGATCAAGGTGGAACCCGCTCCACCCTCATCTCCTGGGGCGGGAACAACGGCTCGGGAGCCGCCGCCAACGGCCGCCGCTTCGACATCAATCTCAACCACACGAACAGCTACCGCTTCCGGGTCGAGTTCAACGGCGGCGGCGTCAACTTCCATACCCCCGCCGTCGTCGATCCGCGCGGCGCGGGCTGGATCCACGTCGCCATCGTCATCCCGCAAAACGCCACCATCGGCTCCGCCATCGGATACATCAACGGCGAGCTTGCCACCGGCGTTTACGAAGGCGGCGCCGCCTCCACCACCCCGGTCGATACCACCGCCGCCAATGACATCACCTTCGGCAACTGGGCGACCGATTCCTCCCGCCCCTTCCGCGGCATCCTCGACGAAATCCGCATCCACCCCCGCGTTCTCGCCGTCTCCGAAATCTCCGCCCTCGCCAATCAAACTCCCGAAACCGCCGCCTCCTCCGCCTGGCATTTCCGCAACACCGGAAACCCCTCTCCGTCACCGGAAGACTGGGCCGCCGACGCGGATGGCGACGGCCTGCCCGCATGGCTCGAATACGCCCTCGGCGGAAACCCCAACATCTCCTCCCAGTCGATCGTCCCGGAACTCGATCCCTCCACGGAAACCTTCACCTTCAACCGCCTTCGCTCCGGCATCCCGGCAGCCGGCTACCTCCCCGAGTGGTCAACCGATCTCTCCCCCGACAGCTGGATCCCTCTCCCCGATCCGGTGGCCGTGGATCATCCCGGCGACCCCTCGCTCGAACGCATCAGCGTCCCCCTCCCCACACCCGCCCCGCCCAATGCCTTCGTCCGCCTGCGCGTCCTCCTCTCCGGAGAAGAATCGCACGCCACCCAGCCCCTCGGCTACATCAGCCTCGGCGACACCACCCCCGGCCAGCCCGCCGTGAAAGCCAACACGGATTCCATCCTCTCGATCCCGCTCGTCCGGAAAACCCTCTTCTCCGGCAAGGTCGGAACCGTTGACGGCTCCTCGGTGACGGCAGCCGGTGCCGACTGGACCGAAAACGAATGGGCCGATCCCGCTTCCCCCACCCACGCCGCCATTTCCAACGGCGACCAGGCCGGACTGCTCGCCCTCGTCTCATCGAACGACCGCCACACCCTCCACCTCACCCCCGTTACCGGCGGATCGATCGCGAACCTCTCACCCGGCGATGGCATCGTCCTCTTCAAAGCCTGGACCCTCGGCACCTTCTTCCCCGCCGACCTCCCCATCGGCACCAAGCTCCTCGCCTTTTCCGGCAACCTGCCCGGCGAAAACATCGCCCCCGATCTCCAATACGCCTACAACGGCGCCTCCTGGATCCGCACCACCGGCACCATCGAAATCGCCGGCCACACCCTCCTCCATCCGGGCGAATCCTTCATCCTGCGGTCCTCCGCCGCCATTCCCTCGCTCCGCACCCACGGCGAGGTCGCCCGCTTCCGGCACCGGACCGACATCGTCAAACTCGGCCCCCCCAACCAGGACAACCGGATCGGCTACCTCTCCGCCGCCGCCCGCCCCATCGGCTCCACCGGCCTCGGCTTCACTCCGGGCGACCGTCTCCTCGGCTTCAACAACGCCCTTCCCGGCTTCAACAAATCCCCGTCCGAAATCCTCGTCTGGAACGGAACCGAATGGATCGGCACCACCGGCGTCTCCGGCATCCAGAGCGGCACCTACCTTCTCAAACCCGGTCAGGGATACATCTACAAACGTCCCGCCGCCGCCGCGGTGGGCGTCATCGACTGGTCCGACGCTCCTTCCTACCTCGAAGAATAACTCCAATAACTTCACCCCGATTCCCTCATCATGAAATCCCCGCTGCTTCTCCTCCTCGCCCTCGCTCCCCTCGCTCCGGCCACCGTCACCCTGGAATTCAACAACGCCTTCGCCGGAGGCGTTTCCTCCAGCCTGGCTGATGCCGCCGGGAATGTATCCAACGGCCTCATCTGGGGCATCATCATCGACACCACCGGCGCCGGATTCTCCAGCACCTACGACCCCCTCCCCCTCACCATCGGCGCCAAATGGACACTCACCACCGATGGGGCGGGCAACGGCAACATCCTCATCACCTCCATCGATCTCACCCAGAACACGGACCTTCTGTTCGAGGAAGACTTCACCACTCCCGGCGGTGACGGCGGCATCACCGGCATCGCCGGCATCTTCCTGGAAGACGGTGTCGATACCAGCAATCCCTTCCGCCTCGTCTGGTTCGATCCCTCCGGTACCAGCGCCGGCTACATCGACGACCCATCCTTTATCCTCCCGAACGACGGCGATCTCGCTTACTACGACGGCCCCTTCCTCGGCATCGATCCGGTTCGCCCGGCAACCGGCATCGCATTGATTCCGGAACCCTCCGCGCTTCTCATCGGCTCCCTGGGCATCCTCACCCTTCTCCGCCGCCGCCGCTGAGCCGGATCGACCCCCTTGGAACGGCCCCCCCGTCAATTCCTCATACCAACTCTCACAAAAAATGTAACCTTTCCAAGATTGGGATTTTTTACCACTGATTATACTGATTTCACAGATTGAAAGAATCTACCGGAGCAAGTTTCTTAAAATCAGTGTAATCCGTTCAATCAGTATAATCAGTGGTAAAAAATCCCCGCGCGCCGGCAAAGTCACCTTACTGAGAGGTCTGTGGTTTGCCTTACTGTCCGGAGTCTCATTACAGTTTCCCGAAAAATGCCGCAAACAGATACGGCGTGGGACGCTCCAGCCGCGGAACCCTGTCAATCAATCCGGCAAGGCGAACGCGATGATCGAATCCCCCTCGCGAGTCATCGGTTTGGCCGATCCTCCCGCCGCGATCACCACATACTGCCTGCCGCCGATCCCATACACGCTTGGTGTGGCATAACCGCCCGCAGGAAGCTGATACTCCCACAGAATGCGACCCGTGTACTTGTCGAACGCACGGAACTTCTCATCCACCGTCGCGCCGATAAACACCAGGTTCCCCGCCGTGGCCACCGCGCCTCCCATGTTCAGCGATCCGGTATTGCGAATTCCCTCGGCCGCCAGCTCCGGGTATTCTCCCAACGGGACTTTCCACAAAATACGGCCCGTCGCCATGTCCACCGCATTGAGCGTTCCCCATGGCGGCTTGATCGCGGGATAACCACGATCATCCACGAAGAACGGAGCCATATTGGCGTACTGGGGCGTGGTCGTTGACCAGGCCCACGGCCCGCTGCCTCCGGACCAGACCGGAACGGCTTCCCCGTCGTCTCCATGTTGTGCAACCGGCGTCGCATCGGCCTCTTCCGACGGATCGCTCCGGAGATAGGCAATCAAATCGTCCAACTCCTCCCCGGAAAGATGGACGAACGGAGGCATCGTGCCACGGCCTTCGGTTAGCACCGAGCGGATCTCGCCGGCACTCAACCTCACTTCGGTCAGCGGAGGGAACAAAGGAAGGTTGCCCGCACGGTTCGGACCGTGGCAGGCCGTGCAGTTCGCGTTGTAGATTCTCGCTCCCCGCTGAATCCCGGTCATCTCCCGGGCCAGGTTGTCCGGATCCAGGGGGCGAAGCGAATGGATCGACGGAAGTTCGTTCACATTCACATACAACACATTGGTCGCAGGATCGAAGGACCCGCCGTGCCACTCGGAGCCTCCCAGGTGGCCGGGCATCGTGATCACGCCCCTGAGCGTCGCCGGTGTGTAGAGAAAGCCGGGTTCGTGCCGGCGGAAGATTTCCAGAACATGGGCATGAGCTTCCGGTGTGATGTCGGTGATGTCCGATTCGTGCATCTGAAGCCGGTTCAACGGAGGAGGAAGAAGCGGAAACGGCTGGGTCGCGGCGGCCCGCTCTCCCGGCACCGTCGATGGAGGAACGGGAAGATCCACCACCGGGAAGACCGGCT
>CAZVSA010000257.1:0-6120 GCA_964629955.1 uncultured Luteolibacter sp.
AGGGCCGGGATGGATGCCATACGAATCGGGAAAAAGTGGGACGGCCCGGCGGTCCATCCCTACCGGAAAACCTCCGGCGTTGCCGTCGCGATTCCCGGAACACTTTTGGCATTCCGCCCGGCTTCCCAGTTGTAGGGCAAACCACGGACCCCTCAGTAGTCCGGCAATGGATGCACCGCGTCCCGGCAATCGGTGAGCAGTTCGCGAAAGCGGGTGGCGGCGGGGGTTTCAAATTCGCCCTTGCGGCGGACGTGGTAGATCGGCTCGCTGCCAAAGAGGTGTGACACGTCGAGCGGCACCACTCCGGATTGTTTTTCCGGCGGCAAGGGTGCGGCGGGCAGGGGGCAGAGAGCCACGCCCAGGCCGAGGCGGACGTAGTCGAAGAGCATGATCGGGGAATTCGATTCCAATACGATGTTCACCTGGCCCATGAGCCCGGCGCGACCGACCACGACATCGAAGTGCTGGCGGCAATAGGTCACGGAAGCCGGCAGGATCAGGGGATTGCGGACGAGATCCCGCAGGGTCGGTTTTTTTTCGGCGAGCAGGGGGTGCGCGGGAGGGCAGATGAGGGTGAACGGGTAGGTGGTCAGCCGGGTGAAGATCAGCGAGGGGCTGACGGGCATGTTGTCCGGGTGGCCGGCGATGGCGATGTCCGCTCCGCCTTGCTCCAGGATTTCGATGGCCGCGGGGGAATTCCGTTCGAGAAACGTAAGCAGCAGGGACGGCAGCTCCGCGTAGATGCGGGTGATGGGCTCGCGGAGTTCATGAACGATGAAGCTCGGCGGGGAGGCGATGACGAGGGTTTGCTGCGGGTCCTCCTCGATGGATGCGTGGAGGGCGGCCTTGATCGAATCGAAACCGGCCACCAGGGGGGAGACGATTTCCACCAGCTTGTTGCCCGCGTCGGTGAATTCCACCCTTTGCCCGCGGGTCCGGAGCAGGGCGCAGCCGAGTTCCCGTTCCAAACTCCGGACCTGCTGCCACACCGAGGCGCGCGTGAGGCCGAGCGAGGAAGCGGCGGCGGCGAAGGTCTGCCAATGTGCGAGGGCCAGCAACCCGCGGAACTGTTGGAGTCTCAGTTCCTTGAAATAGTGGCGGGAGGGATCGGACATCGCTGGCGGGCTCAGCCGGAATCTGCCCCATTGGCGTGTTACATCAAGGGGCATTGTTTGCCGGAGCAGGGGCACCTACCAGGCAACCTGGAAATTTTCCTTGCAGGTTGGACCGTTCCGGATTGCTCCGTGTTCCACACCCGATGGTGTTCCGATGCTTGTTTTGCAGGACCGGATTTTTCAGCAATTTGTGAAAAATCGCGGTTGTTTTTTGTGCGATCAGGTTTCGAGACGTAGGAATTCAAGGAGCGTGGGCGTCCCGCCCACTTGGGCAGGGATGTGGGCGGGACGCCCACGCTCCTTGAGTTCGCGACGGAACCGGGGGCGGACGTCCGGATAAAACGGAACCGGCGGATGACGGTGGGGGGATTCCGTCATCCGCCGGCTCGGAGTTCCGGGGGGAGGTTCTCGATGGGGGGAGTGTCGTGCGTGCTCTCCGGGGGGAGGAGTGTCGCTCGCAATGACTCCGGAACCATAACCGGTTTTCGCCGCGGGGAAATTCCGTGATCGCGTAGGCGCGACCGCGTGTGCCGTCACCAGGCGATCAGGAAATAAAGGGTCAATGCGAAGACCCCGAACCAAACGGAGCCCACGTTCGCGAGTCCGAGCGAGCGGGCGCCGGGTGTTTCCGCCGGGTCGTCCGGATGCGGGCCGAAGATGGCTTTGAATTTCACCAGCAAACCGATTCCAAGGACCGTCCACGCGATGAGGAACAGGGTGAGTATGATTTTGAATACAGTCATTCGCTGCCGGATGGTGGGGTGGTGGATTGAAGAAGCAGGGGGCCGAGAACATTCCATACGTTTTCGGCAAGGATGCGTTGTCCCTGCTCGTTGGGATGAATGCGGTCGTTCTGGTTGAGTTCGGGGACGCCGCCGACTCCTTCAAGGAGGAAGGGAACGAGGTGGGCGTTGTTGTCCCCGGCGAGCTTCGGGAAGATGTTCTCGAATTCCCGGGTGTATTCGGGGCCGAGGTTGGGCGGCATTTTCATCCCGGCGATGACGATGCGGATGCCGGGGTGCTTTTTCTTCGCCGCATCGATGATTGCCTGGAGGTTTTTGGCGGTGGTTGCGGGGGGGATTCCGCGAAGGCCGTCGTTCGCGCCGAGTTCGAGGATGAGGATGTCGGTTTTCCGGTTGAGCAGCCAGTTGATCCTGCTCAAGCCACCGGCGGAGGTGTCTCCGCTGACGCCGGCATTGATGACCTGCACGTCCATGCCTTCGGCTTTCGCTTTCGCTTCGAGGAGAGCGGGGAATGCCTGGCCGCGTTCCACGCCGAGCCCCGCGGCGAGGCTGTCTCCAAGAACGAGGACGGTGGTGGCGGAAGAGGCGGCCGCCAACGCGAACACGATGCCGAGCATGAGCGCGGCGTGGCGGAGGAGGCGTGGGAACCTGTGCGGCATGTTCTGCGGACAGCATGCCGGGGGAAGCGGGGGCTGTCAAATGGGGGTGTGCGATTGACGGGGGGCAAGGGATGGACGAAGAGAGTGCCCGATGACAGATGAACCGATCCTGCAAGTCCGCGAGCTGACGAAGACCTATGCCACGGGAAGCGGACCTCTGACGGTGCTGAAATCGGTGGATTTCACGCTGTCCGCGGGATCGACCTGCGCGATCGTGGGGCCTTCGGGGAGTGGAAAAACGACTTTGCTGGGATTGTGCGCGGGCCTGGACCGGCCGAGTTCCGGCAGCGTGGTGCTGGCGGGGCATGAGTTGCATGCGGTGGACGAGGACGAGAGAGCGAGGATCCGGATCCGCGAGGTGGGTTTCGTGTTTCAGAATTTCCAGTTGATCCCCACTTTGACCGCACTGGAGAACGCGATGGTGCCGCTGGAACTGCAAGGGGACGGCCGGGCGAGGGAACGGGGGATCGAGCTGTTGGAAAAAGTGGGGCTGGGAGCCAGGCGCGACCACTATCCCACCCAGCTTTCCGGCGGCGAGCAGCAGCGGGTGGGAATCGCGCGGGCGTTCATGAACCGGCCCAAGATTCTCTTTGCGGACGAGCCGACGGGAAACCTGGACGCGGATACCGCCGCTTCGGTGATCGAGTCGTTGTTCGATCTGAACAAAACCTTCGGGACCGCGTTGGTGCTGGTGACCCACGATCTGGATCTGGCGGGGATGGCGCAAAGAATCATCCGGATGAAAGGCGGCGCGATGATCGCGGAGGAAGCCGGGCAGGTTGTCGCGGCGGGTTGATCGATTCATTTCATCCGGTTCGTTTTCCATGAATTCCTTTCTTCAATTCGTCGCTTCCCTTTTCCGTCCGTGGACATGGACGATGGCCTGGCGGGACAGCCGTCGGAGCCGCAGCAAGCTGATGCTCTACGCGTCCTCCATCGTCCTTGGAATCGCGGCGTTGACGGCGATTTCCTCCTTCGGGCGGCAGATGGAGCGGGCGATCAGCGATCAATCGAAATCCCTGCTGGGTGCGGACCTGGTGGTGACTTCGCGCGATCCGCTGACGGGCGGGCATGACGAATTTCTCGCGGAACTCGGCGGGGAGCAGTCCCGCGAGGTGGCATTCGGTTCCATGGTGGTTTTTCCCGGGAATGGAGGGACGAGGCTGGTGCAGGTGCGGGCGCTGGAGGGGGGATTTCCCTTTTATGGCGAGCTTCAGGTGACACCGGAGGGGGCACTGGAGGAGTTCCGCGCCGGCAGGGGGGCGCTGGTGGAGCAAAGCCTGATGGACCTCTACGAGGCGCGGCCCGGGGATCCGGTAAAGGTGGGGGATGTGACGCTGCCGATCGCAGGCGCTCTGCTGACGGTGCCGGGGGAAACGGTGACGATGAGCGCCTTCGCCCCGCGGATTTACGTGCCGATGGAGAAGATGGCGGGGAGCGAATTGTTAGGGCAGGGGAGTTTGGTCAACTACAAGGTGTTTTTCCGGTTTGCCGACGGGGTGGAGGTGGACGGGTTGCTCGAACCGAGAATGGAGGGATTCCGTGGCAGGAATTTGCGGGTGGAGACGGTGGAGGAACGGCAGCGGAATCTGGGCAGGGGGCTGGATCATTTGCTCCGCTTTTTGAATCTGGTGGGATTCGTCGCGCTCCTGCTCGGAGGAGTGGGGGTGGCGAGCGGCATTCATGTACACATGAAGCAGAAGCTCGGAGCGGTGGCGACGTTGCGCTGCATCGGGACGGGGGTTCCGCAGGCATTTGCGATTTACTTCGCGCAGGCGATGGCGATGGGTCTTCTCGGGGCGGTGGCCGGGGCTTTGTTGGGCATCGGGGCGCAGTTCCTTTTGCAAATCACCATTGCGGATTTCCTGCCGGTGGAGATGCCGGTGGCGGTTTCTCCGGGTGCGGTGTGGAACGGGATTTGGATCGGATTCCTGATCTGCATGGTGTTCGCGCTGTTGCCGTTGCTGCCGATCAGGAGGGTGCCGCCGCTCGCGGCGTTGCGGTCGGCGTTCAGCCATGAGCATTTGGCGGGAAAGGATCCGCTGGTCTGGCTGGTGTATGCGTTCGCGGCCGGCGGGCTGGTGGCTTTCGGCATCACACAAAACAAGGATTGGCAGACGGGGGTGGCGTATGCCGGGGGCATCGCGGGGGCGTTTGTGCTGTTGGCGGGCTCCGCGTGGGGGATTGCGCGGCTCACGCGCTGGTTGGTGCCGGATTCATGGCCGTTCGTCTGGCGGCAGGGTTTCGGAAATCTTCACAGACCTAACAACCGGACGGTACTGCTGATGCAGTCGCTGGGGATCGGCGTTTTTCTCGTGCTGACGATGCATCTGGTGCAGATGGGGCTGCTGAGGGATTTGTCTCCGCTACAAAGTGTCAACGAGGGGAATACGGTGTTGTTCGACATCCAGCCGGATCAAAGGGAGAGCGTTCTGGAGATTTTGCAGGAACAGGGTCTGCCGGTGATCGACGACGCGCCGATGATTTCCATGCGCCTGCATTCCGTGAAAGGGGAGAGTGTGGAATCCCTTCGCAAGCAGGGCGGGCGCGGAGGCTGGGCTCTGACACGCGAGTATCGCTCCACCTATCGTTCCCACATCACGCCTACGGAGAAGCTGCTGGAGGGGGAATGGCACGAGCGGGTGGAAAATCTGGATGAGCCGGTGCCGGTTTCCATGGAGCGGGATCTTGCGAGGCGGCTGAAGCTCTCCCTGGGAGATGAGCTGGTTTTCGACGTTCAGGGAATCGAGGTGCCATGCGTGGTGGCGAGCCTGAGGGAAGTGGAGTGGAGACGGCTCGCGCCGAATTTCTTCGTGGTCTTCCCGGCGGGGGCGATCGAGGAGGCGCCTGCGATCCATGCGGTGGTGACGAGGGTGGAAACCAGCGAGGGTTCGGCGAAACTCCAGCGCGAGGTGGTGAGCCGTTTTCCCAATATCTCGGCGATCGATCTGACGCTGGTTTTGCAAACCGTGGAGGGCGTGATGGGAAAAATCGCGCATGTGATCCGTTTCATGGCGTTGTTCACGGCGGGCACCGGATTGCTGGTTCTCACCGGAGCGATCGCCAGCGGACGCAGGCAGAGGTTGCAGGAAAGCATCCTGCTGAGAACGCTGGGAGCCACGAAGAGGCAGATCCTGAGAATTCTGGCTGCGGAGTATGCGTTGCTGGGAATTCTTGCGGCGTTGAACGGAATCGTTCTGGCGAATGTGGCGGCATGGGCGATCGGGAAGTGGGTTTTTGAAATGCCGTTCGTGTTCCAGCCATGGCCGTTGATGGCGGCGCTGGTGCTGGTGACAGCGATCGCCTTGCTGGCGGGATTGGTGGGGAACCGGAAAATCCTGAATCGCCCGCCGCTGGAGGTGTTGAGAAACGAGAATTAAACCTCGGGAGACTGGCGACCGGTGATTGCCGCGACCCCGGCGGCACCGGCTGGCCGCCAATAAAGGGAGAAGCAAATAATCTGTTTTGGAATCGTCTCATTCCAAGACGGTTCTTCCCGCCCGGATCCCGGATCTTCAAAAGGAAGCCCCTTGCCCCGGCATGCCGCCGGAAGATAAACTCCCTCCCGTGGAAGACTCCGAAACACCCCTCGAACCCGCCGCC
>CAZVSA010000258.1:0-6078 GCA_964629955.1 uncultured Luteolibacter sp.
GATGCCAGCGTGGCTCTCGCCCAGCAGCACCGCAAGGTCGGCAAATACACCGAGGCCCGCTCCCTTCTGGAAAGCGTATTGTCTCCTGATGTCGATCCGCAGAACGCCACCGCGAAACAGGAACTCGGATATCTGGATGATCCGATCCGCACCAACCCGGCCCTCACCTACGAACACACCCAGAACGTGGATCGTGTCCGCCGCGGGCTTTACACGGCGGAAGGGAATTACAACCTCGGCAAATTCGACGACGCCAAGGAGGAATACGAGAACGTCCTCCGTGTCGATCCGTTCAACTCCGCGGCCCGCCGCGGACTGGAGCGGGTGGCCTCCGCGAAGACGGATTACTACCGCGCGGCATACGATCACACCCGCGCCGAACTCCTGATGCAGGTGGACGCCGCTTGGGAGCTTTCCGTGCCCGCCGAGCCCCCGGAGTTCGGCCCTTCTTCCGGTGGATTGACTTCGACGACCTCGGGAATGGCATACATCAACGAGAAGCTTCGCAGAATCATCATTCCGCGCATCGACTTTGAAGACACGACCGTGGAAGAAGCGATCGACTTCCTCCGCCAACGGGCGATGGAGCTGGATACCACCGAGCTTGATCCCGCGAAAAAGGGTGTGAACTTCGTCATCCGCCGCCCCCGTGACACTCCTGCGGGCGATGCGGGTCTTGATGCCGCGGCCGGTGGCGGGCTCGGGCCATCCGCCGACCCCGGAGCATTGCGGATTGACGAGCTTCGCTTGCGCAATGTCCCGCTGGAAACCGCCCTGAAATACATCGGGGACAAAACAAGGCTCCGCTACAAGGTGGACGACTTTGCCGTCACCTTGGTGCCGATGACCGAAACCGGAGAGGACTTCTTCAGCCGTCCGTTCCAGGTTCCTCCCGGTTTTGCCGCAGCCATTCACAGCGGTGGCGATGGAGGTGGCTCGGATCCCGATCCGTTCGCCCCCGCCCAGGCCACGTCGAACAGTCTTGCCCCGCGCCCGCCGATCATCGATCTGCTCCGCCAATCCGGCATCAACTTCCCGGAAGGCACATCCGCCACCCTCAGCCCGACCGGCGTTTTGCTGGTGGTCAACACTCCTTCCGAGTTGGACAAGGTTGAGAATTTGGTGGAGGCGCATGCCAGCAGCCAGCCCAAGCAGGTCAAGATCACCACGAAGTTCGTCGAGATTTCCCAGGAAAATACCGATGAACTCGGCTTCGATTGGTTGGTGACTCCCTTTGGCGGCAATCAGAAGATTCTTGGTTCCGGTGGTACCATCGGCAGTGGTGGAGCCAGAACCGGAGGTGACTTCGTCGCCGTTCCCGGGTTCCCGGGTGTAGGAGGCGCCGGCCAGGTTAACGGAATCGTCTCGGCGGGCCTTCGCAGTGGTGATCAGGCTCTGAACCGCAACAACATCGACGCACTGCTCAACAATCCGGACCGCACGGCCCAGACCGCGAATGTCGCTCCCGGCATCGCCGCGCTGACCGGTGTGTTCTCGAATGGCCAGGTCCAGATGATCATGCGGGGTCTTGCCCAGAAGAAAGGCACGGACCTGATGACGGCACCGTCCGTCACCGCCCGTTCGGGCCAGAAAGCGACCATCGAGATCATCCGTGAATTCATCTATCCCACCGAATACGAACCCCCGGAACTCCCGAACACGGTCGGCAGCCAGGACAGCTTTGTTCTTCCCGGTGCCGGTGGATTTGGTGGAGGGATGGCTTCCGGAGGCGGGGGTTTCCCCGTCACTCCCGCGACTCCGACCGCATTTGAAACCCGGAACACCGGTGTCACGCTGGAAATCGAGCCGAACATCGGAGAGAACGATTTCGTGATCGATCTCCGCTTCGTTCCCGAAATCGTCGAATTCGAAGGTTTCGTGAACTACGGCAGCCCGATCCAGACCAACGGCACGGACGTGCTCGGAAACCCGGTGCCTCTTGTGATCACCGAAAACCGGATCGAAATGCCGGTCTTCTCCTCACGCCGGGTCAACACCGCCCTGACCATTTATGACGGTTACACTGTCGCGGTCGGCGGTCTCATGCGCGAGGATGTTCAGAACGTGGAGGACAAGGTGCCGATTCTCGGAGATATTCCGATCATCGGACGTTTGTTCCAGTCCAAGTCCGAGAACCGGATCAAGAGCAATCTGATCATCTTCGTGACCGCCCAGATCATTGATCCGACCGGTCGTCCGCTTCGCGGAGCGGATGCCGGTGGTTCGGTCCCTGTTGGCGGGGGCATGGAATTCGACGGTGTGCTGCCACCGCTGGATCCCCCCAACTGATCCAAATCGTCGATTTGAAGGGCGGGTGGAGATTTCCATCCGCCCTTTTTCGTGAAACAACCAGGAAGTGCCGAGTGATCAGTGAGCAGTGATCAGCCGGAAAACTCAGAACTCTTGGCTCTGAACTCTTCTTCCCTTTGACGTTCGATGTTGGGCGTTCGATGTTCGACGTGATTTCTTCAGAGCGGCGCTTGATCGTTTTTCGTAAATCGTGGAGCGTATGCGGATGAACGTAATGGCTCTCACCGGAGGGGTGGCCACCGGAAAATCCACGGCTTGCGGGATGTTGGAACAGCATCTTCCCGGGATGGTTTTGTTCGATTGCGATGCAACGGTGGGGCGCTTGCTGGATGAAGATCCCGCGGTTGCGGCTGCCATTGTTGCCCGTTTTGGCCGGGAGGTGATGAATGCGACCGGGAGAATCGACCGTTCCTTCCTCAGGGATAAAGTTTTCGCGGATGAGGACGCCCGGCTGTGTTTGGAGGAGATTCTTCATCCAAAGGTTCGGGAGGAATGTCTTGATTCGCTGCGAAAGGCTGCTAAACGAGGCGTGGAATGGTTTGTCGCTGACGTTCCGCTCTTCTTTGAGAAGGGATTCGATTTCGGCCAGAGCAAGGTGCTGGTTGTCGCCTCGGGTCCCGCCAGCCAGGTCCGGCGGATCAAGGAGAGAAATGGTTTCGACGATCACTTGATCACTTCCATTCTGGCGGCCCAGCTCCCGGTCGGGGAGAAAATATCCCGTGCGGACGTGGTCTTTTGGAATGAGGGCCCGCCAGCCCTGCTTGAGTCACAAATCCGCCGCTTTGCCCAATCCCTGCTTATGACCCAGTCCGATAAATCCACCTCCGGCGTTGCCGCACCGGCCGCTCCGCCTCCTTTGCCGGAGACGATCGAGATCAACGAATTCCGCCTCAAGCCGCTCGCCGCGCTCCAGGCGATGGCGGAGGCGGCCCCCGCCCGCATCCAGGGGGGGATTCCCAAGGCGCAGTTGATTTACGAATTGCTGTCGTT
This sequence comes from uncultured Luteolibacter sp., assembly GCA_964629955.1. Taxonomy (GTDB): domain Bacteria; phylum Verrucomicrobiota; class Verrucomicrobiia; order Verrucomicrobiales; family Akkermansiaceae; genus Luteolibacter. The sequence goes on from CAZVSA010000258.1 coordinate 3,301, forward strand.
TTACGGCCGCGAGGGCGCGATCCTGGTCTGCGAGGGGATTCTGGAGCAGTCGAAGGAAAACCATGCGATGCTCAGGGATCCGGCGAAAAGCTTCCGGCCCGGCCCGGATGACATCCATATTTCCCCGAATCTGATCCGGGATCACGGTCTGAGGCAGGGGCAAAAGGTGAAGGTGAGAGTCCGGGGTGGCCGTGACCGCGACAAATATCTCTCGGCCGTGGAAGTGCTGGAAGTGGAGGGGGTTCCGGTTGCCGATTATCAGCCGTCGAAGGAGTTCGACAAACTTACGCCGCTTTTCCCCGATCAGCGGGTTCATCTGGAGGGGGAGGGGAACGATTTCCTCGGGGTGCGGGTGATTGATTTGATCGCTCCGCTGGGCAAGGGCCAGCGCGGCTTGATCGTTGCCCCTCCGAGGGGCGGCAAGACCATTCTTCTCAAGCAAATCGCCCGTTCGATCCGTCTCAACCATCCGGAGGCGGAGCTTATCATTCTTCTTCTCGACGAGCGGCCGGAGGAGGTCACCGATTTTGAAGAGACGGTGGGTTGCCAGGTGTTCGCCTCCACGTTCGACGAGTCGCCGAAGCGTCACGCGCAGGTTGCGGACATGGTGATCGAACGCGCCAAACGCCTGGTGGAACGCGGAAAGGATGTGATCCTGCTGCTGGACAGCCTCACGCGGCTCGCCCGCGGCCACAACTCCGCGATGCAGGGCGGGCCGATCGGTTCCGGTGGTGTCAGCCCCATCGCTTTGCAGAAATCCCGCAAGTTTTTCGGCACCGCCCGGAATGTGGAGGAGGGGGGCTCGCTCACGATTCTCGCCACGGCTCTCGTGGAGACGGAAAGCCGTCTGGACGATGTGGTTTTCGAGGAATTCAAGGGCACGGGAAACATGGAAGTGAGGCTCGACCGCGAACTTGCGGAGCGGCGGGTGTATCCCGCGATCCATATCCCGCAGTCCGGCACCCGCAATGACGACCGCCTGTATCATCCCGATGAGTTTCTGAAGGTGGTGGACATCCGGAGACAGCTCGCCCAGCAACCGATCGGCGATGCGCTGGAAACGCTCCTGGCCAATTTGCGGGCGACGAAATCCAATGCGGAGCTGCTTCTCCGCGGCCTCCGTTGATGTTGCCGGTTGCCGGAATCGGGAAATTCCAAACTGCGGAGGAACGAAGAGGTTATTTGTTATTGGTGATTCGTTATTGGGGAGAAAGGCGTCTCAGCGTTCCTCTCCGCGACCTCCGCGCCTCCGCGTTTCGATGGTATCCCAGGAATCATTCGTCATGCGTTGGCGGCGAAGAATCAAATTTTCCGTGTGTCCGGTATCATTGGTTTCCGTTGATTTGTGAAATGGTTTGTAAAACTTAAATAATAAAATGTAAGAATCGATCTTGCGGGGAGAGGATTTTTTATTGTTGTAAATTGTTGATGGGAAAAGATTTGTGGGATTTGTATTGCCGGAGATTGTATGGAGTTCCGGCTTACGTGATCACGGGGGATTTCATGAGGTTTCTTGAACATACGGCCGGGATGATGTTTGATGGCGCTGTTGCCCACGGGAGGCTTCCTTCCCAGGTTCAACAAAATCCCCCCGCTCCCCCCCACAATGAAACTCCCCCTTATCCCTCGCGGGAAACGAACGATTGCGGCCTGCATGCTTGGATTTCTGGCAATTGCAGGAGCTTCCCTCGCCAGTGAATCAACCTTCCAGGCAGAACGTGCTCCCATTGCCGGAGGAGAGTCCCGCAAATCCGTCATTCTTCACGATGGCACTCACTGGACTCTTGTTCCGGCCGCGGCTGTGATCCATCTGCCAGGCGTTTTGAAAGACCGGGTTGGCGCGAAAGCCGTGGGGGAATTGCTTTCCTGGCAGGATTTCGTTGCCAAAAACCCCGGCTGGATCTCCTCCGCGGAACTCACCTTCGAGGAAGCCGCGGGGACCCATCCCCTGACACCGGAACGTCTCGAATCCTGGACCGGGCAGGACAAGCTCGTCGTTGCGGTCCATCAGGGCGGCCCGATTTCCCTGCTTCCCGCCGGGGCTGGAGAAAATCCCGCGCGGCGATAAGCAAACGAATTTCCCCCCGAAACATGGCCGGCCGGCGCGACCGGGGAATTCCTCCGTGGATTCCCTTTCCGCCCGGCCGGTTTTTTATTTCTCCGGTGGATCTCCGTTCCAGGCGGGCAGGGTGTCTGATAGAATTTCCACGATCTTCCGTCTTTCCACCGGCCTGATCCAATCCGCCGCCGCTTCTCCGTCGCTGAGAAGTTCGCGCAGCTTTTCGATCAGCGGCAGTTTCACCGCGGGTGGCAGGAGATCGAAGGCTTCGGAATAGACCATGAAGGAGCATTGGTGTTTGAAAATCCGGGAATGGAGCTGGAAGTCCGCAAGCGAGCGTCCGCCGGGGCTTCTGGGGTAGCGGGCGGTGAACGCTTTCTGGTAGGCGGGATCCCCGTCGATGCCGTCCTCCCCCAGTTCCGCCTCGTCCTTGAACAGCAGCATTTCCGCGATGCGGGCCGCGGCGGTTGCCGCATGGCGTCCCGCGTTCCCTTGGTCCGGATCGGATGAGGGGTCGATCGATTTTCCCAGCCAATGGGCCCGCCGGTATTCCACCGCGGCCGCGTTGAGGAGATTGTGGATCCTGCATTGGTGCTCGATGACCATCAGGGCCACGATGTCGCTGGTTGCTCTCGGGTAGCGCAGCTCCACTCCGGGAACCCGCCCGGCGACCGAGTCCAATTCGACCTTCAGGCGGGGAAAGTCCCGGCCCAGTTTCA
>CAZVSA010000259.1:0-6065 GCA_964629955.1 uncultured Luteolibacter sp.
TGGCTGCCATTGATGCCGGTGGCAGCACTGTCCTCATATGGAGCCCCGACCACGACGGTGTTCCCATCCATGACAATGGAGTAGCCGAAGTTATCCTCCGCATCCGTGTTCGATGCCTTCGCATACGTGACCGGATCGATCCCCTCCGGCCCCTCCAGCGTTTGTTCCAGATTCACCACCAGCGGATCGACCGTCACCGGATACACCGCACCCGCATCGTTCACCGCGATGTGAAAGCCCTCCCCGTGCGGGAACATCGCCGCCTCCAGTTCCCGGCCCTCCGCATCCCACACCTTCAAATCCCGGTAGCCCAGCACCGCCCGCTCCGTTTCCGCCTCGTGAAACACCAGATCGCCCGCCCGCTCCGCATCCTTCTCCGCCCGCAGCCCCTCCAGCGCCACCGCCAGCTCGAAGCCCCGTTTCCCGGCAAAGCCCGGCCTTTCCGCCAGCGTGAACCCATGCTCCAGCCCCTCCGGACGGTTCTCGTACCACTCCGTGATCGCGCCGCGCCGGTATTCCGCCCGCCCGCCCTCCGCCGTCCATTCCCCGTCGCCATTTCCCGCCGGACCGGCGAGACGCATGATCCCTTTCCAATCCGAGTTCCCCGGAACGATCCTCACCCCGCCGTTTTCCTGAAAACCGAGCATCAGCCGCTGCTCCCGGTGCGTCGCCTGATGCGTCACCTCCCGCCACTCCGGATTCATCGCGCGTTCGGCATCGGACAAGGGATTCACCCCGTAAAACGCCATCCGCAACGCTTCCCGGAACGATTCCCGTTCGCCCGGCAGAAGTTGTTCCAGCGCCGCGACCGGCTCCGCCACGGGAACCTCCGCCGGGTTTTCCGCGGAAGGCATCCATGCGGGAGCCTCCGTGAAATCCGGAACTTCCACCGGACGCGGAGATGGCGCGGCGCTCGCAGGGGATGCCGCGGATTCCCCGTCACCCGCCGGACCGGCCGGGAAAAACAACAAGCCTGCAAGACCGGCGACGGCGGCGGGAACGAAAACGGAACGAAAGGATGGAGCCCTCATACCCCCTACTTCGGCATTCCGCGCCAACGATAACGGGGAAAGACGAAGATTCTCCACAAATGGGTCATCGGATCACGGCGGGGCGAGCCGGAAGAACATCCTTGGGGCGGCGGAAACCGGGGCGCTGTGATTCGTCGCCTGCCCGCTTCCCGGGACCTTCGTCCACGGGCCCGCGGGGCTCGGGCTCTGCCACAGCGCCAGCCCGGTTCCGGCGGGCCATGTCAGCGTGAGAGTCCCGTCATCAAGGGAGAGAAGCGGTTGCGGCGGATTGAAAAACGAGTCCGTGAGGCGATACACATAGGCGGTTCCCATCGCGGATTGGACACCGCGGGCTCCGGCGAGCAGCGTGTCCCCGCTCAATCCCACGGAGGAGCCGAAGAAATCGCCATTGCCGCCATCTTCCGTTGGCGCATGGATGTCGGCGGGGAGTTTCACCCATTCCCCTTCCTGCTTCCGGAAAAGCCGGACCGCACCGGCCTGGTTGTTCCCGCCCCTCGCTCCCACCGCGATGAGATCTCCCTCGATCGCGACGGAGGACCCGAACAGCCCTTCCTCCAAACCATCTCCATCCAGAAACTCCGGATCAGTGCTCACCCATCCCCCTTCTCCCCGGGTGAACAGAAAGGCCGACCCGGAGTTCCCCCCCACCGCCACATCCCCCTGCAACGCCACCGAAGTGCCGCACCCCTGCACCATTCCCGGGGAAGGATGGAAACTGCCATCGCCGGCCACGCCCAATTGCAAGCCCGATCCCGAAAGGGTGTAAAACGCCACCATGCCTCTACCGTCCAGAGACCATGATGGATCGTAGCCCGGAACCCCCACAATGACCCGGTTCCCCGACAACGCCACGGAGTGGCCGAATTGCGTGGGAAAGCCCGGAGGATTTGTATTCGGCCCCTGTCTCTCAACCGCCCTCCAATAAGCGTCCCAGTCCAGATCGAAGTATTGGGAAAACACCCACACGCTTCCGGGGTTTGTCAGCACTCCTCCGGGGGCTCCCGCCACCACCAGAGGCCCCTCGATGTCCACTGATCGTCCGAGTCGTGCGCCCGACGGTGCCGGGGTGAGCCTGGCCTCGCTCATCCAATTCCCGGAGCTGCTCCTGAAGAACACCGACACGCTGCCGCAGTCCGTCTTGCCATCCGTATCGTCTCCCGGCGCACCCACCGCCAGCCAGTTTCCCGAGATCGCCACCGAAATCCCGAATCTCTGACCGGGGGAAGGCAGCCCAAGCATGAACTTCCGCTCGAGCGTCCATTCCGTTCCTTCCCGGCGGAACACCCAGGCGGCTCCGGAATTGGACGCACCGATCAAATCATGCCCCGAAGCCCCCACCACCGCCAGATCCCCGCTGATGCCCACACTCGTGCCGAAGGCGTCTCCCTCCCTCCCGCTTTCCGTGATGATCGTTCCATCCGCCGCCCACGCGCCGTTCTCTTGTTTTTTCCAGAAAAGCACCGACGGCTGGCGCTGCGTCTGCGCGATCGCCGAGTGATTCCCGGAAACCGCCACCTGCGAGGGATAGATGGGGGAAGTCCCGGAGACCGCCGCGATCGCGGTGCCGCTCCACTGGTCGTCCACCCCCCTGCGGAAGCGGTGCACCCCGTGGTTGGCGCTGGCCGCCAGCAGCGTGTCCCCATCCACCGCCACCGAGGTTCCGAACCTTCTGTACGCGGTGCTCACGGTGAGTGTCTGGCCAAGTGACCACACCTCCCCCTGACGCCGGTAAATCCGCACGCTCCCGTAGTTCGCCGATGGATTTCCCATCACAATGGTGTCCCCGGAAATATCCACCGGCCGTTCCTGCCCGGATCCCCCGGGCAGAGGACCGAATTGGGTGAAAGCGTTTGAGGAGCCGATGTTGTTGTATACGCGCAGGAAGCTTCCTCCGGTAATCACTCCCACCCCGTTGTCCACCGCCAGGTGGATCGGAGGTGTGAGAGGGATGACCAATCTCGGGTTCCAGTCGTCCACCCCCTGGAAGGCATAAACCCCCGGACTTCCCGAACCGCCGGGAGCCGGAGCGGCCGCCACCAGGATCACATCCGATCCCGTGTCCACCGCCACGGCCGAGCCGAAACCTCCCGCCACGGGAGCCCCCGGCTCCTGCGAACCCGGAAACCCGAGAGGGCCGGCATAGGTCAGCGCCTTCGCCCACACCCACCCCGCCCCGTACTGTTGATAGACATGGACAACGCCCGTCACCGCAGCCTCCCCCACCGTCACCAGCGCACCCGGCGATCCCACCAGAATCGTTTCGCCACCCCACCTCACAGCCACCGAGGCGCCGAACCGCTCGTCGTCGAACCAGTTGCCGTCGGACCCCGGCGGCGGCTTCAACCTCGCACTCATTTCCCAACCACCGGCCCCGCGCACGAATATCGCGACCTGTCCCAAACCCGTTCCCACCGCGAAAACATCCCCCTCCAGCGACGATGAAACCGGATTTCCGATCGCCTCGCCGGGGGTCAGTTTTTGTTCCAGGCTGACGATCAGCGGATCGACGGTGACCGGGTATTGCGCTCCGTGGTCATTCACCGCAATGAGGAAGCCATCCCCCGCCGGGCGCATGCGCGCGCCGAGTTCCCTGCCCGTGGCATCCCATACTTTCAAGTCGCGGTAGGCCAGTACCGGCCGGTCTTCCAGCGTGTCGGTGAAAATGAGATCGCCCTCGCGCCCGGGATACGGGTCCGCCCGCAGTTCCTCCATGGCCATCCGCAGCACCAGCGGTCCCTCCGCAGGCAAATCCGCCGGGCGCTCCCTCACCGTGAATCCATGCTCGATGCCATCAGCGCGGTTCACATACCACTCGGTCAGCGTTCCATGGTCCCGCTCCACGCGGGTGCCTTCGGCCTTCCATTCTCCCGTGGAGGCCGCCCCGGCGAGCCTCAGCGTGCCCTGCCACGTTTCGCCGGGGATGCCGGACTCGAAACGCACGCCGCCGTCTTCGAGAAAACACGCGGTGATGTCCTGGCCGGGATTGGCGGCGAAGTGGGAAACGCCGCGGTTTTGCGGAAACCTGGCGAAAGCGTCATCCAACGGCTCGATGGCGTGGCGGGCTTCGTGGATGGCGGCGTGGAGAGAAGCTTGCTCGTCCGGCGGCAGTTGCTCCAGTGCGTCGACGGGGCGGGTGGCCGGCTCGGCGGGCGGCTCAGGCAACGGTTCCGCCGAAGACACCGGGGGAGGGCGGACGCTCCTCACATCGGCCGGGCCGGAGCCGGCGGACAGGGCCGGAACCCCGCCGGACGGACGGGACGGGAGAAAATGGAGCCCGGGGAGCGCGGCGGTGATGACGGTGGCAACGACAAGGAAAAGACGAAACGGCTTCATAACCCCTTGCTACGGCATCGCGCGGCCACGATAACGGGAAAGCTGGAATTTTCTTCGCTCCAGCGGGGATCTGCTTCGAGCGTTTTGCATCATGATATCATCGAAAAAGGGGACGCGGGCGGGATTTCCGCGTCCCCCTGCTCTTCCGGAAGGGAAAATGAAAAATAGTCAGAGCGTCTTAAAAAATATCGTGGCCGCATGACGGGATGGGGAGCGCCGCCGTCCCGGCGGCTGTGTTTGGCATCCTGCCGAACACTCTTCGCCGTGCAGGGCTTTGGTTGCCCTCAGAACCCAATGCCCGTTGTGCGGGACGCACAACGATGCCGCCGGGACGGCGGCGCTCCCCTTCTCCTTTCCCCATCCGCCCGATTTCAAACGGATACATCATTATTTAAAACGCTCTATTTCTGCAGGCGGAAGAACATCCGGGGCGCGGAGGAAACGGGGTGGCTGTGCGTCCCATCCGTCGCCACCGTCACCTGCGTCCATGATCCTGGCGCGAGCGAAGGGCTCTGCCACAGCGTCCAGCCCGGCGCGGGCGTCCACGTCAACACCGCGTTCCCGCCGCTGCGGGTGATCGTCAGTTCGGGCACCACCGCATCCGGGTCCGTGACGCGGAAGACGAAGGCGCTTCCGGCATACGTGCCGTGGGAGTTGCTCATGTAGGGAGCCCCTGCGAGGAGGATGTCTCCATCCAGAGCCACGCTGAGGCCGAAGCCATCGGAGCCGGAAGCTATCCCCGTCTGGAGATCTTCCAGCGTGTCCCAGCCCGTGCCATTCCGCCGGAAAAGGCGGATTGTTCCCGGAGATACGATCTCGCTGAAGATTCCGGCGGCGATGACATCGCCCTTCACCGCCACCGACATGCCGAACCATGCCCCGGCGGGAACTCCCGAGTTATCCAGCCAGGTGAGACCTCCCCACGACGTGCCATCATGTGTGAGCGCAAAGGCGCGCCCTGTTCGCCCCGCGCCGTTGCCGCCGCCTCCCGTCCAACTGATCGGGCCGCTGCACCCCACCACCGCCACATCGCCATCCAGAGCGACGGAGAACCCCGCGCGGTAATCGCCGGTGCCGGCGCCGGAGGGGCCGTGTTCGCCATCCGCCACCCATCCCCACGGAGCGCGCCTGTAAAAGAAAACCCTTCCGGTGCGGATGGTTCCATGATCCCACCGGGGCGCCCCCGCGATCATGCGGTCTCCGGAGAGGGCCAGGGAAAATCCGAACCGCACCTGTGCCGCGGAAGCAGGCGGCGTGATCTCCTGCACCTGCACGCTGGAGCCCGCACCGAGGGTATAAACCCACACCCGGCCCCTCGCCGTATTCTTCAGGGGAGCCCCGGCGGCCACCGTGTCGCCATCGATCGCCACCGCCCGGCCGAACGAATCCCCCGCCGCGGCCTCCGCCCCCAGCTTGTTGCGCCGCTGCCAGACTCCGCCCCCGTCCCGTTCAAAAATCGTGGCGCTGCCGCGGCCCGCCTTGCCCTCCTCGGTATCGTTGTCCGCTCCCACCACCACGCGGTTTCCGGAGATCGCCACGGAGATCCCGAAGCGGTCTCCCGTCGCGGGAGCTTCATCGACGAGGACGCCTTCCGGATTCCACCCGCCCCCGCTGCGGCGGAAAACCAGAGCCGCCCCGGCATCGGATGCGAGAGCGGTATCCGAGTTCGGGCTTCCGATGACAGTGGTATCGCCGTCGATG
>CAZVSA010000260.1:0-6045 GCA_964629955.1 uncultured Luteolibacter sp.
CGGCGACGGGTTTGAGCATGCAGTCGGAGTTTCCGCCGGGGGCTTGCTGGGTGGAGCTGCCGTCGAAGCCCCATTGGGGAAGTTGTTCAAGGGTCGGGAAGCTTTCAAACTCCTTGACCTGGGTCTTGCTGCGGAGATTGGGAACGGGGGTGTAGCCGTCGAGCCAGATGTATTCCAGTTTGTATTTGGCCATTGTTGTTGTGGTGTTGCGGTTTGGTTAGGGATGGTTGCTGTGGGAAATCGTTGAAAGTGAAATTGTTGGTTCCGTTTCCAAGGAATTCCGGCGCGTCGGATGAAGCATCGGTCGTGCCATTTTTCCCGGGATGTTGGTTATTGGGGGGATTCTTTGGAAGGGGGCTCGACGGCAATGATGATGAGGGTTGTATCGTCGATTCCGGAGTTGTCGATGGCGCGTTTGAGAAGGGCTCCGGCGGTGGGGCGGGGGTCGGCGGGGCAGTTGGCGAGGGCGTCGCGGATGTGGCGTTCCCACAGTCCGTCGACGATGCCGTCGGAGCATACGAGAAAGCGGTCGCCCGCCTGATAGGGGATGGCGGCGAAATGGGGGTGGATGGATGGATGGCCTCCGCCGATGACTTCATAGAGCGCGGCGCGGCGGGGGTGGGTGCGGTATTCGATTTCGGTGATCTGCCCGCGTTTCCACTGGCCCCATGCGGCGCTGTGATCCCTGGAGAGCTGGGTGAGTTCGCCGGAGCGGGAGAGGTAGACGCGGGAGTCTCCGGCATTGGCGATGTAGAGGTTTTCCGGGGTGAACCAGGCGAGGGCGAGGGTGGCGGCCATGCCGCGCTTGTCGTCGCAACCGGCGGCGGCCTCGTTGAGGTGGCGGTGGACGGAGTGGATGGCGTCCGAGAGATGGGAGAGGGAATCGGGGAAGAGTCCGGCGGCGGCGGCCTTGAAGGTTTCCGGGATGATCTGGGACATCTGCCGGAGGATGGTGGAGGAGGCGAGATCGCCGGCGTTTCCTCCGCCCATGCCGTCGGAAACGGCGAAGACGAGGTCGCATTTTTCGAGGGATTGAGAGCCGTGGGGGGGGAGGGTGTCCGCGCCGCCGTGGCCGGAGGCGAAAGCAATGAGGGAATCGTCATTGCGCGGCTTGCGTGAGCCGCTGTGGGTGAGGGTTGCCCAGTGGAGGATCGCGGTGGATGGCACGGGTGGAGGCCGGTGTTTTTTTGCGGAGGGGAGGCGGTGGCTCAGGGAGCCGGGTTTTTTGGCGGGAGGGTGAGGCCGGGCGGAGGGGGGAGGACCTCGGCCAGCTCGAAATCGATGATGCAGAAGCGCCCCAGCTTGTCGGAGTAGGTGATGTTGCGCGGCTCGGCATCCAGATGGCGGACTCCGTAGTCTTTTTCCAGCGCGGCGTAGAGGCGGTCCGATTTTTCCTTGGAGAGGCTGGGGGCGGGGCGTCCGCAATTGGTGGAGACGAAGTAGTTTTCCCCGGGGTGTTCTTCGAGAACGCGGGGGACGTAGGGGCAGCCGCGCTCTTCCAGAACCTTGAGGACGGCGACCTCGGTGGCGTAGCGTTCCTCCGCACCGGTGCCGCGGAAGCGTTTGTGGACGTTGCCGTGGAAGTCGATCCGGACGTGGGAGCGGATGCCGTCTTTGAGCGGGTCGATGGCCATGGTGGGTTGGCAGACGAAACGCGCCGGAGGAGGCGCTGTCACGCATTTGTTGCGGATGAGGGAAGGAAGAGGATGGTTTTTCCGGCAAAACGCCGTTGCCAGCTCATGCGGATGAGGGTATGGAGCGGGCATGTCGATCTATGCAGGAGATTCCGTCGTGATGGAGAAAACCAAGGAGTTGTGCGCCCGGATCGCAAGCGATCCCGCGTTCGTGGAGTTGCAGGCGAGTGTGAATCGCTTTTTGGGCGACGACGCGGCGCGGCTGCAATACCAGAGCGTGCATGAGCGCGGCGAGGAGCTGCATCAGAAGCAGCGCGCGGGCATCGAGCTGGGAAGTTCCGCGGTGAGGGAGTTTGAAGATGCGCGCAACGCGCTTTTCGAGAATGAAGTGGCGCGTGATTTCCTCGCAGCCCAGCGCGAACTGGAAACCCTTCAGCAGGAAATCGGCAAATACGTGGGCATGACCCTCGAGCTGGGCCGGTTGCCGACGGAGGAGGAAATTTCCGCTTCCGGCGGCGGTTGCTGCGGCGGAGGGGGCTGCGGTTGCTGATGGTTTGTTCCGGCGGCGTGCGTGTCACGCCGTGCGGGATTTCCTGAAAAAACACCTTTCGCCGGAAAGGTGGTTCGCGCCAATCCGGACGCTTCTCATTCCAGCCACCGCATGGCGTCATGCAGGGAGGAGGTGACGTGATCGGCTCCGGCGGCTTCCAGCGCTTCCTCGTCGAAATTGCCGGTGGCGACCGCGAGGCAGCGGGCTCCGATGGCGTGCGCGCAGGCGATGTCCTTGGGAGTGTCGCCGATGATCCAGGTTTCCCCGGGAGTGAACGTGCGGCCCGTGAAAGCGGTCGCCCGTTCCAGGGCGATGGGGCCGAGGCGGTTCCGGTCCGCGTGGTCGCAACCGTACGCGCCGAAGGGAAAATAGGCGGAAAGGCCGAAGTGCCTCATTTTTGCGGCGGCTCCTCCCGCGATATTGCCGGTGAGCAGCCCCATGGTGGCATCCGGGCGGGCGGCGAGGAGGGTCAGGAGCTGGGGTGCTCCGTCGATGACCCGCCCGGGGAATCCGCCGTGCGCGAGATTCCATTCCAGGCGGCGCAGGTAGGTTTCAAAATAGGCATCGACGAACTCCCGGGTTTTCTCCCTGCCGAAGTGCCTGCAAATGCCCGCGACGATGCCCAGATCGGTGCTGCCCGCGAGGTCGAGTTCCGGGCCGGGATCTCCGAAGATTTCCAGGCTGGCTTCCCGCAGGGCGTTCATTCCGGCACCGCCGGTGTCAACCAGGGTGCCATCAATATCGAAAAGAAAGAGCACGGCTGCGCGGTGCGGCGATCAGGGCTGTTCCGAAGGAGTGGCCGCGGGAGCTTCGCTTTCCGGCGCGGATTCTTCCGAAGGCGCTTCGTCGGGCACCTCGTCATCGGCGGCGTCCTCTTCTTCCTCGAAGTCATCCTCTTCCATGAGTTCTCCGTGGAAGAGGTGGAACCTGCGCTTCCGCTGGTGGGCGGGGAGGGGGGAAAGGATCATGGCGACGGCACGACCGTTCAGGCGCGGGGCCTGGTCCACCTGCGCCATGGTCTTGAGGTCTTCGATGATGCGGTTGAGCACCACGAAGCCCAGATCCTTGTGGGCGTTTTCCCGGCCGCGGAACTGGAGCACGAAACGGCATTTGTGATTGGTGTCGAGGAAGCCTTCGGCGCGGCCAAGCTTGATGTTGTAGTCATGCTGGCCGGTGCCGACGCGGAATTTCACTTCCTTCATCCTCGTCGAGCTTTTCGACTTCTGCTTTTTCAGCTTCGCCTGCTCGTATTTGTATTTGCCATAATCGACGATTTTGCAAACCGGCGGTTCCGCCTGTCCGGCGATCTCGACGAGATCGAGTCCGAGCGATTGGGCTTTCGCGAGGGCTTCCCGTGAACTCATCACGCCGAGCTGCTCGCCGTTGGCGAGGACTACGCGGACTCTCGGGGCGCGGATTCGGTCGTTGATCCGCGTCATGTCGCGGTAACGACCCCTGTTTTGGTCTCTTTGTGGCTTAGCGATGGCTTTGTTCTCCGGTGGGTAGGTGCGACGCGACGGCGTGCGGGCGGGCGGGGCCGCGGCGCATGGCCGATGCGAAGAGGGAAAGGGAACGGCAAGCCCGAAGTCCGCTCATAAATGAAGCGCAGCAGGACTGAACCGGTTTGGAAAACCGGTATTCGGGTTGATGATGGGTCGTTCCTGGAAAATCATGAGACGGCTTGATGCCGGGTGACGCGCATTGGCTTGCGCCGGGAGCGCGTCCTGAGGTTTGTAACTATAGAAGCGCTACGGAGACGGCAAGCTGGATTTTTCCAAATTTTCGGGGAATCCCTGATGCCCGCGGGCGCAAGTCATTTTGTGCTTGTCAATTTTCAAGTTGCCCGTTATATCTGCTCCCAAGCTGGAAGGGGATATTCGCAAGTCTCTCTTTACAAGGTTGCTGCGAAAGTTTCTTTTCAGGTGTTGCTTCACGCGGCTTTTGAGCCTTGTCAAAGGGGTCGCGTTGGCTCATTCAACTCCTGTTTTTCCACCCATATGAAACCACCTGTGTCACCCCGCACGGCTGCTCTCCTGCTGTTTGCCCCGCTGTCCCCTTTGGCGGCGCAAAGCATTCAGGACGCCGACCGCTCTTCCGATGTTCGTCCGGTTCAAGCTGGCAATCTGGCAGGAAGCGATGCCCCTCGTTTCCATGCGAGCGCCCTGCCTCCGGCACGTTATGAAGTTCCCGCCCATGACAAGACGTCCGCGGAGCTTTCCCAGGGCAACCCGCTTTATGTGAGCCAGGATTCCGTAACTCTGGGCTCGGTCCAGTCCCCGGCAAGGTCGGTGGAGGATGTGGCGGACCTCGATGTGCTCCGCCAGCCGTCGCCTTTCCGGAAGCTGGCTGTCAGCGCGTCCGGTGAAAGCTATTCGATTCAGGGCGGTGCGTTGCAAAACGGGCTGGCCTTGCTTTCCGCGGTTTACCGGGAATCCGGGCAGGCTGCGGCGGCCGCGGATTGCCATGCGGTCGCTCTGTCCGTCCAGCAGCAGACCTTGCTGGATCCGGCGAATCGCCTCGCGCTTCTGGAAGAGGAAATTTCGGCCAACCCGGGGTGCGCTTGTGAGATTGTGAAGTCCGCCATCCGCGCAAGCGGCGGCTCGGTTTCCAATGTGGCCAACATCGTGGAAGTTGCGGCAACCGCCGCGCCCGACATGATGCGGATGATCTCCCAATGCGCGATCGCGGAGGTGCCTGAATCGCTTGCCGAAGTTCAGGCGGTTCTTGCGCGGATCGAACCCAACGCGGGAGAGACGGCCGCCGGAAGTTCCAAGAGCGCCAAGAGCGCGAAATCCGCCAAGGGGGCAAAGGTTGCCGCAATCACCCCTCCGGTTCCTCCGAATCCTCTGGATCTGCCGCTACCCTTTCCGTTGCTTCCTCCTCCTCCGATCTTTCCTCCACCGGTGACGGTGGTGAATCCCTGAGGTCAGTCTGAAGAGCAAGCTCCGGCGTTCCGTCGGCTCCGTTCCGCATCTTGCGGAACGGTCCTCCATGCCGGTTTCACACGTTGAACCGGAACTCGATGACATCGCCGTCTTTGACGACGTATTCCTTGCCCTCGATGCGTACTTTGCCCGCGGTTTTCGCGGCGGTTTTGGAACTGGCGGTGACGAGGTCGTCGTAGTGGACGACCTCCGCGGCGATGAAGCCGCGCTCGAAATCGGTGTGGATGACACCGGCCGCGGCGGGGGCTTTGTCGCCGGCGGTGATGGTCCAGGCGCGGGTTTCCTGAACGCCGGTGGTGAGATAGGTGCGCAGGCCGAGAAGGTGATAGACACCGCGGATGAGGTTGGACACCCCGGAATCGGTGACGCCCATGTCGGCAAGGAACTCGGCGGCTTCCTCCTCGGAGAGATCGCTGAGTTCCTCCTCGATGCGCGCGGAGATGACGACGACGTCGGCGCCGGAATGTTCCGCCGCGAATTTGCGCACGCGGGCGACCTGCGGATGGGAGTCCGGATCGGCGGTGGCCGCGGCGAGTTCGTCTTCGGCCACGTTGCAGGCGTAGATGGTGCGCTTGGAGGAAAGCAGGAAAAATTCGCGGATGATGGCCTGGTCGTCCTCGCTGAACTCAAGGGTGAGGGCGGGTTTGCTCTCGTTGAGGTGGGGGAGGAGCACGTCGATGAGTTCGACTTCCTTTTTGGATTCCTTGTCGCCTCCCTTGGCTTTTTTCTCGCGGGACTGGCGGCGTTTTTCGAGCGCGGCGATGTCGGCGAGGATCAGTTCGGCGTTGATGATTTCGATGTCGCGGAGAGGATCGACGGAGCCGAGTTCGTGGATGATGTCGTCGTTTTCAAAGCAGCGGACGACCTGGACGATGGCGTCGGTTTCCCGGATGTTGTGGAGGAACTGGTTGCCGAG
>CAZVSA010000261.1:0-1900 GCA_964629955.1 uncultured Luteolibacter sp.
TGCCGCCCTCGCCCGCGGAGCAGGAGGCTTTTCTCGCGGACACTTCGCCGGACGCCTATGAAAAGGTGGTGGACCGGCTCCTGGCCGGCGACCAACACGCGGTGCGGTATGCGCGGCATTGGCTGGATGTCCTGCGTTATGCGGATATCGACGAAAGGATGGGGCCGGGGTCGGGAATCCACCTCTGGCGGGACTGGGTCATCAACGCCCTCCGCGACGATCTTCCCTACGATCAGTTCGTGCAGCTTCAATTGACGGGCCGCCGCGTGGAGGAAAGGACCCGGATGTCGGACACGGGTATCCGGTCGCGCAGGGAACCGAGGCCGGGCGACATTTTCGCGTTGGGATTCCTGGCGCGGGGTGTGGACGCCGATCCGCAGGACCTCGCCATCAACGCGGCGGATACGGTTTCAACGGCGTTCATGGGGTTGACCGTCGGTTGCGCCAAATGCCATGATCACAAGTTCGATCCCGTCTCGCAGGTCGATTATTATTCGATGAAGGCGTTGTTCGATCCGCTCGTGCCGAAGAAAGTGAATCTCGCGAGCGCCCGGGATCTGGTGGCCGCCGGGAAGGCGATGGAGGAGATCCGCAAAAAGCGCGCTCCCTTCGAGAAGGAACTCGCCGCTTTTATCGATCCGTACACGACGAAGCTCCGCGAGGAGCGGGTCGCGATGCTCCCTCCCGAAGTCCAGGAGATCATTCGCAAATCCGAGAAGGAGCGGACCGTGGAGGAGCAAAAAATCGCCGACGATTACTTCCCGATCCTCCGCATTGACAACGACAAGATCGAGGAAGCGCTGCCTGCCGAATTGATCGGCACGTATCGCGATTTGAGAAAACGGGTCGATGAGGCCGGGCGTGGGATCCGCGTTCCGGAGCTTCCCGCTTTCACGACGGTGGAAGTGGACCCCGGCCGCGAGCAGTTGAAAAGCTACCTGCTCACCAGCGGCGATCCCACCCGGCCCGAGCTTGAGAACGAGGTGCAACCGGGCTGGCCGTTTGCGAGCGGTGAATACGATTTTCGCGACGGACGGATCGAGGCATTCGCGGATTGGCTGACAAGTCCGTCCAACCCTCTCTTCGCCCGGGTGGCGGTCAATCGTCTCTGGCAGTGGCATTTCGGCGTCGGGCTGCACAAGCTTCCAAGCGATTTCGGCGTGGAGCCGGACGGTCCCTCGCATCCGGCATTGCTGGACTGGCTCGCTTCGGAATTCGTGAAGCAGGGCTACAGCATGAAGCGGATGAACCGGCTGATGGTGACGTCGCAGGCCTACCGGATGAGTTCGGAAGCGCCATCGGAATCCAGCGCGAATCGGAAGATCGATCCGGAGAACACTTATCTCTGGCATTTCAGGCTGCGGCGTCTGGAAGCGGAGCCGATCTGGGATTCCATCCACGCGGCGGCGGGCAACCTTGATTTGCAGGTCGGCGGCCGTTCCTTCGACCCGGGTGGCGGCGGACAGGGCCGCCGCCGCGGGGATGATGCCGCGAATGCCACCGTTTCCATGAAACGCCGCGCCGCCTACATGATCCGCGGCTTTTCACCGAGCCGTGACGTGACGCCCGGCTTCCTGCAGTCCTTCGATGTGGACGACGGGCGGGTTCCTTGCCCGGTCCGGACCCGGACCGTCACCGCGCCGCAATCGCTCTTTCTCATGAACAGCCCGGAAATCGATGCCGTGACCCGCGGACTCGCCGCCCGGTTGAGGAACGAGTCCGGCGGCGATCTGGACCGCGCGATCGATCTCGCTTACCGCCTGACCATCGCCCGGCCTCCGAGCCCCCCGGAAACCGCCCGCGCGTCCGCCTACCTCGAAAACGATCCCGACCGTCTCAAGCATCTTTCCTGGCTCCTCTTCAACCTCGATGAATTCACGTATGTCCGGTAATTCACAAC
>CAZVSA010000261.1:2000-6035 GCA_964629955.1 uncultured Luteolibacter sp.
ATCGCGGTCGTGCGCTCGATGTGGTGCCACGAGAGCAACCACTTCCCCGCGGTCATCGAAACCTCCACCGGCCACCGCGGCCGCGCGTTCGATCATCCCACGTTCGGCAGTTGGATCTCGTACGCGCTCGGCTCGGTGAACCAGAACCTGCCGACCTTCGTCAACATCGGCCGGCCTTCCTCACCCGTCCAGCTCACCGGCGGCTACCTCGGTGCGACCTACTCGGCAACGCCTTTCCAAGCGGGTGAGATCCCGATCCCGAACCTGCATCCTCCCAAAGGCAGCTCCAGTGCCGAACGCGAGCGGCAGGCCCAGGTGCTCCATGAGATGAACCAGGAATTCCGCCAACGCCATGCGATCAACTCGGACATCCAGGCCCGGGCGAAGGCTTACGAACTTGCCGCAAGCATGCAGATGTCCGCGCCGGAGGCCGTCGATTTCTCGCGCGAGCCGGACCATGTGAAAGATCTGTATGGCATCGACCGGCCGGAGACCGCGGAATTCGGCAAACAGCTTTTGCTCGCCCGCCGCCTTGCCGAGCGGGGCGTCCGGTTCATCCAGATCTGCCACTCCGGCGGAGGCAACGGCGGGTGGGATGCCCACGGCGACATGAAGACCCACGGGCCCCTCTGCCGGGCCACGGACAAGCCGATCGCCGGCCTCGTCCGCGATCTCAAGCTGCGCGGCATGCTCGACGAAACCCTGGTCGTGTGGACCAGCGAATTCGGCCGCACGCCATGGTCGCAAAACACCACCGGCCGCGATCACAACCCGAAGGGCTACAGTTGCTGGCTCGCCGGCGGGGGGATCAAGGGCGGCGTGGTCCACGGCGCGACGGACGAAGTCGGCTACGAGGCCGTGGAAAGTCCCCACTACTACAGCGATCTCCACGCCACCATTCTCCGGCAGCTCGGGATCGATCATACCAAGATGGAAATTCCTTCCTTGGGAACCGTCTCGCGTCTCGTCGAAAACGGCGGGCCGATCCACGAGATCATCAGTTAGCGTCCTGCGCGCCAAGTTCATTCAAGAAATCCCCCGGTGATTTTGTCGAAAATCTTCTCGGGTGTGGCGGTCCACACGAAGGGGTTGGGGTTCTTGTTGTGATTCTCGATGTAGTTGCCGATGGCTTCCACAAGATCTTTGACCGAGGAGAAGTTCCCGCGGCGGATCCACTCCGAGGTGATGAGTCCGAAGACACGCTCGATCCGGTTGATCCATGAGGCCCCCGCCGGAGTGAAGTGCATCTGGAAGCGAGGATGGCGCAGCAGCCATTTGCGCACTGCGGGCGTGTTGTGGGTCGCGTAGTTGTCTATCCCTATCCGCCTCACTCCGTATGTTCCCGAGCTTCCCACCTCCAGGCGGCGGAGCATGAATCCAAATCTCTTGATGTGAATGTATTACGAGTTTTTGCTGGCGATCTCCCTGATTTCAATCCGTGCCCCTGAGGCTACTATGGAGATAGTAAAAGGGAGTGTCGCTGTTCGCCGCGCCAGATCGAGAGCTGCCGCCAGCGGATCTCCGGGCCTTTGCTGGATCGCATCGACCTGCACGTGGATGTGCCGCTGGTGGAGTTCCGCGAGCTTTCCGCTGCGTCCGCCGGAGAGAAGTCGTCGGCGATCCGCGGCCGTGTGGTCGCTGCGAGAGAAGTCCAGCGGCGGCGTTTCGACGGAGGGCGCATCGCCACCAACGCCGCGATGGGCGCCAGGCAGGTCCGCGAGCACTGCAAGCTCGATGCCGAGAGCACGGGCTATCTGGAACACGCGATGGAGCAGTTCAACTTCTCCGCCCGCGCCCACGACCGCATCCTCAAGGTGGCCAGAACCCTCGCCGATTTGGAAGGCGGCGCGGACATCCGGCCGAATCATGTGCTGGAGGCGATCCAGTACCGCACGCTCGACCGGAATTTGTTTCAGTGATGCAGGTTCGGCTTGGCTTGGCGCACCGTGAGAGGAGTGGCGGCATTCCTGCCGCCATGACGTGGGTTGGCGCTTTTCCAAGCGCCATAGGAGCCGCTTTGCCGAAAGCGGCCCACTGGAGAAATGGCGCCGTTGGCGTCGCTTCCCGCGGTTTGCAAAGCCGCGCTTCGTTCGCAAGCCGGCGGCTCGCTCCACGTTGAAGGCGGCGGGGACGCCGCCCTCCTCTGCCGGAGATGCGCTGCCGCCGCGGAGTCATTCCAAACGCTTATCAATCCAGAGCGATGCGGAATCACCCGTTCACCGCGGTATGGGCGCTGCGGCGTCCAATGAGACGGTTTTCTCCCACGAACATCGCTTTACGTTCGGCCCATTCCTTGGGGGTCAGCACGCTGAACCGGAAGATCCGGCGGCGCTCAGCGGGAGCGAGCTTCTCCAAGACCGCTTTCTGGATCTTCTCGATACGGTTCACCCGATCCGAATTTTGCCAGGCGGGGGTGATCACGCGGACGACTTCCATGTCGTCGAAGCCAGTTTCCGAACTATAGATCGTAAAGCCTTGCTGGCAGGGGACGATTTCCGCCACCGCGCTTCTGATTTTCTTGTGCGTTTCGGAACTCATGGCGCGTGATCGACGACGATCCATAAATCGATTTGCTCGATCCGTTTGTAAAGGCGGATGGCATCCGATGACTCAAGGCGGCTGGCGTCGTAACGACCGTGAGGTCCCCAGTCATCGACAAGTGCGGAGAACAAATTTTGGATTTCGGGGGATCGTTGAAGATCGGCTGCCAGGCCGGATTGTCCCATCAATCTGTCGAGATCGTGGGTTTCCCATTCGGCAGGGAGATAGGTCGCGTCCATTCGGACCGTGATGGCCCATTTCAGGGCGCACTCCACGGCATAGCCGGCGAGGTGGAGGGCGCCGTGGCAGCGTTTCTTCCGGAGCAGGACTTCCGCGTCTTCCTAACGTATTTTTGCCAGATGCTGATAGAGGGAACCCCTGGTGCCGCCTTTTGGTCTGCTGCGCATCCGCGTCGGCCGCATCGTCCACAGGGATGGCAAGGTGACAATCCTTTCGGGCGGCATGAGGGCGAAGCTTGAGAATCGCCGATACCCCGGCTATTTCCCGCGCGCGATGACGGATGCGCTGCCGCCGCTGAATTATCCCGAAAGCCTGCCGGTGGTCGGCATGCGGCGGGAGATCGTGGCGGCGATCCGGGAGCATCCGGTGGTCGTGGTGGTCAGCGAGACGGGATCGGGGAAGACGACGCAGCTTCCGAAGATGGCGGTCGAGGCGCTTGCCGGCGGGACGCGGAAGATCGGCTGCACGCAACCGCGGCGGATCGCGGCGGCGAGCGTGGCGCGGCGGGTGGCGGAGGAGTTGAAGGGGCCGCTGGGCGGGTTTGTCGGGTATCAGGTGCGTTTCGAGGACAGGACCTCGAAGGAGACGAAGATCAAGTTCATGACCGACGGCATCCTGCTCGCCGAGACGCAGGGCGACCCGGATTTGAAGCATTACGACGCGCTGATTCTCGACGAGGCGCACGAGCGGTCGCTGAACATCGACTTTTTGTTGGGTTATTTGAAGAGGCTGCTGGAGCGGCGGAAGGATCTGAAGCTGGTGATTTCCTCTGCTACGCTGGATGCGGGGGCTTTCGCGGCGTTTTTCGGCGGTGCGCCGGTGATTCAGGCGGAGGGCCGGACCTTTCCGGTGGAGGAGTTTTTCCTGCCGCCGGACGAAGAGGAGGAATTGACGCGCCATGTGCCGCGGGCGGTGGATTGGCTGACGGATGTCGATCCGCGCGGCGACGTGCTGGTGTTCCTTCCGGGCGAGCGCGAGATCCGCGAGTGCGCGGACGCGTTGGATGGCAGGAAGTACCGGAACACGGAGATTCTGCCGCTGTTCGCGCGGCTTGGCCTGGGCGACCAGCAGCGGGTGTTTTCGCCGGGGCCGAAGCGGCGGATCATCCTGGCGACGAATGTGGCGGAGACTTCGTTGACGATTCCGGGGATCGTCAGCGTGGTGGACAGCGGGCTGGCGCGGGTAAGCCGTTGGAGCCCGGGGCGCGGGGTGCAGCGCTTGCAGATCGAGCCGGTGTCGCAGGCGAGCGCGCGG
>CAZVSA010000262.1:0-5997 GCA_964629955.1 uncultured Luteolibacter sp.
ACCGAGGAACTGCGCGAGCCCATCCAACAACACCGGGAAAAACACCCCCGCCGCCAGACCCTCTCCCTCGGAGCCACGGTTTACAAACTGGAAGACGGCGGTGTCCGCACCCACCTCCGCGTCTGGGGGAACGGTGAGGGGGAAACCTCCACCTTCCTCTCGACCCGCGATTTTTCCCACCTCTCCGGGGTCGGCGAATTCACCGACAAGGACGGGGAAACCAGATCCCTTTTCCTGATATGGGGAATCTTCGACATCCCGCGCCTCACCCGCCTGCACGCCGCGCACAACCGGCCATACACCCCGCCGGAAATCCCGGATCTCCCCGAAGGCGGAGCCGCTTTTGTCATCACCGGAGGCCAACCGGACGACGAAACCCTCGCCGCCATCCGCGCGCTTCATGAAATTCTCGATCACGATGCGGAAAAACTCAAAACCGCCTACGAAAACCGAACCCGCGCCCATCGCGAACGCGAGGAATTCCTAAAAAATAATCCTCCGGAACCAAAGGACATCATTATTCATCACTGGAAAATTGTCCGTGAAGAGGAAGGAGGCGCCCGATGAAACCTTTCGACCTCTTCATTTCGACGTTCGATGTTGGGCGTTCGATGTTCGATGTTCGCATCCTCCCCCTCCTTTTCACATTCTCCATAAGCTCCCAACCCGCAGGGGCACAATTGGATACGAACATTAACTCGATGTGCGATATATGGGAGCGTTATTATAATAACGGACAACTCTTTCCCCCCGGCTTCCTTCCCGGGAATGATGAGGATGGAGACGGGCAAAGCAACCTCGCCGAATCCATCGCCGGCACCGATCCGCTTCGTTTCGATCCTCCCCATGGATATTTCACACAGGAAGTCCGGCATGTCCCCGCCGTCTGGTTCACCGATCCCGAAGAAGAGGAACCCACCCTCCTCAGCCCCGAGGCCTTCGAAATCGAATGGCACGCCCTTCACGGAAAAATCTATACCCTTCTCTGCTCGCCGGATCTGGGCGCGGAGAGCTGGATCCACGTCGACGGTCCCATCTATGGTTGGAACGACTCCATCACCATAGGCGATCTGCTATGGGACGCCGACGGGATCCTTCCCGACCGGTTTTTCTGGAAAGTGGAGGTCGATGACATCGACAGCGACGGGGACTCCCTCACCAACTATTCGGAACACCTGCTGAAACTGGATCCCTACACCCTGCAAACCCACCCCGGCATACCCGATCTCTGGCTGGCTACCCACTATGCCAGCGAGATTCTTTCCGCAGGTCAATTCTATATTTTTGATGCAAACGGGGACAGCGACGGCGATGGCGTCAGCAACGTCGAGGAACTGATCAGCGGCGGTGATCCCCACACCGCGGACGCCCCCCAATTCCAGAACTGGTTCATGCTGCACGGAACGGGGGAACAGAACCAGCGCCTCACCAGATCCCGCCAGCTCACCCTCCCCGCAGGCCAAACCACTCTGGTCCTCGTCGCCATCTCCAGTGATGAATACGACCATTGGACCAGCCCGGCAAACGTGGACAACTACAACGACATCCTCGAATGGAAGATCCAACCCTCCACAGGCAGTCCCATCGAAGGGCAGATCGACGTCAACTCCCGCCATTTCGAATGGGTTCTCGCGGAGCAGCTCGGCGAAACCCTGACCGGCCATGCCGGCCCCGTCCACTACGAGGAAATAGGAACGCTCACCGCCCCTCCGGACGCGGACCTCACCATCTCCTTGGAACTCGCCGCCACCAACATCGGGGACTCGGACCTGCCCAGCCACATCGCGGTGGGGATCTTTCCGGTGGAAATCCTACTGAATGAAACCGCCACTCCGGACGATGATCTCGTTCCCGTTTCCCTGGGCGTCGATGAAGATCTGGCGACGGACTTCTCGGTGAAAATCGCCGGAATGGACGACCTGACGGCGATTCTCAGCTTGAAAGACGCGGATGGCGACATCAAGTTCAGGGATGAAAACCTGCCTCTTGAAAACGGAGTGCCATCGAAAACGAAACTCTGGGGCATCGCCCCCAGTTCGGGCAAAAACAAAACCATCATCGAGGTGGAAATCTGGAGGGACACCAAGGAATTGGGCAAAATAGAAAAAGAAGCCACCGTCTTCAAAGGCGTGAAAATCGAATTCGACGGCACATTCCTGTCAAACGTGGATTCCAGATTTGAAGGATGGCGCCCGGCGAACGGCACATTCGCGCAACAAGGTCAACCACCGCACATCTTTGCGGATCATCCCGATTTGATCGCTCAGGATGTCAATGATTATTCCAGTGCGATATGGTTCCAGCCCGGAGAACAGAACTTCGTCAAAAGATCATGGGCACCGGACCCTGACGTAAGCATCAAAAAAGTGATGGCGAAAACTCCGAGTTTTGAAATCACAAATGATCCGCTCATTGGTGCGAAGATACATACTTCATCCGGTCGTTTTGAGTATGCAGCCATGCCGAACGAAAGAGTTCTTGATTTCAAAATGATAGTCAAATCTGGCAATTCCGAATTTTTCGGGGCAGAAATCGATAACGATCACGCCACGGCACACACTGCGGAAGCTTCTAATGATCCTTTGTTTAATAATGATAATGACGTAAAAAATCATATCGATCAAATTCCCGATTCTCCTCAAACGACTTTAATTAAAAATTACTATAAAATGCACTCATCTGCATTTATGTTGTTTTCTTCGCATAAAGCAAACTGGAATAATTCCAATCTGATAGCTGAATTCAAAAATAATTCTAAAGATTCGATTGCGACAAAAGGGCTTCTCGGCGCTCAAGAGATATCCCAAGATGGGTCATCAGAAATAAATTTGATGTTTGAAAAATATAATATATGGTTTTTGAGCGGGAAAGTTAGCGATGGAATGATTGAGAGCAACTAATATTATAAACATATGAAAAATAAATTTATTATTTTAATGATGGTTATCACATCTCTCAGAGGTGAAAGTGGTGATTTGTTGGCATCCCTCAACGAGGAATTATCCACAAACAATTCGGATATTCATGTAGATGTGGAGCCTGGAGATAAATATGCCCTATTTAGGGTTCTTAAATTAACAAGAATAGAGGGTGTTGAGAAAATGGATCACTGCATGGAATATATCGAAGCATATGTCAGATTGCAGATTATCCCAAATCAAGAGATATGCGAGCATTCTGGATATGTTATCAAGAGATCATTGGAATTGATGATGTCATCCAATTCGCCTGCGGCAAAAGAATTCTACGGATGGTTTGAGAACTCCCCGATCTACAGGCGAGAAAATGATCCGACATGGGGGCTTCTGGCCACTCACAAAGGCATTCGTGGCCTTCTTGCGGAAGCCATCGTGAAAAGCGGAAACGAAGACGACATCAAAAAACTGGACGCCTTGCTTTTGGATGAAAAACACGATTTGCATTCCAAACTGGCAATCATCTACGGAAAAGCGTCCTCCAAAACCCCGGAAAAGGATCTTGAACTTCTAAGAAAACTGGATGTAGGCGAATTCAAGCCGGAACTTGAGAAGTCGATCAAGGCTCTCGAATCCAAAATCGCTGATGAATGATATATAAAATGAAAAATTCATGTGCATTGCTGATGGCAATGGGATTACTTTTATTCGTAAGTGGTAATTCTTATGGCGAAGACAAAGATCAAATAAATGCAGAATCAATAACTCCGGAAGAATTCGAGTCATTCTTGAATAAAGTTAAAATCATTCACTCGAATGGACCAAAGGTATACTCTTTTCCGGATATTCAAGATGATTGGGAATCATTCAATCCATGGATGATTATCGTGATGCATGATAATGTGAAATTTTTCCTCAACCCGGATCTGTCTGCGCCAAAAGTTTTGGAGTTTTCACGAAATACCGGAGCTTGGTTGCCGAAAAGCACGCGATGGACAGTCAGCCTGAAATTACCAAACACCCAAAAGACTACTGAACTCTGGAGCCGGACTGATCTTGTCAGCGATAAAGAGTTGGAAGTAATAAGGAGATATTCAGAATACCGGAACGCACAGGAACAAGCAGGACAACAAGCAACAGATGAAAAGGTAAAATAAGAGAATTTAATAAATGAAAGAATTGCTTGTCGCCATGCTCTTCGCGTCCGCCCATGTGGCTCCGGCGGATGAGCCTGTTATTTCCCAACAAGGCGGATCGACCCTCCATGACCCGCGGCAGCCGGTGACTTTCCACACGATGTTTGAAGCCGGGGAGGAGCCGAAGTCCACGAGAACGATCAGCAACTCGATCATGATC
The DNA here is from genome assembly GCA_964629955.1 of uncultured Luteolibacter sp. Classification (GTDB taxonomy): domain Bacteria; phylum Verrucomicrobiota; class Verrucomicrobiia; order Verrucomicrobiales; family Akkermansiaceae; genus Luteolibacter. The sequence continues at coordinate 4,272 of CAZVSA010000262.1, forward strand.
ATTTGCTGGATGCCGGCCCCCGATGGAACTTTTGGAAGGTATCAGATCAGCGGGATCGACGGCTACCACACCAAAGAGCAAGTGGAGCGTTTTTTGATTCGATTTTATGATGCCAACCACCAGACGGAGACGAAATCCGATGATCCGAACATTATCCTCGCAGGAAACAATTGGGGAGCGGGCCATGAGCTGAGAGATGCGCTCAAGTCCATCAGTGGATCAAAATCCATTGGTGTTTTCTACGTTGGAGGATGGGCGTTCACCAAGGTCTCATTGATTCCTGAGCCGGAATTGCGAAAGAAGCTTATCGAGAGATCATTCGCCGAGGCCAATGAATGAGCGCGGACAATTTCATGGGTGGAATGGTATTGCGATGTTCGTGATGTTTTTCAAACGTTCAGCGCCCGTATCAACGACTGGCAGCGTTCGCCGGGCATGACGCTCAGTTCCATTTGATTCATGGTGTAGGCGAAGGAGATGCAGGTTTCCGGATCGCCGAAACCATGGCTGCCGCCTGCTCCCGGATGGCCGAACGCGGTGGTTGAGGTTCCGTAGAGGTTCCGCGTTTTTCTTCCGTCTTCGCCCAAAGGATCCCTTTGGCAACCGCATGTGAATGCGGTGGGGCGCAGCAAAACGCGGTCTTCTCCCGAGGATCTCACTTCCATCAGCGCGGATCTGGCGCGTTCGGAAAGCGGGCTATCCACCGCGCCGATCGCCGCCTGATAGAACTTCGCGAGCGAGGAGGCGGTGCCCGTTCCGCCCATTGCAGGGAACCCGGCGGCCCAGGCGCGGGGTTCGTTCATCTCGTGCACGGCATGCATCCCGGCGGGAGATTGGAACGCGCGCCGGGTGAGCGTGCCCGCCGTGCCGAACGCCTGATAGAAAGCATCCGGATCTCCGCTTGCGTTCATTTTTCCGGGAACCAGCCGTGCCACCCGGGACCATTCGTTTTCCGGAAGCCCGATCCAGAAATCCAGATCCAGCGGCCCGGCGATGGCTTTTCTCCAGTATTCGCCCAGCGTCATTCCCGTCAGGCGGCGGACCGGCTCGTCCACCAGAAAGCCGAAGGTTCTCGGGTGGTATCCATGGCCTTCTCCCGGCATCCATTCCGGCTGCTGCGCTTCGATGGCTTCCACCACTTCCTGATGGTTCCAGATGCCCGCGCGCCGATCCAGGGCCGCGAGGCCGCATTGATGGGAGAGCAAATCCGCGAAGGAGGCTTCCACGGGGAAGCGCGGCCAGACTTCGCGCACCGGGGTTTCCACGGAGAGCCCGCGGCTGTCGAGGGCGGCCAACAGGGTGGCGGAGGCGGGGCCTTTGGTCGCGGAATACACGGGTACCAGGGTGGTTTCCGTCCATGGCCGGGATTTTTCCCGCTCGCACCAACCTTCTCCGAGCGACAGCACTTCATTTCCCTGCCACCAGACGCTCAACGAAGCGCCCAGCTCGCCGCGGCTGCGGAAATTTTCCTCGAAAGCCGCCATTATCCCGCCGAGCGCCGATGGACTCACTGCCATGAGGGCGGTTTGTCCGATCCTCTCCCGCCCGGCAACCACTTTACGGCATTTTGTGAAAAGTTATTTGTGATTTGTTATTGGGAAAGATGCATGGTTCCAATCTTCTGGAATGCCTGCATTCCGTGGCTGCCTACTTGAGCAGGGGTGGGGGCGGGACGCCAAAAGTGTTCCGGGAATCGCGGCGGCAACGCCGGAGGCGGGTTTCACCG
>CAZVSA010000263.1:0-5969 GCA_964629955.1 uncultured Luteolibacter sp.
GGCCCGGCGGTCCATCCCTACCGGTGAAACCCGCCTCCGGCGTTGCCGCTGCGATTCCTGAAACACTTTTGGCATTCCGCCCGCCGCCTAACAACGTATCAGCAAGTGGAAGGTCGCAACGTCCGCTTGACCGTTGGAGACGGAATTTCCAAGGTGCGGAAGATGAAAGCCCTTGTCCTGACCGCCCCGTCGTCGTTCGAGTTTTCCGAAGTGCCCGCGCCGGAGCCGGGCCGCGGCGAAGTGAGGATCGATGTCGCCGCATGCGGCATCTGCGGGAGCGACATCCACGGCATGGACGGCCGGAGCGGACGGAGAATCCCGCCGATCGTCATGGGGCACGAAGCGGCCGGGGTGATCACCGCGCTGGGCGAAGGCGTGGAGAATTGGAAAACCGGAGATCGGGTGACGTTCGATTCCACCGAGTTCTGCGGGGAATGCCCGGAGTGTCTGGCGGGGAATGTGAACCTTTGTTCGTCGCGCAAGGTGCTGGGCGTTTCGTGCGGGGATTACCGGAGGCACGGATGTTTCGCGGACCAGGTGGTGCTGCCGGTGAGGATTTTGCACCGCATTCCGGATTCGCTTTCCTTCGAGAAGGCCGCGTTCGCGGAGCCGGTGGCGATCGCGCTTCATGCGGTGAATCTGGCTCCCGCGAACCTCGATGAGCCCGCCGTGGTGGTGGGAGCGGGATTGATCGGATTGCTGATCGTGCAGGCGCTGCGCGCGCGCGGGTGGAGCGAGGTGATCGCGGTGGATCTGGACGACAACCGCCTGGCGCTGGCGGAAACGCTAGGGGCCACGCGGACTTTTCATGCAAAGGAAGAAGGCTTGGCGGCGCGGCTGCGGGAGATCTGCGGCGGAGATGGAGCAGGGGTGAGTTTTGAGGTCGTGGGAGCCGGGGCTCCGGTGGATCTGGCGATCCGCTGCGTGAGAAAGGGAGGGACAGTCGTACTGGTCGGCAACCTGCAGGCAAGCGTGCCGTTCCCCTTGCAGGAGGTGGTGACGCGCCAGATCACCCTGCGCGGGTCGTGCGCCTGTGCGGGCGAATATCCGGAAGCGATCCGCCGGATCGAAGACGGCTCCATCCAGGTGGAACCGCTGCTCAGCGCGGTGGCTCCGCTGGAAGAGGGAGGGAATTGGTTCGCCCGGCTGGCGAGAAACGACGAGGGTTTGTTGAAAGTGATTTTGAACCCCTGACGTTCTGCAACACTCATGTCTCATTTCGATTTTTCAGGAAAAACCGCGCTCGTCACCGGTGCCAGCCGCGGGTTGGGGGAAAGGTTCGCGCTGACACTGGCGGAGGCCGGAGCGGACGTGATTGTCACCAGCCGCTCGCTGGATTCCCTGGTGGACATCACACGCAGAATCGAGGACCTGGGACGGCGGTGCGTGCCTCTCGCGCTGGATGTTTCGTCCTTCGAGAGCATCCGGGCAGCGATCGGAGAACTGCGGGAGAAGGTGGAGAAAATCGACATTCTGGTGAACAACGCGGGCTGCAACGTGCGGAAGCCCGCCACGGAGATCACGTGGGACGATTGGAATCTCGTGGTGGACACGAACCTGCGGGGCACCTTCTTCGTCGCGCAGCAGGTGGCGGCGGCCTTCATGATCCCGGCGAAATACGGGCGGATCGTGAACATCGGCTCGGTGACATCCGTGGCGGGCTACGCCGGACTGGCTCCGTATTGCGCGAGCCGCGGTGGCACGAAACAACTGACAATGAGCCTGGCGGACGACTGGGGAATCCACGGAATCACGGTGAACTGCCTGGCTCCCGGCTGGTTCAAGACCGCACAGAACGCGGTAATGTACGAGGACGAGGAATGGGTGGCCTACCTGAGCGATCGCATCCCCCTGAAACGCCCGGGACAAACCGGAGATCTCGACGGCCCGCTCCTTTTCCTGGCATCCGAGGAGAGCCGCTACGTCACCGGTCAGCTTCTGCTCGTCGATGGCGGGATCTCCACGGGAGCCACCCGCGCGGTGCCCCGCAAATAACAGGTTGTTTGGTGAAAATATGAAACCACCCCTCGCAGATCTTATTACATTTCCCCGTGCTTGTGCTGGGATTTTTAGCATTGGTGGAACCTTCTGGGCGATAGTTGTTGGTTTGGCCATGCTCGTTTCGTTGACTTCCCTAAAGACCGCCATCGTTACCACTCTCTATTTCTTACCAGGCTGGGTTGTATATTTCGGATGGATGACTATCGCAAAAGGGAGTCGACCAGAACCTCTTTCGGATCGTATTTTCTGGCTGATTTCGGGAATCGTCAGTCTCGCCTACTTTGGTTACGAATTTCAACCTTGGAGGTGGCTGAACGAATCTCCCAGATCGTTAAATATCGTTGCTTATTGGTGGCTTTTCACGGGATTCCTTTCCTTGATTTGCTTTTTACTGAACAAAGAGGCGCGAAATCGGAATGCAGGCAACCAATGTTCGGCGCCTGATCTTTGACGGCAAGAAAAAGAAAAACCATGATCGATTTCCTCACAACCGCAGGTGGCCCATTTGGCGCGACATTTGTTCTCTGCCTCATCGCATTGGGAATGACAGCAATTCTTCGTGAAGGGACCGGGGAGTATGACCAAAGAAGTTTTTCAAGCTCACTGGCCTCATATTTGGGCATTCTTGGAATGATTCTACTTCCCCTCAGCGCAATTGGCTTGGTCTGGATAGCTTTCAGATCCGCGATTCTCATCGGACATGCTCCGACAATCACAGGAATGATATTTGGGCTGATCGCCGCTTTCTTTGCTCTCGGCCGACAGGCCTTCCGCCTCAAGTCGAAGCATCGATAACAATATCACGAACCAAACAAGCCGTCGCCCCACCTCTGACGATCCTTTCCCACTCCAAAAAACCCCTCCCATGCCCTCCCTGTTTCTTGCCCTCACATTGACTGAAAACTGGCCGTTCATCGTTCTCGCCGCGAGCGTCGCTTTCGTCGTGATCTGCGTGACGAAGCTGAAACTTCATCCGTTCCTCGCCCTCACGCTGGCCGCGATTTTCACCGGCTGCATGGCGCGGCTGATCCCGGGAAGCACCCTGGACATGAACGGCGTGCCGATGATCACGTCCCTGACAGACGTGCTTTCGCTCATGCTCGACGGCTTCGGCCGCACGGCGATGGGCATATCGATCTCGATCGCGCTGGCATCGATCATCGGCTTCTGCCTGATGGAAAGTGGAGCGGCGGACCGCGTGGTGCGGTGGTTTCTCCAGCTCTTCGGCGAGCGCAATGCGGGGGCGGCGCTGCTGGTGAGCACCTATGTGCTCTCCATCCCGATCTTTTTCGACACGATGTTCATGCTGATGGCACCGCTGGCGAAGGCCCTGTGCGTCCGCACCGGGAAAAACTATGTGCTCTACATCCTGTGCGTGTGCTGCGGCGGGGTGATCACCCATTCGTTGACGGTGCCGCACCCGGGGCCGATCGCAATGGTGGAAAACCTGCAGATCGACGTGGGATTTTCGATCATCGGCGGTCTCATCGCGGGCATCATCCCGGCACTCGCGGGATTCTGGATCGCCAGTTTCATCAATTCCCGGATGCATGTGCCCTTGCGGGAAACCCCCGGAACGACGCTGGCGGGATTGAGCGCGATCATCGACAAGCCCCTGTCGCAGCTTCCTTCCCTCCGTTTTTCACTGGTGCCGATTCTCCTGCCGATTTTCCTGATCGGCTGCGCATCGGGATTGAACGTGGCGGAGGGAACGAACACCGCCTGGCTGGCTCCGCTGGTGAATCACGAAGGAATCCGGGAGGCGGTGAATTTCATCGGGGACAAGAACATCGCCCTGTTCATCGGTGCCGCGCTCGCGGTGATTCTGCTATCGCGGCAGATGGGCTACGGCATGGCCAGGATCAGCCAGGTGCTCGCCCCCCCGCTGGAAACGGCGGGAATCATCATCCTCATTACCGCCGCGGGAGGGGCCTTCGGCTTCATGATCCGCAATGCGGGAGTGGGCTCGGCGGTGGAACGACTGGCGGACAACATGGGCCTGAGCCTGATCCTGCTCTCCTATGTGCTGGCCCTGATCATCCGGGTGGCGCAGGGCTCGGCCACGGTCGCGATGCTGACTGCCTCGGCGATCATGTTTCCGATGATGGGGCCGGACCTTCCCTATCATCCGCTTTATATTTTCCTCAGCATCGGCTTCGCGGCCTTCGCCGTCTCGTGGATGAACGACAGCGGATTCTGGGTGGTTTCACGGCTGAGCGGGATGACGGAACAGGAAACCCTGAAGTCGTTCTCCGTGCTGCTGACGCTGGTTTCGCTGGTGGGTTTGGTCGTGGTGCTGATCGGATCGAAATTGCTCCCCCTCGTGTGAAATGAACTCCGGGGATCGCCGGGCTGCCGCTCGCGGTGCTCCATCAGGAAAAGGCAGGCAGGTAACATCACCTGGCTGATCGAAATGGCACGTTGCTGGCAAGTCTTCAGGATGCGCTGCTTGCTCATGACAGGCGGCGGGCGGAATGCCAAAAGTGTTCCGGGAATCGCAGCGGCAATGCCGGAGGCGGGTTGACCGGTAGGGATGGACACGCCGGGTCGTCCCTACCCGAGTCAGCCGAAAACGGCATGCGAGGGAGTATGCGCTCCTATTGATTTTCCGGCAAAGCCTGCTCCACCCGCTCGCGGGTGAGTCCCCATGCCGCGAACTGGGCGTCGGAAAATTCCTGGACATGGCGGTTGCTGTATCGTCCGGCCATCCGCGTGATCGCCGCCAGTCTCGCTTCCGGCGAGGATAGTTCCGAAATCGCGAACTCGGCGAGATAAAACCCATTGTCGGAAAGCAAAGCATCACCAAGCAAGCCATCCCGTGAGACGTCATCGGGCATCTCATCAATAAGCACCTCCAATCGACGCACAAGCTGATTGCCGCTTAATATGCCACTTAACATTCTCATCCGTAATTTGTCATCGGTCTCATCGACAAGAAGTTCAGCGGCCCATCGGGAGGCGGCTTCCAGCGTGGAACCCTGTTCGACCCCTTTGTAGATTCCACTCCAGTCATTCGTGAAGAGATTGCCGTTTTCCCGCCACCACTCATGAGCGGCCAGGGCATCTGTTTTTGCCCATGATTCAAAAAAATTAGCGGCAAAATGCGAGGGGATTCCTGATCCTCTCCGCTCTTTCAGGGCAATGCCCTCATCCGCAACTTTTTTGAAATCGAAACCGTCCGCAAAATCCATGACACGCGCGCGGCCCCCTCCGCCAAACGGCAGTCTTTCGAGTACGGATAAAAACGCTTCGGCATTTTCTCCCGCTTTCTTCGATAAAATCACCACCGGAGCTTCCGAACTGAAATTGGAGTCGAGCGCGAGCTGTTCCATGTGCAACTCGAAAGCCCTCTCCGGGTCTTTGTCCTTCAACAGACTTAACAGCCGGGAAAGCACATGGCGGCGGGTTCCTTCATTTTGAATCCGTCCGGCGGATGCCCAGGCATCATCGAAGTTTTCATTTCCCCATTTGTAAATGATGGAGCTGATCAATTCCCGCATATCATAAGGAAGTCCGTCGATTCCCGCATGCGAAGCGATCGCTTCCAATGCGGCCAGCCGGTCCGCGGGTGCGATTTCATTCAGAAAATTTTCTCTTTCCTCCCTGGTGATGTTCGCCGCGCGTCTGCCGAAAGCCTTCCACTTCGCATCGTGCGCGGCCTTGTCCGCCCCCGGTGTGCGGGGTCTCGCGGATCGGGTTGACAATGCAGAGGAAGCTTCCCTGTTTTGCGGTTCATCGCCTTTCCCGCCTCGGATCAACATCGTCATGGCGACTCCCGCGATCATTCCGAAAATGAATATGCCAATCGTCCGGTATCGGCTCATGCGATTGCAGTCTGGCCTTTTCCCTTTCCGCCGTCAACGGTGCGACAGGTGAAGATGGCTGGCGGACATGGCGGGGAGTTTTTCGGATGCGGGGTGGGTTGGTTGTGCGGACCGCCGGAGCGCGAGGGCGCACTCCGGAACACG
>CAZVSA010000264.1:0-5939 GCA_964629955.1 uncultured Luteolibacter sp.
ACAATGCCACCCTGCGGCTCGACGCCGGCGTCACCCTTCCCGCGGGAGAAACCATCACCATCTCCGGCTCCGGTTTCGCGGGGGGCGGTGCGATCCGCGCCGAACGCAGCAGCGGCACGGGCCACGCCACCGTGCTGGGAAACATCACCCTCGCCGCGGACAGCACCATCACCAACGCCAACCCCACCGACTCCTCCCTGCTCCTCGGCAACCCCGTCATCTTCGGCACCATCTCCATACCCGCTTCCCGGACGCTCACGCTCAACGGCTCCAGCAGCGGAGCCTTTATCGTCCATCATCGCCTGACCGGCAACGGTTCGCTCGTCTGCGATTACAATTCCCCCCTGAGCATCCAAGGCGACAACACCTTCACCGGTTCCGTTCAAGTGGCAAGATCCACCGTTTTCCTTGGTCATGACAACGCCCTCGGCGGCGGCACGAACCCCGTCACCGTGGCCAATGGCGCCATTCTCTCCGTCCCCAGCGGCGTCCACATCAACACCGCGCGCCCCCTCCACCTCGCAGGCCAGCTCCACGCATCCGGCACCGGCACCGCCTGGTCCGGCAGCGGAGACATCGTTCTGGACATTGGCAGCTCCATCCAGAGCACAAACGCGCCATTCACCATCCATGGCCCCGGGAAAATCACCGGTGATTTTCTCACCGTCACCACTCCCTTCGCCGCCGGCACCCTCACGATCGCCCGCGAGGTGGAGCTGGACGGCGGCATGCAGCTTTCCAAGACCGGCCCCGGCACGCTGGAAATCGCCGCCCCCTGCATCTACAGCGGCAGCACCAACGTCCTCGGCGGCACGCTGCGGACCACCGCCAGCGAGGTGTTGCCGGACGTTTCGCCCGTCGTGATCTCCGCCGGGACGCTTCTCCATATTGGCGCGACGTCCGAAACCGTCGCCTCCCTCTCCGGGACAGGCACCGTGCAGATTGATGCAACCTTGAAACTCCAGCCCGCCGAAGCGGTCGTTTTCAACGGCACCATCACCGCGACCCATCCAAACTCCGGCTTTGTGGAAATCCTCGCCGGGCCCGGCGGCCAGACCTTCGCCAGCGCGAACAGTTATCACCGCAGCACCATCATCAGACAGAACGGAAAACTCACCGTCACCGCCAATGGAGCGCTCAGTCCCACCGATGAGCTGAACATTCTCAACAACGGGCTCTTCCGCACCAGCGCCCCGCGCACCGTCGTCGGCAGTCTCTCCGTGATTGGCGGACAGGTCGAGTTTTTCGGCTCCTCTCCCATCCTTGAATTCGGCGGCGACAACACCATTGATACCAACATCGCCGGCTCCATCACCGGCCCAGGAAGCTTGGAAAAAACCGGTACCGGCGCCACCTCTTTCTCAGGTTCGCCGCCCGCTCACACCGGCACCACCACCGTCAAAGCGGGCCGCCTGAATTTCAACAATGGCATCCCGAACAGCCCGGTCACGGTGGATGCCGGGGCCGAAGTCCGCGCCCAGGGCCTTGTGGACGATTTCGACGTCTCGGGAACCCTGATGCCCGTCACCAACTTCTCCAATCCCACGGTGGCCCTCACCGCACAAAACGTCATGTTCCGCGCCGGCTCCCGATTGACATGGGCGGTGGCCGACTGGAACGGCACACCGGCCAATGGAATGGCGGTCATCGATTGCAGCGGCCTGCATTTCCAGGGCACCCCCGCCAACAAGGTGAACATCCGGGTATGGCTTTCCACGGGACTCGCCAATTTCAGCGAAACCCCGCGCGTCTTCAAGCTGGCCCGCGCCTCCGCCGCCGTCACCGGTTACAACGCGGATGCCTTCGATGTTTCGCTGTTCAATCTCAGCGGAGAAACCCCCGAAGGCGACTGGTCCGTCCACCTCAACGGCCTCGATCTCGAACTGCACTACACCCCCGGCGCCCCGGATGGCACCTACGAAAGCTGGATCGCCGGATACGATGTCGATGACAAGAACGCCATGACCGACGATCCCGACGGCGACGGCATGCCCAACCTCATCGAATACGTCACCGGCGGAGACCCCACCGACCCCACCGACGGCGACAAGCGCCCCCTCTTCGCCCTCGACGGCGACTTCATCGAATTCTCCCATCGCAGGACCACCCGCTCCGACTATCTGGAGGTTTCCGTCGAGTACTCCACCACGCTCGCCGACGACTGGGTCACGGCACTTCACGGCGAAGACGGAGTCGCCATCGCCACCACGTTCCTCGACCCGGAGACCGATCTCGTCACCGTCCGCATCCCCCGCACCGCCCTGCCGAAACTCTTCGCCCGCCTCCGCGCGGGGACGACACCACCCTGAAGGAGCGGGCAATTGCGGATTCCCCGCAAATATCCCGCGGAATCCGGCTTCCCTCCCGGCGCTCAAACCAAATCCGGCTTGCCCTTGGCGCTCCGGGTAGGCATGGAAAGGCCGCAATGCGTGACCTAACAGCCCATCCGGCCTGGCAGGACGAGGATTTGGGGGTTCCGCTCCCGGATTCCGCACACGCGTGCTCGGTCTGCCTGCCCACCTGGGACTCCATCGTCGGCTACGAGGAGAACCGCGAAAAAATCGTCAGACGGATGCGCACCGGCTATCCGCGCTTTTTCAAGCACCCGGCGGTGGAAAGGCTTTTCGCCACCGCCAAAGCCGAAGTCGCCGGAGATCAGGAGGAAGTCATCGTCCTGCCCACCCGGGCCGCCGTGCAGCGCGCGCACCGCTGGGTGGAGCGCCATGCGGAAACGGCGGTGCGGATCACCAGCTTCCACGGTTTCCAGGTGCTCGTCGTCCCCGCCAAGGCAAAAGCCGACGCGAACTACTACTGGCGCTTCTCCGGGGAAATCGTCAGCAGCAGGCAAGCGATCGATTTTCTTGATGGAAACCTCCGCGAGGGATCGAAGTCCCACCTGATCGCACGCTCCCTGGCGAAATTCAACGGCGCGTCTCCCGAAGACATCTTCGTTTTCTCAAGCGGAATGGCGGCCGTCACCTCGGTGCTGAGGGCGCTCCCCGGGATCCGGGAAGGGAAAAAAACCCTCCAGCTCGAATTCCCCTACGTGGACTCCCTCAAGGTCCAGGAGCTTTTCGGAAACGGCGTGGTTTACCTCAACGAAGCGACCGGCGAATCCTTCGACGAAGCCTTGCAACGGATCCGCCAGGGGGAATTCGCGGGCGTCTTCACCGAAGTGCCCAGCAATCCGCTGCTGCGAACCGTGGACATCCCCCGCGTCGCCGCCGCCTGCGCCGAGAGCGGCACCCCTTTCATCATCGACGACTCCGCCGCCGGGCCGCTCAACGTGGACGCCCTGCGCTTCGCGGACGTCGTCACCGGCAGCCTCACCAAATGGATCTCCGGCAACGGGGATGTCATGGCCGGCATGGCCGCGGTTCGCGCGGACTCCCGCAATGCCGGCGCCCTCCGGGCCTCGCTCGCCGCGGACGCCGCGGAATGCGCCCCGCTTTACATCAGCGACGCGGAAACGCTCCTCTCCAACATGAAGGGCTACGCCAAAAGGTCGGCCACCGTGAACAAAAACGCCACGGCCCTCGCCGCATGGCTGCAAGCCCATCCGGCCGTCGCCCGGGTATGGCACCCATCCGTCACCCAGCGCGAAAACTACGAGGCCGTCATGCGCAAAGGCGGCGGCTACGGCGGATTGCTTTCCTTCGTTCTCAAAGCCCCGAAAAAGACCCCCAAGGTGTACGATTCCCTGCGGCTGAACAAAGGGCCCAGCTTCGGCACGCCCTTCACCCTCGCATGCCCCTACACCATGCTCGCCCACTACCACGAACTGGAGTGGGCGGAAGGCTGCGGCGTCCCCGCCAATCTCCTGCGGATCTCCTGCGGCCTCGAACCGGTGGAAACCATCATCTCCGCCTTCGAGGAAGCGCTCGCCCACGCGTAGAATCGCAAGGAGCGCCGGCTTCAGCCGGCATGAAGGAAGAGCCGGAGATGCCAAAGCCGGCTGAAGCCGGCGCTCCGTTCCAGATTGCTCCCTATTCCATAGCCCTGCTTGAGAGCCGCATCACTTCCGCGAATCGAGGACCGAGTTCCAGTGCTCGAGGTGATCCTTCTGGGATTCAAAAAGATCGGTGGTGTCATCGTGGATGGTGATGGAGGTGATCTTGTCCCCCACCCCGTTGAATTTGCAGCCACGCTCGCCGGTGTTGTTCTTGCCGGTGATTTTTTCCACGACGTCGAGCCCGTCGGTTACCTGGCCGAACACGGAGTGGCGGTTGTCCAGGAAAGGCGTGGGAGTGGTCGTGATGAAGAACTGGGAGCCGTTGGTTCCCGGACCGGCGTTGGCCATGGAGAACACGCCGGGCGAACGGTGGCGGAGATCGGGGTGGAACTCATCGGCGAATTTGTAACCGGGGCCTCCCCGGCCGGTCTCGGTGGGATCCCCGCCCTGAAGCATGAATCCCTCGATGACACGGTGGAAAGCCACGTTGTCATAGTAACCGCGGCGGGCGAGATTGAGGAAATTCGCGGAAGTGAGCGGTGCCTTGGAGGCGTAGAGGGTGGCGGCGATGTCGCCTGCGGTGGTGTGGAGGGTGATCTTGATGTCTGACATGGTGGTTGGTTGGTTTCGGATGTTATGGGAAAAATTCAAGCGGTTTGCATGTGTGGAAGAACCCAGCGGTATTCGCCTGCGATTTGTTCCTCGACGGGACGTTGCATGCCGTCGGGGAGGACGCTCCAGGTGTAGGTTTCGATTTCGTAGTGGTTGCAGGCGGATGGATGATCGCGGCGCCATTCGAGGACTTCCAGCGTTTGATCGCGGGTGGAACGCAGAGGAGCTGCGGGCTCGGCATCGAGCGGGATGTGGAAATGGACGCGCATTTCCGTGAAATCGCCGGGTTGAAGGGTGCCCTTGTCGATGGCGGCGAAGAAATCCGGCAGATCGGGGAAGCGCAGGAGATCTCCGCCGGAGCCGCGGAGGATGGCCTGATGGAAATAGATGGGCTCGTCGAAGGAGCGGATGGATTCGATGGCAGAGGGGTCCCGTGGATCGAGCGCAAGGGCGCTGGAGAGATGGATTTTTGAAATGCGGATTCCGGCGGCGGTGAGCGATTCGAGGGATGTACGGGCTTCGTCGTACTCGAGGGCGAGATGGCAGGCATCGTAGTTCAGGCCGATGCGGCGGCGGAGGGCATCGGCATCCGGAGCTTCCTGATGAAGCCGCTCGAAGAATGCGAGGGTCTCGGCGGTGTTCTCGAAATGTCCGAGCGGTTCGGGTTCCAGCCCGAGGTGAAAATCACGACCGGCTTCGGCGGAGAGTTCCTCCAGAAAACCGGCAAGCGTGAGGAGGTTTTTCCGGATTTCCTTCTCGTTCACCTGGAAAGTCTTGTGGGAGCCGGGAAGCGTGGAGACGGAGGCTCCGGTGCCGGGTGTGGAAATGGCGGCGAGGATCCGGAACAAATCCCGCGTGTAGGCGAGGCGCGCAGGATCGCTCCAGTCCGGTTGGAAGACCCTTTCCTTCACCCGGGTACCGTGGAAGCTGCCGTAGGGAAAGCCGTTGATGGTGAAGACATAGGTATTGGTTTCTGCAAGCCAGTCGCGAAACCGGGGGAGATGATCGCCGGAGAGAAGCTCCCCCGCCGCGACGGCGGAAAGGCGGAGCCCGATGGCAAACGGGGAATCCGGGGGAAGCGTGCCGTCCGAGCGGAGCCGGTCGCGGACGGCGAGAACGTGTTTTTTCAGCACGCCCAGGGTATCCGGCCAGGTCTCGGCGGGATGGATGTTCGTGCAGTAGGAGAGATGGGTGGAATCGAGTTTCAAGGCGGGGGAATCGTGAGGGACGCTGGCGGAAGGTCCAACATGGAAAATGCTCCGGGAGAAATTCCAGCGGAGTTACGGCGAAATCCGGCGATCCTGCAAAATTTTGCGGATCTTTGGATCCCGGAGGGCTTGTTGGAAACGGGGATGATGGAGAAGCGTGGAAAAGC
>CAZVSA010000265.1:0-5924 GCA_964629955.1 uncultured Luteolibacter sp.
AAAAGTGTTCCGGGAATCGCGGCGGCAACGCCGGAGGCGGGTTTCCCGGTAGGGACGGACCGCCGGGCCGTCCCACTTTTTCCCGATCCGCCATGGATCACGCCCCAACCATTCCTGCTTCCCTGCCAATGGAAGCCCCACCCGCTGCGGAGAGAGAGTCACGGCGCGCCCGGCGATCACGCCCTACCTTGCCGGTATCATTCCCGGAACACTTTTGGCATTCCGCCCGCCGCCTGTCATGAGCAAGTGGCGCATCCTGAAGACTGATCCGCATGACAAACCCCCGCTTTTCCACCCGTAACCGCCAGAGCATGAAAACCCTCATTCCCCTGCTTTCCGCAGCCTTGCTTCCCGCCCTCCCCCTTGCCGCGCAGGTCGGCGCGAAACCGGTCGAAGGCGCGGAAGTGCTGTTCGACGGCTCCCGCGAAATGCTCGATGAAAAATGGACCTATTGGAAAGGCCCCCGCTTTTCCTCCGAGCTTCCCATCAAATGGAAAATCGTCGACGACCCCGTGGACGCAGGCACCGTCCTCATGACCCATGATCCCGCCGCCGCGGGAGGCAAATACGGCTCCGCGGACATCATCACCAAAGCGGAATACCGCGACTTCCGCCTCCATGTTGAATTTCTCGTGACCGGCCCCGGCGGCAACAGCGGCGTCTATCTCCAGAACCGCTACGAAATCCAGATCAAGGACGGGGACAAAACCAAGCACGGCATGGGAGCCGTCATCAACGAAACCGAATCCCCCTACGAAGCCTACAACGGCATCGGCAAATGGAACTCCTACGACATCGTTTTCCGCGCCGCCCGCTTTGAAAACGGCAAACGGACCGAGCCGGCCCTCGTCACCATCTACTTCAACGGGAAAAAAGTTCACTCCAACCAATCCATCAACCAGGTATGGGGAGGGGAAAACTCCGGCCTCGACGGCGGCAATGACGGCGGCAAAGGCATCACCGACGTTCCCGGCGGGCTGAAACTCCAGGCCGAGGGCCACGACATCCGCTATCGCAACATCTGGATCAAGGAACTCGATCTTGAAGAAGCCGACACCGGTTTCGATCTCTGATCCCTCTCATCCCCCGGAAGCCATGTTCAAATTCCGTCCTGTCGCAGCACTCCTCGCGATGTTCTCCTGGGCATCGTTCCTCCCCGCCTCCGCGGACGAAGCCGGGGCCGTTTCCCTCTTCGACGGCAAAACCCTCGATGGATGGCAAATCCGCCCGGGCGAGGAAAAATGGTGGAGCATCCGGGACGGACTCATCTCCGGAGGATCGCTTGACGAAAACGTCCCCCACAACACCTTCCTCACCTCCGAGAAATCCTACACCGATTTCCAACTGACCATGAAGCTCCGCTTCGTTCATGGCGAAGGCGGCGGATTCATCAACTCCGGCATGCAGATCCGCAGCCTGCGCGTGGAAGACTCCCACGAAATGCGCGGCTATCAGGTGGATGCGGGAAAAGGCTACTGGGGGGACATCTACGACGAATCCCGTAGAAATACCGCCGTCGCCAAACCCGTCGATCCCGAAGCCCTCGCAGCCGTCGTGAAGGAACAGGACTGGAACGAATACCGCATCCTCGCGGAAGGCCGCCGCATCCGCGTCTGGATCAATGGCGTCCTTGCCACCGATTACACGGAGGAAGATCCCGACATCCCGCAGGAAGGACTCCTGGGGCTCCAGGCCCACAGCGGCGGCAAATTCCTCATCCAGATGAAAGACGTTTTCATCACCGAGCCCGCCCCTCCGGCTCCGGACTCCCCGTGATTGTCGGAGCCGATGCCGGTTGCGGAAAAATTGGAATCCGGGCCGCGCCAACGAAAGAACAAGGAGCGATGCGGTGCCGGTGATCCTTCACAGGCCGCTCCCCTGTGAAAAATTTCTTGCCGCCCGGCAGAGCGGCTGATCTCCTGCACCCATGTCCGCTCCTGCGGACGGGGGCTTCAAAACCTCACACAGAGCGGTCGGCATCGACCGCAAGGATGCCGCCAAACCGATCAAGCAGGTCGGGGAGGCGGTGGCGCATGTCCAAGCCGCCTGCCCTCGGGGAGTTCGGCCAAAGGCCATCGCGGTCGACTCTGTGCGACTTTTGAACTCCCCGTCCGTAGGAAAGGACTTCTTCCACCCCCCATCCTTCCTACCATGAACTCACTCCTTTTCTCCCTCCCCTTCCGTTCCCTCCGCAAAGGGTTCGCCGTTGCCGCCGCCGCGCTCTGCGCGTCGCTGCCCCTCTCCGCCCCGGCCCAGGTGTTCACCGCTCCCACCGTCTGGTCCTTTGAATCCCTCCAGAACTCCGAATCGGAATGGTGGAGGACACTCCGCGTCCACACGGTGCCAGGCGTCGTTTACTCCCTGGAACAAAGCAACTCGTTGGAAACCAATAGCTGGACCACGATTTCCACCCATTACGGAATGGGGGCGGAGTGGATCTGCCCGCTCTTTCCCGGCAGCGAACCTGTCGGCCCCCCTTCCCCCGGCGCACCGGTCGTTCCCTCCGGTCCGCCCATGCCGATTGTCAGTCTGGTGCTGGAAGTGGATACCTCCGGAAATCTGCTCCTTTCCTGGAAATCCCTCGACGATGGCTCCCCGCGCCGCCAGCCGCTCGCGGGAGTGACCCCGCATCCGGTCTGGGAGGAGTTCGAGGGCTTCTACCTCCATCCCCACGAAGGATACTTTTTCGCCATCAGCCCACGGTTCCACACGCCGGTGAATCCCTCCGCCGCGCCGCCCCCGCCGGGCTCCCCCGATACCGCCATGGTCGCCGCTTTCCTCACGGCCCTGCCCGCGATCACCGCCAACATCGAAGCCAGCGTGGCCACCGCCGCCTATCACACTCCGGTGATGCCGAACCCCGAAAACGCCTCGTTTTACAGAGTCCATGCGGACTGGCAGGTCGACAGCGACGGAGACTCGCGGTATGACTGGCAGGAGCTGATTCTTGACGGGAGCAACCCCTTTGCCGCGGATTCGGATGGCGACGGAATCCCGGATCAGGCAGCGAACAACAACGCCGCGCTTCCCACGCCGCCGGAAGACGGAGAGATTCCGGCGCAGCCGCTGGCGCTTGTCGAGCAGATTCACTTCAACTCCTTCAGAATCGAGTGGGTTTCGACCGATCCGGAACATGAATCCAACACATTCGCATACTCGGACCTTCCGGGGATTTCCGGCTCCCTTGAAGGCGCGGGCTCGTTTGCGACGTTCAACTCTGTGGTTTCGGGAGCTTCCATCCCCCCCTCCCACCCGGGATGGAGTTCGTTCCTCCAACCCGTTCGCGCCATGCACGAACGAACCCTCACATACGAGGAGGGCTATGGCCGGTATTTCGTGTCCACACGGTGCGCCTTCCGCCTGAAACTGGAGGCCCCCGCGCCTCCCGGAGGCTACCGGATTCCCCTGCGCGTGGGCATCATGCGGCAGGCCCTCGACCAGCAAACCAACTCCATCGTACTGCTCCCCACCCCGGAGGGCGAAGAACCACACCTCGACCTCATGCTGGAAATCGCCGGAGGGGAAACCATCGGCGAGGCGGTGGACCTGCCGATCCCGGACGACCTCGGACAAAACCGGCACATCTCCTTCCTCCCCGCCTACGTGAGCCTCCGGGAGACGGAAGTCCAGGAAGGAACGTTTCCCAACCTCATTGCAGCGGGAATCCCAAAGAACGGGATATGCGTTCGCAGATACCAACCGTTTCACGCCAATCTCGTGGGACATGAACACTACTATCTGGAAAACGCGGTGGTCCGCTGGCAGTCCCGGAGACTGCTGACCAACGGCACCCTGACGAATTGGGACTGGATGCGCTCCGCTTCCACACAACAGCCTTACCAAGGACACATCGGATTTGTGAGCGGCGGAGAAAATTCGGGCATCCACCAGATGCGCGCCGTGTTGATCCTTCCCAACGGCGAACACATTTACTATCCCTACCTCAGGATGAGGGACGCGAAGAGCATCAGAGATTCAGAAGGAACCCCGAATGAATTGCTCCGGGCCGGGCAGCCCGACTACTTCGGGGTTTGCCTGGGCCTGCTATCGAAGGCAATCAGGGATAAGGCGGTCTCTTGGCTGGGCTCCACGCAATATGCGGCGGATCAGCAGGTGACGATCATGCCCGGTGCGATCTGGAATCCAAATACGAAGAGATCCCCGAAATGCAACATCTTCGTCACCCATGTGGCCAACAGTGTGGGGGCGTATACCCCGTATTATTTCAGGAGATGGTTCATTCCCACCGCGCCCATCGCCAAGGATGATTGGTATACGGAGCCGGAGCTGAATATCAACCTGGATCCTGCCGGGTGGGCATTCCATGACTCCGGAGCCATCGCGCATCCCGGAAACGCGGTGGCGAGTCCGCGCACCGCCAGCGGGACCAGGCATGGGCACGTCGGGATTTTGGACTATGACGGATCATGGATCAATGCGGGTTCAAAAACCGTGAACAAATCGCTTCATCTTCTGGACGAGTCCATGAATTACAAACCGAACAACACGCGGGTTCGTAACTACTAATGAAATCCATAAGAATCATACTGTTTTTCTTTTTCTCGACGATTTTGCGCGGGGAGTTCGAGATTCCGGAGGATATCTCGCGCGCCATTGCAACCGCAGGCATGGGGGAAAGTGGTGGTTTCGGAGTCAGGGACATTGATGAAGACGTATTTTACGACTACATCCGGGCAAACTGGAGGCAGATTGCAGAAAATATCGAAGTGCTTCCCTTGGCCGATCCCGGTCCGGGAAGATCGTTTTTATCGGAAGCAGACGCAATCAGAGCCTCCGTGATAAGATTTACCGCGGCATGTGAAGCGCTCCCGCCCATGGAATACGTGGAGTTTCTGGAAACAATGATCGGACTCCACGAGCAGGGGAAAATTTCATTCGAAATGCTGCAAGACGGGCCATTTATGCCTGTGTGGAGGAAACACAGTTTTTTATCGGTCAATTGGGAACATCCCCGGGTGGCGGCGATCCTGAACAAAATGATCGAACTGACTCCTCCCGAGAAGGAATCTTTTTTGAGTCTTTTGAGAGATGAGGCGGCTGGAGAACTCGCGGACAACTACATGACGGCCAGATCGGATGACGATGAATTGCCTGAGACCTTGCCCGGAATCAAGCTCCAGCGCCCCTGGGCGTCGTTGATCCGGCAGTATGAGAGGATCACCGG
Source organism: uncultured Luteolibacter sp. (assembly GCA_964629955.1). Taxonomy (GTDB): domain Bacteria; phylum Verrucomicrobiota; class Verrucomicrobiia; order Verrucomicrobiales; family Akkermansiaceae; genus Luteolibacter. The sequence continues at coordinate 5,186 of CAZVSA010000265.1, forward strand.
CAAGAAAGTCCCCCACGATCCGAAATATGACGGCCCGAGGCCGGAGCGGCGTGGATCATCATCCCCGGATGCGCCCGCCGGTGACGGGGAGGAAGCCCCTTCCTCCCGTCCCCTTTGGCCGTGGCTGGTCTTCGCCGTGGTCACGCTGCCCGCCGCCTTCCTTCTCTGGAAACGCAGAATGGCAATGAGCCGGTGAAGCTCGTGCTCCGGGGGTTCCGGACAACCACGCTGGTTCGCATTCGGGAAACTTCCCGCGATGTCCGCCGGTTTCCGGCGATGGCGCCGAAAACCGCACGCGAGGCGCGTGCGCTCCCCTGTTGGATGTGGGCGGGACGCCCACGCTCCTTGAGCCCTGTGGTGGCGATCACCGGTCGCCACCTCTCTTTGCCTTCGGGGACCACACGCGCCCCCGCGTGTTCCGGAGTGCGCCCTCGCGCTCCGGTGGCTGGCACAACCAAGCCGTCCCGCATCCGAAAAACTCCCCACCATGTCCGCCCGTTTCCGGCGAGGGCGCCGAAAACGGCACGCGAGAGCGCGTGCGCTCCCCATTGGCTTCGGCGGGCACCCGTGCTCCGGTGGGTTCGCAGGACCGGGCAGATTCGCATTCGGGGGGACGCTGCCTCATTTTCATCTCCCGTTCCGGAAGAGCAAGGGATTGGCAGCCGCAACGCCGGAGGCGGGTTGGCCGGTAGGGACGGACCGCCGGGCCGTCCCACTTTTTCCCGATCTGCCATGGATC
>CAZVSA010000266.1:0-5903 GCA_964629955.1 uncultured Luteolibacter sp.
CTGGGGAATCACGATTTCTACACGCTCAAGCTGCTGGAAAACCCTTCGTCCATCCCCGCCGAAACCCTCGAAACGAATCCCGTCTGGGCCGGCGTGGCCCATGCCGCGGAAACGCTGGACGAAGACGGCATCGCCTGGCTCCAATCGCTGCCCCTCAGCCTGCCGGTCGGGAAGGAAATTCTCGCTCACGCCGCGCTTCACGAGCCGGAGCGATGGCCGTATCTCCACTCGCCGGGAGATGCCGCGCCCACCCTGCGCATCCTCCGCGAACAAAACGCTTCGGTCGGTTTTTTCGGGCACACCCACCAGCAGACGCTGTTCGCCAGCGCCGCCGCACCCGCCCGGCCACGGGAGCTGGGCGACGGGCGGGTGTCGATCCCGGCGGATGCGATTTGCGCCGTGGTTGTGGGTTCCGTGGGACAGCCGCGCGGCAACGACGATCTCCGCGCGGGCTGGGCGCTGTGGGACAGCGACGAGCGGATCATGGAATTCCACCGCACCGCCTATCCCGCGGTGGAAGCCGCTCTCGCGATTTTTCACGCGGGCCTGCCCATCCATTCCGCCCTCCGGTTGCTCGACCGTTCCGGGCTGAAGGAGTTCCGGCGGCAAGCCCGCTGAGGAACTGCTGGGACCCTTTTGCCCTACCCTCTCGTCTGGCCGTTTCCGCGGGCGCGGTATTGGTAGCTGGTCAGCTCGCGCAATCCCATGGGACCGCGGGCGTGGAGCTTGTCGGTCGAAATGCCGATCTCCGCGCCGAAGCCGAATTCCCCTCCATCGGCAAAGCGGGTGGAGACGTTGTGAAACACACAGGCGGAGTCCGTTTCGCGCAGAAAGCGCTCCGCGGTTTCCTCATCTCCGGTGACGATGACATCGGTATGATGCGATCCGTAATGATTGATGTGCGAAACGGCGTCCTCCAGCGAATCGACGATTTTGACGGAAAGGATGAGATCCAGATACTCGGCGCTCCAATCCTCTTCCGTCGCGGCGGCGATGCCGGGAAGGATGGCGCGCGTGCTTTCACAACCGCGAAGCTCCACCCCTTTTTCCGAAAGCGCGGCGGCGGCAAGTGGAAGGAACGCGGAGGCGATGTCCCGGTGGACGAGCAGGGTTTCGAGGGCATTGCAGACGCCGGGTTTCTGCGTCTTGGAATTGATGGCCAGATCCACGGCCATGCCGGAGTCCGCCGCCGCATCCACGTACAGGTGGCAGACTCCGTCGTAGTGCTTGATGACGGGCATGCGGGCGAGGGAAACCACCGTCTCGATCAATCCTTTCCCGCCCCGGGGAATGATGAGATCCAGCCACCGGTCCATCCCGGCAAGCACCGCCACGCTTTCCCGATCGGTGAAGGGGATGAGCTGGATCGCGTGGTTCGGCAGCCCCGCGGCCGCGCCTCCGGCCTGAAGCACGGAGGCGATCGCACGGTTGGAATGAATCGCCTCGCTGCCGCCGCGGAGAATGGTCGCGTTTCCGGTTTTGAAACAAAGGACCGCGGCATCCGCGGTGACGTTCGGGCGGCTTTCGTAGATGATCCCGATGGTGCCGATGGGCACGCGGACCTGCTCGATGCGGATGCCGTTGGGACGCTCCCATGCATCGAGCACCTGGCCGACGGGGTCGGGAAGCTCCGCCACCTGTTCGATCCCGGCGGCGATGGCTTCCAGGCGTTTTTCATCGAGCCGGGGGCGGCCGAGCATCGCGGCGGACAGTCCTTTTTCCCCGCCTGCCTGAAGGTCGAGCGCGTTGGCGGCGAGGATTTCCACTTCGTTTTCACGAAGGGCGGCGGCCATGGCGAGAAGGATCGCGTTCTTTTGGCCGGACGAAAGCTGGGCGAGACGATAGGCCGCGGCCCGGGCCTGACGGCCGAATTCATGGATGGTGGCTTCGATGGTGGCGCTCATGGCTACATGGGAAACCCCGCAAGGTTCCTGCGGCGGAAGATTCGCCCCGGCTCCCGCCGAAACCAAGGCGGATTTTGGAGCGCGGCTACGGCCCGGCCAGAATGCTCCACCGGTGCATCGTCACGGGGGATGCGAACCAGACGTTTTCATCCTTTCTTCCGTGGAGAATGGCGACCGCGCCAATCCCGGGGTCCGCCTGGATCCATCGATCCTCTCCGAGATAAACAAGAACGTGCACGCCGTCCTTCGTGACGGCCAGATCCCCGGGCTCCAGACCGTCATAGGGCATCGTGGCAATGGTCCCTTCGATGCCCAGGGGAACCGCATACCCCCGGTATCCTCCACCCAGCGCGCGGGCGCTCGCATCGAACCACCATTGTTCGGCGAACATCCTCAACGGCCCGCCGCCGCCATGACGCAGGGCATGGGCCAGAAGGGAATCGCGCAGAGCCCGGCGCGGAAGCCCCGAGCAATCGATCCCCAGGGGGCTCTCCCCGCCCCACACGTAGGTTGTCCCGGCCAGATTCTCCATCCGCCGCAAGTAATCCGCGCGCAACGCTCCGGGATCAGGATCGCGCCCCGGCAGGGAAAACAGGATCGCCAGCAGCACGGGCATCCCGAGGAGCCCGTATCTGGCCGGACGAAATTTCCAACACCACAGGAACAGCACCACCCACGCGACCACGATCGATCCCAACCACCCGAGGCGGAGAATCGCGTTGTTCACCGGATGGAGCGGCACGAGAACCACCCCGAGCGCCGCCACGGCGAACAGCACCCTCAACACGGAGTTTTTCGTGAAACGCTTCTTCATTCGGGCAGTGCGAACAAAGCAGGCAGGTACAAGCGTGGAGGGTCGAGGGAAAAACCGTGGCGCGGGCAGAATGCCAAAAGGGTTCCGGGAATGATTCCAACTCGTGAGTCCGTGCTTCAAGGGCAGGGCGGATGGGCCGCCCCGCGTCTTCCGAAAGGTAGGGCGAGACCGCCGGGCGCGCCGTGACTCTCTCTCCGCAGCAGGTGGGGCTTCCATCGGCAGGGAAGCGAGAATGGTTGGGGCGTGATCCATGGCGGATCGGGAAAAGTGGGACGGCCCGGCGGTCCGTCCCTACCGGAAAACCCGCCTCCGGCGTTGCGGCCACGATTCCCGGAACACTTTTGGCGGAATGCCCGCGCCACTTTTTGGGGGCGGCCCCGCGGAAACCACCTTCCCGCTTGGACATCGGCGCGCGGATGTTCCATTCTCCGGCATGTCCGCCGCGCCCGAAGCCGATCCCCGCTTCAATGAATTCGTGATTCTCCAGGCCCAGAACGCCGGGCTCTTTCTCGGGCAGATCCCGAATCCCCTCACCGGCGGGAAGGAGGTGAACCTCCGGGCGGCGAAATCCGTCCTCGATTCCCTGGAAATGCTGGAGGCGAAAACCCTCGGCAACCTCACCCCCAACGAAGAAAAGCTGCTCGAAATGGCGCTGAAAAACCTGCGGCCCCTTTACCTCTCCGCAGCCGAAGACTGATCCACACACCCATGACATTCGACCCCTTCAACATTGGCAACGTCCCCGTCGGCGGACCGGTCCCCTTTTTCATCCTCGGCCCCTGCGCGCTGGAGAGCGAGGAATTCGCGTGGGAAATGGCGCGCTCGCTCAAGGAAATCGCCGGCCGCACCGGCATCCATTTCCTTTTCAAGGCATCCTTCGACAAGGCGAACCGCACCTCCATCAGCTCGTTCCGCGGACCCGGACCGCGGGAGGGCTGCCGCATCCTCGGGGAAATCGGAAAGGAACTCGGCGTTCCCGTCACCACGGACATCCACAACGAAGCCCAGGCGGAAATCGCCGCGGAGCACATCGACCTCCTGCAAATCCCCGCCTTCCTCTGCCGCCAGACCGATCTGCTGGAAGCGGCGGCGAAAACCGGCCGCGCGGTGAACGTGAAAAAAGGCCAGTTCCTCGCCCCGCTCGACACCGTGAACATCGCGGAAAAACTCCGCTCCTTCGGCTGCGAGCGCTTCCTCCTCACCGAGCGCGGCACCACCTTCGGCTACAACAACCTGGTGGTGGACATGCGCTCGCTCCACTGGATGAGAAAAGAAGGGCTGCCCGTCATCTTCGACGCCACCCACTCCGTCCAGCGTCCCGGCGGCCTCGGCGGCGCCACCGGCGGCGATGGCGAGCTGGCTCCCGTTCTCGCCCGGGCCGCGGTCGCCACCGGCGTGGAGGGAGTTTTCATGGAAGTGCATTCCGATCCCGCCAACGCGTTTTCCGACGGCCCCAACCAGATCCCGCTCGAATTTATCGAAGACCTCCTCGTCAAACTCGTCGCGATCCACCACGCGTCGCACTAATTCATTCAAGGAGCGTGGGCGTCCCGCCCACATCTTTGCCAAGTGGGCGGGACGCCCACACTCCTTGAATCCTCCGCCGTGAAACGTCTGCCTCCCATCCTGCTGCTTGCCCTTCCTTTCCTCGCCTCCGCGGAGGAAGAGGAAGCGCAACCGTCGGTGAAAATCCCGGCGGTTTCCCTGCTCCCCTACGGCAGCGTGCTGGAATCCGTCATGGTCCCGCGCTACGACAAAAACCGGAAACTGATCGAGGTCAGCCGTGCGAGCAAGATCACTTTGGAAAGCGCCAGCCGGATCAGCGGCGAAGACATCTCCATGGAGCGCTTTCACCCGGACGGACGGAAAAACGGCCGGATCGACCTCGGCGAAGCCATCTTCGACCAAACCGAAGGCATTCTCACCGCGGAAAAATCCGTGCGGATCGATTCCGAACGATTGATTGCGGAAGGAACCGCCCTCGTATACCACTTCGAGACTAGGGAAGGTTTTCTCTCCGGTCCCGCATCCATCACCATCGCCACCCCCCCCGCCGAGACCGCCATGAACACGCGCCCCTCTCCACTCCGCGCCACCGCCCTGCTGGGTGCCTCCCTGCTCGCCCTGCCGGTCTTGGCCGAGCCACCACCGCGCCTGACTCCGGATGAAATCGCGGCTCTGGAAAAGGACGCCGCCCCGCTCGCGGAAACGGCGGGCGAAACCGCAGCCGCCACACAACGCGAACTCGCGGACGCCACCACCGCCAGCGACGGCGCGCGCCGGGCCGCCACGAGCTTCCTCCGCCGGAGCGGCATGACCCTCATCGCCGATGAAGCGGAAAAACGCGCGGAGGAAACCCCCGATGCCGCCCCCCTCGAAGTCGAGCCCGACCCCACCCTTACCTTCATTCATTGTGAAGACGGCGCTTACTTCCATGAGGCCGTTCTCGTTTTCCTCAAGAACGTCACGGTGAAAGATCCCCGTTTCGAGCTGAGCGGAGCGAACGAGTTGAAGGTGTTTTTCGCGGCAAAACCGGAGAAAGAACCCCGCGAAGAGAAAGATCCCGGGGCGAAGGACGACGGAATGATGAATCTGGGAAAAATCAGCGAAGGCTTCGGCGACCCGGAACGCATCGTGGCCACCGGAGCCGTGAAAATCATCCAGAAAGGCGTCGACGGGGACGATCCCATCGAAGCCAGCGGCGCGATCCTCAGCTACGAGATCAAAACCGGGCAGATCATCATCAGCGGCGGGTTCCCCTGGGTCAAACAAGGCAACCGGTTCTTCCGCGCCACCCGCCCCAATGAAAAACTCCGCATCCTCACCAGCGGAAGTTTCGTCACCGAAGGACACTGGGAGCTGGGCACGCCCCTCAACCAGGAGCGATAAGCCCCAACCGTTTTCCCATGCATCATCCCGGTTCCTCCTGCACCAACAAGGACTCCGCCGCCCTTTTCGTCTCCGGACTCCGCAAAACCTACAGCGGAAGAGCCGTCGTCGATGGCGTGACCCTCACCGTCCAACCCCGCGAGATCGTGGGCCTGCTCGGCCCGAACGGAGCGGGGAAAACCACCTCCTTCTACATGATCGCCGGGCTGGTCCCGCCGGACGCCGGGTCGGTCTGCTTCGGCGGCCATGACATTTCCCTTCTACCGATGCACCGCCGCGCCCGCCTCGGGCTCGGC
>CAZVSA010000267.1:0-5903 GCA_964629955.1 uncultured Luteolibacter sp.
CGCGGCCGATGATGTCGGTGGCGGTGTAGCCTTCCGGGTGGCCGACGTGGAGGCCCGCTCCGGAGGGGTACGGGAACATGTCGAGCACGTAGTATTTCGGCTTTGAGGGATCGAATCCTTCGTCGCCGGGGCCGGGGGTGCGGAAGGTTTTATCGGCTTCCCAGCGGGCCTGCCATTTGGGCTCGAAGTCGCGGAAAGGAAAGGGCTTGCGGGCGTCGGACATGAGATGGGGAAATGGGGGCGGACTGTGGCTGTGGCGGGGTGGCTTGGAAAGCAAAACCCCGCTTTGGCCGGGCGGTTGGCCTTGTCGCGCCAAATCCACGGAAAAGCGGGCGGATGTGATGGAAAAGAGGTGGATGCCGTGCGGGCCGGGCCGTTACGTTCCGTTTGCGCATGAAAAGCTTGGTTTTTGAAACTCCGGAATCCGCGTGCCGCGAGCTGGCGGAAAAGGTTGCCGGATTGATCCGCAGGCGGGCCTCGGAGGGCCGGGCCGCGGTGCTTGGCTTTGCCACCGGCAGCTCGCCTTTGCCGTTTTACCGGGAACTGGTGAGGATGCACCGCGAGGAGGGATTGAGCTTTTCCGGGGTGATCGGGTTCAACCTCGATGAGTACCTCGGCCTCGCTGAGGATGATCCGCGGAATTATCGCTCGTTCATGCGGGAGAATTTGTTTTCCCATGTGGATCTTTTGCCCGGGAACGCCCATCTGCCGTGGGAGACCGGGGAGATCGGGAAATACGAAGAGCGGATCAGGGAGGCCGGGGGCATCGATTTCCAGATTCTGGGAATCGGCCGGACGGGGCACATCGGATTCAACGAACCGGGTGCGGCCATCGATTCCCGGACGCGCCTGGTGGAACTGGATCCGCGGACCCGCGAGGATGCGGCGTCGGCTTTCGGCGGGCTGAAAAACGTGCCGCTTCAGGCGATCACCATGGGCTGCGGGACGATCCTCGAAGCGCGGGAAATCGCATTGCTGGCGTGGGGCCGGAACAAGGCGGATGTGGTGGCCGCCGCTCTCCACGGGCCGGTCACCGACCAGCTTCCTGCATCCTATCTGCAACGCCACCCGGCGGTGACTCTGTATCTGGACGATGGGGCGGCGGCGTTGCTACCGGTCTGAGCGGATGGCCTTGCGCCGGTAGTCTTTCGGTGTGCAGCCGTGGATTTTCCGGAATTGCTTCTGGAAGTTCGCGAGGGAGTCGAAGCCGCAGTTCCAGGCGATTTCGCTGACCGTGCCGTCGGTCTCCACCAGCAGGCGGCAGACGCGGGCGATGCGGAGTTCGTTGAGGTAGTTGGGAAACGTCTTTCCCGTGCGGGAGCGGAAGTAGCGGCTGAAGGTGATGGAACTCATGCCGGCGTGGCGGGCCACATCGGAGAGGTAGAGCGGTTGGTCGATTTTTTCCTGAATGAACGCGGAAATCTGCCCCATCCGCTCGTCGTCCGCGCCGTGGATCTCCGGGGTGAAACCGGGGGAGGAGATCCGCGCGAGATCGTCGGCGGGAGCGGATGCGAGGTCGTCCAGAATTTCCAGAAGCAGGATCAGCCTGCGCATCCCGTGGAGGCCCAGCATGCGGATCATGTGTCCGGCAATGCGTTCGCGGGTGGCTCCGTGGATGCTCAGGCCGTGGGCGGCTTCCTGAAGAATACGGGAGATGCCGTTCATTTCCGCGGGTTTCAGCCAGTCCTCCCCGAGGAACGAGGGTGGGAACTGCGCGTTCACAGCGTCCACGGGTTTCGCGGGCTGCCCGGGGGAAGGATCGTTGCGGTAGTCGTGGGGCAGGTTGGAACCGAGGAACACCAGGTCGCCGCCGGCGAGGGGGGAGATCCGGTCGCCCACCCAGCGGTGGGTGCCGCCGGAAAGGCAGAGGGTCAGCTCATACTCGGGGTGGAAATGCCAGAGGCAGCCGAAGTCCTGTCCCCGGATGCGCGAGCAGGAGACCAGCTCGGTGGGGGAATGGGAGGCGAGTTGTTCGCGGACCGGCTTCATTGCGGGAGGGCGTGGTTGCCCGGGTTGGGGGAGTATTTCGCACCGTGAATCGCTTGTCTTGTCGAAAAAGATCCGCTTTTGATCGATTTGGCGGGCAACGGGGTGTTGTGGAGAGGGGAATGCCGGTGCATGATTCTCCTCGCCGGAAAGTGAAAGCCCGGCTATCTTCCGAACGTTTGCATCCAAAGAGCCCATGAACCTGCCCACCAGCCGCCGCCATTTCCTCGCCACTGCCGGAGCCACCGCCGCAGTCGCCGGTTTCCCGAATGTCCTCCGCGCCGGGGGCATTGATCAGAAGGTCCTCAAGGTCGGCCTCGTCGGCTCCGGAGGACGAGGCACCGGAGCCGCCACCCAGGCGCTTTCCGCGGACCCGAACGTGAAACTCTGGGCCGTGGGCGACACGTTCCCCGAGCAGATCACCTCCAGCCTCAACCATCTTTCGAGCTTCGGCGACCGCATCGACGTTCCCGAGGAGCGCCGTTTCACGGGGATCGACGCCTACCAGAAGGTGATCGACAGCGGTGTGGACGTGGTCCTGCTCACCTCGCCTCCGGGATTCCGCCCGCAGCATCTCCGCGCCGCGGTGGAAGCCGGAAAACATGTTTTCGCTGAAAAACCGATGGCCGTGGACGTTGCCGGCGTGAAGTCGGTCATGGAATCCACCCGGATCGCCAAGGACAAGAACATCACCATCCAGCACGGCTACTGTTGGCGCTTCTCGCCGAACACGCGGGAAGGATACGGAAAGGTGCTTTCGGGCGAACTCGGCCGGGTGGTGTCCGTTTACGGCACCTATCTGGCGGGCGTGCCCAAGCCCTCCACCTCCGTCGATCAACGCGATCCCAAATTCGGAGACGTCGAGTGGCAGGTGAGAAACTGGATGGGCCACGAATGGCTTTCCGGCGGCCCGTACCTCGAGCAATGCATCCACACGGTGGACAAGATCGGCTGGGCGATGGGGGATGTGGACCCGATCGCGGCCCGTGCCGGCGGTGGTCGTGCCCAGCGCAGCGACGACGGAAACGTGTGGGACCACTACGACGTGGTGTACGAATATCCGGGCGGCATTTTCTGCCATGTCGGGCAGCGGCAGTTCCAGGGCGCGTTCAGCGAGGTCGTGGACCGCGTGTTCTGCGAAAACGGAACCATGGAAGCCCCCGGACGGGTGCTCACCAAGGACCGCGACGGCAAGATCACCTGGGCCTTCCGCGGAGAAGTGGAAAACATGTATCAGGTCTGCCACAACGAGTGGTTTGCAGCCATCCGCAAGGGCGAGCCGCTCAACACCGGCGAATACATGGCGAAGAGCACGATGCTCGGCATTCTCGGCCGGGAAGCGGCGCACACCGGCCAGCGGATCACCTGGGAGGATCTTTGGAAGTCGGATCAGGATCTCGCTTCCGACACGCTCGGTCTCGGCGATTCCCACCCGGTGCCCGCGGTCCCGGTCCCGGGCCAATACAAACTCGCTTGAATCCTGGATGAATCGCCGCACCGCCGTTCTTTTCCTCTTCGCCGCCGCATCCGCATCCGCCGAAGATCCGCCGAATCCCCAGCTCCTGCCAACCACCCGGGCGCTTCACGAACTCATCAACAAGACACCTGATCCGGGGCCGGAGGAAATGAAGCCCTACGAGGAGAAGGTGCCTCTCGCCGATGGCGCGACCTTCGGGATGCTGCCCATTCCGGGAGGGGAATTCGTGATCGGCTCGCCGGACTCCGAAGCGGGCAGAAACCCGGATGAGGGGCCGCAGCGGAAAGTCGTCATCGAGCCCTTCTGGATGGGCAAGGTGGAAGTGACTTGGGATCTCTACCGCCCCTTCATGGAAAACGGAATGGCGCGGAACAAGGACGGCACGCTCAACCGCGACTCGAATCTCACCACCTCCGAACCTCCGGAGGTGAGGGACGGGGAAACGCTCCTCGATACCATCACCCAGCCCACCCCGCCGTATATCCCGATGCACTTCGAGATGGGGGATGGGTATTCCAAGGAGTTTCCCGCAGTGGGGATGACCCAGCATGCCGCCAGCAAGTTCTGCGAATGGCTCAGCGGCCAGACCGGGCATTTTTACCGCCTGCCCACCGAGGCGGAATGGGAATACGCCTGCCGTGCGGGTGCCGCGACCGCCTATCATTTCGGCGACGATCCGGCGTCCTTGGGAGACTACGCCTGGTATGCGGACAATTCCGAATACCAATACCAGAAGGTGGGCACGAAAAAGCCCAACGCCTGGGGGCTTCATGACATGCACGGGAACGTGGCCGAGCTGGTTCTCGACCAGTATCAACCCGAAGCCTACGCGAGCATCCAGGACGGAGCCGCCGGTCCCTGGATTCCCGCTGCCGACCGCTATCCCACGGTGGCCCGCGGCGGCCACTGGGACACCGACGTGGAAAATCTCCGCAGCGCATCCCGACTTGCCAGCGCTCCGGCATGGAAAGTGATGGATCCGCAGATTCCCAAGTCGATCTGGTATTTCACCAACGCGCCTTGGCTCGGGTTTCGCGTGGTCCGTCCGCTGAGCACCCCGGATCTTGAGACCATGCATCGTTTCTGGAACATGGGCCCCGGGCCCACGGAGTGAGGCGGGTTTCAGGAAAAGGTAACTCTTTTCAAAGAATTTTTCTGAATTCATCGAAACGCGGAGGCGCGGAGGTCGCGGAGAAAAACGCAAAGGGGCACAGGCGTCCCGCCTGTGATCTTCGGGATTCGGGTTGAGTCCTGCTACTGGGTGGAGGACTGGAAATCCCGCCCGGTGAGGTGGGCGCGGGCCTGGCCCACCAGGTAGAGCGAACCCGCGACGAGGACCGGGCCGGGATTTTCGAGCGCGGCGCGGAACGCTTCCTCGAAACCGGGGTGAATCCCGTGCGGAGGCGCTGCGGGAGGGAGCGAGGAAGCGAGTTGCTCCGGTGGCACGGCGCGCGGAGTGGCCACCGGGCAGAAATGGATGCGTGAGCAGAGCGGCGCCAGCGGGGTGAGAATGCCGGACAGATCCTTGGTGGCGACCGCGCTGAAAACGAGGGACGGCTTCACGGAGGGGAATTCCAACTCCCATGTGGCGGCGAGAACGGAGGCGGAGTGGGGGTTGTGCGCGCCGTCGAGAACGACGGTTTTTCCGTGGTGGTCGAATTTCTCGAAGCGGCCGGGCCATTGCAGGCGGGAAAGGCCGTGGCGGACGTTGTCCGCTCCGATGGGAAGCCCGGCGCGATGGAGGGCGGTGACGGCAAGAGCGGCGTTCCATGCCTGGTGCTCGCCGGAGAGCGGGATGGGGTAACCCAGCAGCGGTTCCCCGATGATGAGGAGAGGAGCCCGCTTTTCGTTGGCTTCCATCTCGATGACGCGGGCGGCATCAGGGTGCTGGGGGGAGGAAATGCAGGGTTTCCCTTCGACAAGAATCCCCGTTTTTTCGAGGGCGATTTCCTCCAGCGTTTCCCCGAGCCACTGGGTGTGATCGAGGCCGATCGGCGTGATGACGCATAGGTCGGCGGGGACCGCGGTGGTGGCGTCGAGCCGCCCTCCCATGCCGGTTTCCAGGATGATCAGCTCGCATGCCCGTTCGCGGAACCAGCGCATGGCAAGTGCGAGGGCGATTTCAAAAAAGGTGGGATGGGGATCGAGCCGCTCGCAGATGGCGCGGAGTTCGGTGAGCAGAGCGGCGCAGTTTTCTTCGGGAATTTCCTGGCCGGAGACCTGGATGCGCTCGCGGAAGTCGATGAGGTGGGGGGAGGTGAAAAGCCCCGTGCGGCGGCCGCAGGAGCGGGCGATGGAGTCCATCATCGCGCAGGTGCTGCCTTTGCCGTTGGTGCCGGCGACGTGGATGACGGTGACGCCGTGTTCCGGATAGGCGAGGAACTCGCGGAGAAGCCGCCTCGGGCCGTCGAGACCGAGCTTGATCCCGAACATCTGGGTG
>CAZVSA010000268.1:0-5163 GCA_964629955.1 uncultured Luteolibacter sp.
TATGGTTTCGCGGAATGAAGATGGCCCCCATTTGCAGGTTCGCTGCCCGCCCTGCGGGAGGGGGAAGGGTGCGGGGACCATCGAGCGGAGGCGGGCGTACTCGGACTTGAGGGTGGCGGCCATTTTGGTGTTGGGACCGTGGCCGGGTTTGACGGCGATGACGTGGCCGTGGATGCGCTTGCCGGAGAGCATGAGGTCGCCGATGAGATCGAGCGCCTTGTGGCGGGCGAATTCGTTGGTGAAGCGCAGAGCTTCCTTGGACATCACCTCGTTGTCGCGGATGACGATGGCGCTTTCGAGCGAGCCGCCTTTGATCAGGCCCTTGTCGAGAAGCGGTTTCACATCCTCGTAGTAAACGAAGGTGCGGGCGGAGCAGATTTCCTTCTCGTAGTTTTCGGGAGTGACCTCGGTGGAGAAATACTGGGTGAAACGGCCATCGGGCCCGACATTCGTCACGGAAACCCGGAAGGTCTTGCTGGGAACGATGGTGATGATGGTGCCATCGCCGGTTTCGAGATGGATGGGCTCGCGGATTTCCCAGGTTTTCCGGTAGGCCTGCTGGGGGACGATGCCGGCCTTCTTGATGAGTTCCACGAAAGGTTTCGAGGAGCCGTCCCCGATGGGTGGTTCGTTGGCGTTCATCTCGATGAGCGCGTTGTCCACCCCCATGCCGGTGAGCGCGGAGAGGACGTGCTCGACGGTATGAACTTTCACCGAACCCTCGGCGAGGGTGGTGGCGCGCTCGACGGTCTGGACCTTGCTCACGTCGGCGGAAATGAACGGCTGGTCGGGAAGATCGACCCGGCGGAATTTGAATCCGTGGTCCTCGGGAGCGGGCTTGATGGTGAGGGATACCTTTTCCCCGGTGTGCAGGGAAGTTCCTTCGAGGGTGGCGGAACCTGCGAGGGTGTGCTGGACGGCTGCGGACATGGAGGCGAAGCCTCCGGCTTGAGGCCCGAAGTATCAAGCCGGAATGGAAGACGGAAACGTCCTTGTTTTGGAACCCGCCCCGTCCCGGATGGAGGGGCGGAAAACGGCCGGCGGCGGCCCGGAAACCCCGCGTTCTTTCGTCAGGAAGCTCTTTGACACCACCCGCCCGGTCGTTCAACCTGCCGAAGTGCAAGCCATGCAGTTCGAGCAATCCGTCGCCTCCATCCTGAAACGGGACGGGCGATTCGATCCGCAAGCCTACTTTTTTCTCAAGGACGCGCTGGATTTCACCCTCAAAAGGATCGCCGACTCCAATAGCGGGGAGCAGCGCCACGTGAGCGGCCCGGAACTCCTGACCGGCTGCCGCGATCATGCCCTGGAGCAGTTCGGCCCCATGGCGTCCACCTTGATGCGCGAATGGGGGATCCGGAAATGCCAGGACATCGGCGACATGGTCTTCCATCTCATCGAGGAACAGGTGTTCGGCAAACAGGACTCCGACAGCAAGGAGGACTTCTCCGAGATCTTCGATTTCGAGCAGGCTCTCGCATCCCCCTTCATTCCCAAATCCCGCATCCCCTCCCCCGCCCCCACAACCAAAAACGTGCAATCTTCCGGCCATTCCCTCTCCGGCGGCGCATGAGTTCCCTCCCCGCCACCGCACCCATGGAGTCCGCACTTGTCCAGTTGATCCGCGACGCCTTCCGCAAGGACGCCGTGGACGTCTTTCTCCGGGAAGGAGAACCCCCACGCATCCGCCGCGGGCATGATGTGGAAATCCTCCACCCCGGACCAATCCCCAGAGAGGCACTGGAAGACATCTGGCAGGCCTGCGGCGCGGACCCCGCATCCCAGCCCGAGGCGGACGCCTCCTGGCAGATCGCGGAAGGTCTCCGCCTGCGGGTGAACCTCTACCACACGCTAGGGACTCTCGCGGCGGTCATGCGGCCGGTCCGCGCGGAGGTCCCCTCTCTCGAAGAACTCGGCCTCCCCGCCCCTCTCCTCCGGCAATGGATGCAGCGGCGGATGGGCTTCATTCTCGTCACCGGCCCCACCGGAGCGGGAAAATCCACCACCGTCGCCTCCTGCCTCGACTGGGCAAACCACGAACTCCCGAGGCACGTCGTCACCCTGGAAGATCCCATCGAGTATCTCTTCCGCAACGATCGCTGCCTTTTTTCCCAGCGTGAAATCCGGCAGGACTCCGCGAGCTTCGCCACCGCCCTGAGAGCCTCCCTGCGCCAAAGCCCGGACATCATTTTCATCGGCGAAATCCGCGACGCGGAAACCGCCCTCACCGCCCTGCGCGCCGCGGAAACCGGCCACCTCGTCATCTCCACCATGCACAGCAGCAGCGTGGCGGAAACCGTGGAACGCTTCACCCGCCTGCTCGGCGACAAAGCGGAAGCCGCCCTCCATCTCCTCGCCTCCCAGCTCATCGGCATCCTCTCGCAGCATCTCCTGCCGCGCATCGGAGGCGGCCTGTTCCCCGTCATGGAATACATGCAGAACGAAGCCGCCACCCGGCGCTGGATCATCGAGCGCCGCTCGGGGGAATTGCAGGACCACCTGCGCCGCTCCCACGACGAAGCGAACTGCTCCCTGCTCGACTACCTCGTCGCCTCCGCCCGGCAGGGATTCATCGAGCCCGAAATCGCACGGGCCGTCTGCCCCCGCCCGCAGGATTTTGATCGTGCCATGCGCGGCATCTCGGGATAAATCCGGTCATGGCCCAGGAAATCACCAACTACCTCAAGGAAACCGTCCGGCTCGGCGGTTCCGATCTCCACCTCAGCCCATGGGCTCCACCCTGCGCCCGAGGCAATGGCTCCCTCGTCGCCATCGACGAGGAACCGCTCCCGCCGGACATCGTCCGCTCCCTGATTCTCGACACCCTTTCGGAAGCCCAACGCGCCACGCTCGAAGAGGAATGGGAACTCGACTACGCGTTGCAGGTGGAAGGAGTCGGCCGTTTCCGCGGCAACGTCCACATCGCCCGCGGCCACGCCGAAGCCGCCTTCCGCTTCATCCTGCAGGACATCCCGGATCTCGCCACGCTCGGCCACCATCAGGTGATCGAGCAATTCTGCCGGCTCCGCAGCGGGCTGATCCTCATCACCGGCATCACCGGATCGGGAAAATCCACCACCCTCGCCTCAATGGTGCAGCGCATTTCCCAAACCCGGAGCGGCGTGATCGTCACCCTCGAAGACCCCATCGAATTCATCTATCAGCACCAGTCCTGCCTGATCAAACAGCGCGAGATCGGCAACGACACCCACAGCTTCCCCCGCGCCCTCCGCCAGGCCCTGCGGCAGGACCCTGATGTGATCGTCGTTTCCGAAATGCGCGATCTGGAAACCATCCGCATCGCCCTCACCGCCGCGGAAACCGGACACCTCGTGCTCTCCACCCTGCACACCCCCGACGCCCCCCAGACGGTGGACCGCCTCGTGGATGTTTTCCCCTCGGAACAACAACCCCAGATCATCACCCAGCTCTCCGGAGTCCTCCAAGGCATCATCAGCCAGCGGCTCATTCCCCGAGCCGATCAAGCGGGCCGGGTTCTCGCCTCCGAAGCGCTCGTCGCCACCCACGCCATCCGCAACTGCATCCGCGAGCGCAAACTCGAACAAATGGTGGGCCTCATGGAAATCGGCCACCGCGAGGGCAACCGCACCATCGACCAATCCATCACCGAGCTTCTCCAATCCGGCATGATCACCCTCGACGAAGCCCTCTTCCACGCCCGCGAGCGCCGCGCCTTTGAAGCCCTCGCCCAGCCGCAATCGGCTCCTCCCAAAAAACAGAAATCCATCTGGACCTGATCCGGATCATCAGCAAGCAGCACATCCGGACCGCTATGGCGTTTTGCGAAATCCTGTGACCGACACCAGCGGCTCCATCACGAGTCAAGGAGCGTGGGCGTCCCGCCCACTTGAGCAAAGATGTGGGCGGGACGCCCACGCTTCTTGAATTCCTGCGTCTCGAAACATGATCGCACAAAAAGCAGCCATGGCTTTTCACAAAATTCCGTAATCAGCACACCGATGAAAAACCCTCACGCAACGGTTTTTTTGACACCCAGCCCGGTTGAATTCCCGGAATCCTCAAATCCATCATGATTCGTGATTATTCATCCGTAAAATCCTGTAATCCGTGGTTTTGAAAATCTTCCATTCCCCCTCATGGAAAGCCCTTGGCAAACAGACACCCCCCGGAGGATTTACATTTGCAGCGGCACACGGTAACCCCCTCCGCCGCCCATGAACCCACGCTTCCTCATCGCACCCGACAAATTCAAAGGCTCCCTCACCGCCCGTGAAGCCGCCGCAGCCATCGCCGCGGGAGTCAGGCGCTCCTTCCCGGACGCGGAAATCGATCTCTGCCCCATCGCAGACGGCGGGGAAGGCTTCATGGAAACCCTCGGACCGATCCTCAACGCCCACTGGATTTCATGCGATGCCGTGGACGCCCTCGGCCGCCCCGTCGCAAGCCGCTACCTCCTCGCCGATACCGGCGACGGGCCGGTTGCGATCATGGAAATGTCGGAAACCTCCGGGCTTTGGCGCTTGAAAAAAGAAGAACGCCAGCCGCGCGCGGCCACCACCTTAGGAATCGGCATGCAAATGGCGCACGCCATCGCCAACCACCACGTGAAACAAATCATCCTCGGGATCGGCGGCAGCGCCACCAACGACGGCGGAGCGGGCATGGCCGCCGCACTGGGCGTCCGCTTCCTCAACTCCGGAGGCCAAACGCTGCTCCCCTCCCCCGACGCCATGACGGACGTTTCCGCCATCGACCCCAGCGCCCGCATCGACCTCCCCGAAATCATCGCCGCCTGCGACGTGGACAATCCCCTCCTCGGCGAAAACGGAGCCACCGCGGTGTTCTCCGCTCAAAAAGGCGCCACAAAAGACGATCAAAAAGCGCTCGAACTTGCCTTGGAACGCCTCGTCGCGCTTTCCGGAGGCGAAACCGCCGCCAACACCCCCGGAGCGGGAGCCGCGGGAGGGCTGGGGTTTGGATTGATGCATTTCGCAAACGCACGGCTCGAATCCGGTTTCGACGTGCTCGCCGGTCTGCTGAATCTCGAATCCCGGGTCTCCTCCGCCACCCACGTCATCACCGGAGAAGGTGCGCTGGACCACCAAAGCCTCTCCGGAAAAGGCCCCGTCGCCCTCGCCCGCATGGCCCGTGCGCTCGGCATTCCCGTCACCGGATTCTGCG
>CAZVSA010000268.1:5173-5871 GCA_964629955.1 uncultured Luteolibacter sp.
CCAGCGGCCTTTTCCAATCCATCCACGCCCTCGCTGATACCGGGCTGCCTCTGGAAACGCTCATCTCCCGCGCCGGAGAACTCCTCACCGAAGCCGCCGCCTCCGCGGACCTCTCCCACCGGAAGGTCTGACGCTTCCCCGTGAGCTTGTGAAATTTTTCACAAAGCACGCTTGCCGGGTTCCCCCGGTCCCGACATATTGCCGCCCGGCGACCTCCGGAACCTGCATACCGACTCCCCATCCGGAGCGCTTTCCCAGCCATGAGCGACACACCTTCGGCAACCGCGGACCTCAAGCTGCCCAAAGACCTTGCCGCAGAAAAAGGCATGGTCAACGTCCAGATTGACGGTGTCTGGCATCAATTTCCGAAGGGCACCCGCATGATCGAAGCCTGCCGCCAGGCGGGCGTTTCCGTTCCCCATTACTGCTACCACCCCAAACTGAGTTCCCCGGGAAACTGCCGGATGTGCCTCATCCAGATGGGCATGCCGCCCCGCCCCGCTCCCGGCGAGGAGCCGAAACGCGACGAGACCGGCTACGAACCGATCGGCTGGATGCCCCGCCCCGTCATCGCCTGCGCCAACACCGTCGGCGAAAACATGGGCCTCCGCACCAGCGGCGAACTCGTGGAAAAATGCCGCGAAGGGGTGATGGAATTCCTTCTCATCAACCATCCGCTCGACTGCCCGATCTGCGAC
>CAZVSA010000269.1:0-5856 GCA_964629955.1 uncultured Luteolibacter sp.
CGGAAGGCATTTTCGATCACCTCGGCAGAAAGCACTTCCGCGGCGGGGCCGTAGGCAAGCGGGCGGGTGGCCAGCACGAGCGCTTCGTCGAAAAGTTTCGGGACGGAAGCGAGATCGTGGTGGGAGGCGATCACGAGGCGGCCTTCGTGGGCGAGCCGTGCGAGGAGATCGCCGAGGAGCTGGGAAGCGTTCCGGTCCAGTCCCGCGAAGGGCTCGTCGAGGAGCAGGACGTGGGCTTCCTGGGCCAGTGACCGGGCGAGGAACGCCCGTTGTTGCTGGCCGCCGGACAGTTCCCGGATCTGGCGGTGCTGGAGGGGCATGAGGGCCAGCGATTCCAGCGCCTCATCCACCGCATCGCGGTCCTTGGCGCTGAATTTCCTCCACCAGCCGGTTTGCGGATAGCGGCCCATTTCTACGAGGCCCCGCACGGTGATGGGAAACGACCAATCGACCTCCTCGCGCTGGGGAAGATAGGCGAACTCGCGGGACCATTTCCGCACGGCGGCCCCTCTCCAGCGGATGGCTCCGGCGGTGCGGGGCACCAAGCCCGCGATCGCTTTGAGCAAGGTGCTTTTCCCCGCTCCGTTCGGGCCGATGAGAGCCACGCGCGTGCCGCAGGAGGTGGCGAGGTTCACTTTTTCCAAGGCAACGAGATTGCGGTAGGACACCGCGAGGTCCTCGATCACCAGCTCGTGGTGATGGCCGTGATGGGCGCAATGATCGTGGGTTCCGCTCATGGAAGGGGAAGGACGGGAAGCTCCTGGAAATCGTCGATGTCCCCGGCGGAATCGAAAACATGGGTGAACGTGGGCTGCCCGGGCGGCTCGATGGTGAGCCTGGCGAAGCGGTGCTCTCCCTCCGCCGGGGAATCGGCCCAGCGGACGATCACGGAAACATGGGGGTTCGCGGGATCGAGGGCAAGATGTCCGCTCAAGGAGGATTGGGTATCCTCGAACCGTACCGGAGAACCATTTCCCGAATCCAAAACCACTTCGGCGGCCCGATTGGAAAGAAGAAGGCGGAACGGGCTGAGGCCCGGCTCCGGGAGGGTGATCCGCGGGGAGTCCGTGATCGTGGTGTGTCCGGGTGGAGTGCGTGCGGAAGTGAGCACCACCAGCCCGCAACCGGCGGCGATCAGGCCGATGACCATAAACAGGGAACGAAAGACGGGAGAGCCGCGCACGAGGGGAAATTGTGCCGCAATTCACGACAATGCAAGTGAGTTGCAGATGTTTCCGAATCGCGGGTACAAAAGGTCAGACGCGGAACGACAAATGGAGCGCCGGCTTCAGCCGGCTTTGGCATACCCCGCTCTCCCTCCCAAGCCGGCTGAAGCCGGCGCTCCGTTTGCCGCCTCGGGGCAGGTGCGTGAAACTTCCAGGTTGCCC
Organism: uncultured Luteolibacter sp.; assembly: GCA_964629955.1. Taxonomy (GTDB): domain Bacteria; phylum Verrucomicrobiota; class Verrucomicrobiia; order Verrucomicrobiales; family Akkermansiaceae; genus Luteolibacter. The sequence goes on from CAZVSA010000269.1 coordinate 1,389, forward strand.
GGGAAAAGGCATCCGCCCATCGTCCGCGCATGCCGATGAACCGTTTCCAGAAACTGGCGGTCGCAGCGCTGGTTTCGGTGCTGGCCCTGATGTTCGTGGGGCCGATCGTGCGCGTGACCGGAGCGGGGATGGGCTGTCCGGACTGGCCCACGTGCTGGGGCCGCCTGATTCCCCCGACCTCGGTGGAGCAGGTGGATTTTGAAAAACTCCCGGTGGAGAAATTCCAGCGCAAGGCGGAAAGAATGGGCCGGGATCCGGCTGGCATTACCGTGGAATCGCTGCGGATGGAGTTCAATCCGCAGCATGTGTGGACAGAGTTCGTGAACCGGCTTTTCAGCCTGCCGGTGGGATTTTTCACCGTGGCCACGTTCCTCGCGGGATTCTGGCAGAGGGAGAAGCGCCCATGGGTCTTCTGGATGGCGTTCGCGTCTTTGGTCGTGGTGCTGGTGAATGCCTGGATGGGCGCGCGGGTGGTGTACAGCGGTCTGCGCCCCGGTGTTCTAACAACGCATCTGGCGCTGGCAATGGCACTGCTCGGCATGCTGGCATACTGCGCCTGGAGAGGAACGGATGCTCCATGGCGGGTGAAAATGGCGGATCGTCCCCGCAAATGGCTGCTTTGGTCGGTGATCGTTCTTCTGGTGGTGATCGTGGCGGAAGGCATCATCGGAGCCCAGGTGCGGGAATTGACGGACGAACTCGCGAAACAAAGGAAAGACGCGCCGCGCGAGGCATGGATCGGGGAATTGGAGGGCTCCCTCCCCTATCTCATCCACAGAAGTTTCTCGTGGGTGGTGCTGGTGGCGGCGATCGCCGCGTATTGGCTGACCGCCCGCCATCGCGAAGGAGGAGCGGGGCCGGTGGAAAAAGCGGTGCTGGGAATCGTCCTCGCCCAGATGGTGCTGGGGATCGTGATGGCGCAGATTCACATTTATTCCTGGGTGCAGGTCCTGCATGTGGCACTCGCCGCGGTGCTGCTGACTTTCAACTGGTTGTGGTTGTTCGGGGTGTGGCGCGGGGAGGGCGCGGCGAACATTCGACCGGCAACGGACGTTTCCAGGTGACCGCGGCTTGACGATACACGGTCGGGACGGATGGACTGGACGCATGGGAAAAACCTTTTCTTGGATGTGCGGCCTGCTGCTGGCAGCGGCGGCGGTGGCGGCGGAACCGGTGTTTCACCAGGATCGCCTGGAGCAAATGCGCGAGCAGGTGCTGCAAACCATCTCCCGCGGTGTGATTCCCGGCGCGGTGATCCGGCTGGAACGATTGGGAACCGTGCACGAGGAGGCTCTTGGAAAGCGGTCGCTTCTTCCGTCCGAAGAAGAGAACCAGGCGGACACCATCTACGATCTCGCGTCCCTGACCAAGGTCATGACGGCGGCTCCTGCGGTGATGACTCTGGTGGACGCGGGAAAAATCGATCTGGAGAAAACGGTGCAAACCTACCTCCCCGAATTCACGGGTGCCGGAAAGGAAGCGATCACCGTCCGGCAATTGCTCACCCACACCTCGGGCCTCCGGGCCGGATTGTCACCGGACCCTCCGTGGAACGGATCGGAAGCGGCCTTTGCCCGGGCCTGTGCGGAACCCCTGCCGAATCCTCCCGGAACGATTCTTCGCTACAGCGACATCAATTTCATTCTTCTGGGATTGCTGGTGGAGAAAGTTTCCGGCCGGCCACTGGACGAATACTGTGACGAGGTATTGTTCCGGCCATTGAGCCTCAAAGACACCGGTTACCGGAGAATCAGCGGAAATCCCGGAAATCCGGAGCGGGTGGCGCCGACCGAGCGGCTGGCGGAGGGCAGCATCCTGAGAGGGATCGTGCACGATCCGACGGCGCGGCGGATGGATGGCGTGGCGGGACACGCGGGATTGTTCTCCACCGCGGCGGATGTGGCGAGGTTTGCAAAAATGATCCAAAGCGGAGGGGAGCTGGACGGAGTGAGGGTGCTGACGGAAGAAAGCGTGAAGCGGATGATCACGGTGCAGACGCCGCCCGATCTGCCGCGAAGGGGCCTGGGATGGGACATCGACTCTCCCTTCACGGGCCAGCGGGGTCTGCATTTCCCCATCGGGGGATACGGCCACACGGGCTGGACCGGCCCGAGCATGTGGATCGATCCCTATTCCGGCACCTCGCTGGTTTTTCTAACAAACCGGAATCACCCGAAGGGCGGCACCAACGTGCTTCCCTTGCGCCGGGATCTCGGAACCCTGGCTGCGGAAGCGGTGGCCGGTTTCAATTTCCTTCATGTGCCGGACGCGCTGCCCGCACGGGATGACGGCGCGAAAGTGGGAGCCCCACGGAAACTCGATGTCCTGAACGGCATCGACGTTCTCGAAAGGGAAAACTTCGCGAGAATCAAAGGCCTCAAAATCGGCCTGGTGACAAACCCGACGGGGCAAAACCGGATCCGAAAATCCACGATCGATCTGCTGCACGGAGCGGAGGGCGTGGAGCTGGTGGCGTTGTTCAGCCCGGAGCACGGAATCCGCGCCGATCTGGATCAGGAGAAAATCGGCGACACGAAGGACGAAGGAACGGGGCTTCCGATTTACAGTTTGTACGGCGAACGCCGTACTCCCTCGGCGGAACAGTTGAAGGATCTCGACGTGTTGGTGTACGACATCCAGGACGTGGGATGCCGCTTTTACACCTACATTTCCACGCTGGTGAATTGCATGGAAGCGGCGGCGGAAAACGGCGTGAAGGTGATGGTTCTGGACCGGGTGAATCCGATCGGAGGCGGGGTGGAAGGCCCCGTTCTCACGGAAAAACGGAGTTTCGTGGCCGTCCACGAAATCCCGGTGAGGCACGGAATGACCCTGGGCGAACTCGCCCGCATGATCCGCGGCGAACGCAACATGGACGTGGAACTGGAAGTGGTGGAATGCGCGGGAGGCGGGATCGAATGGTTCGATGAAACGGGCCTTCCATGGCAGAACCCCTCGCCGAATTTGCGCGGTGTGACGGCGGCGGCACTTTACCCGGGAGTCGGCCTTCTGGAGTTCTGCAAAGTGAGCGTGGGACGCGGAACCGGCACGCCATTTGAAATTCTGGGAGCCCCCTACATCGACGACATGTGGCTCGCGGGGGAAATGAACCGGGCCGGCCTGCCCGGAATCCGTTTCGTGCCGGTGCGCTTCACCCCGATTTCCAGCGTGTTTGCAGGCGAGGAATGCAGGGGCGTGCAAATGATCCTCACCGACCGGGACGCCTTCCGACCGGTGGATCTGGGAATCGTGCTGGCCGCCACTTTGAACGGAAAATACTCCGGGAACCTGGAGCTGGGGAAAATGCTCACCCTGCTGGGAGACCGCCCGACACTGGAAGCGATCCGGGCGGGAAAACCTCTGCCGGAAATCAAGGCTTCCTGGGAAGCCGGTTTGCGGGAATTTGAAAACCGGCGGCGCGACCATCTTTTGTATCCCCGGTGAATTCACAAACCGGGCTCGCCCGCCTCGCGCAGAGCTTCCGCAATGAGATCCGCGTAGCGGACGGAGAGATCGTTGTGCCCGCCTTCCGGGGCTTCGCGCAGGATGACATGCTCCGGATGGAGGGAGGCGAGATGGCGGCTCATTCCAACAGGGATAATGGAATCGAGGGTCCCGTGAATGAGGATAAGGCTTCCCGCCCCTCTGTCCGCGAGTTCATCGATGCGGACGATATTGTCGTATCGATGGCGCACCAGAAATCCGAGGGGAAGGCCCGTGAGAACCTTCGACATCTCCATCGTGCTGGTGAACGGCGAGAGCAGGACGCCTTTCTGGATTCCGAACTCGGACGCGGCGATCAGGCAGGTGGCCGCCCCAAGACTATGGCCGAAAATGCGGAGCCGGCCGGGCTCCACCGGCATGCCCAGCTCTCTTTGCGCCAGTGGCAGCACCGCCCGCCAACTTTCCAAAACCGCCTTCGGGTTGGGCGAGCCCTCGCTGTCTCCATACCCCGGCAGATCCATGAGCAGCCACGCGTCTTCCGCGGAACCGTGGCGTCCGAGGAAATGAGACCATTCCAAAACCAGCGTGGCATTGCCGCAGCCGACAAGCCAGAGATTGCGGGGAGATGTCAGATTTCCCTGGAGAAAGGCGAGCTGGCGGCCCTGGGAGGTTTGGAATTCGATGAGTTTCCCGGGTGTGGCTTCCGCCCACGACGCGGCCTGCCCGGGAGCATACGGACGCGGGTAATACAGCAAGCTCGACTGGCAACCCGCGACGAACAGGAGAGGAACCAGCGCGACACAAGCCAAAACCAAGCCGCACCTGCACAGGAACCTGGCAATGAATCTCATACGACTTTCCTGTGGCGGAAACATAAGCGGATGGACCGGGCCTTCCATCCATCGCACGGCTCTCCCCGTTTGAATAGGGAAAACATGGCACCCCGGAATCACGTTCGCCGCCTCTTTGCCTTCGGGGAGCACACGCGCCCCCGCGTGTTCCGGAGTGCGCCCTCGCGCTCCGG
>CAZVSA010000270.1:0-5823 GCA_964629955.1 uncultured Luteolibacter sp.
CGACGCGCCCGCCGGCGATGCGATGGTCCATATCCCCGGCCTCGACACGCCGGTCGCGCCCGGCTCCACCGTCGGCGGCTGCCTGCTCATCAACTCCATCAAGGCGGAAGTCGCCGCCCGCCTCACCGCCGCCGGCCAGCCGCCGAAGGTGCTCACCAGCGCCGTGATCGTGGGAGCGGAACGCGCCGTGGAGCTTTTTGAATCCGCCTACGACGAACACGCCCACCGCCTCGCCAGACTTTACGAAAACGTCGGTCCGCACCCAACCCATCCCCAACCATGAACCTAAAAAGGAAAACCACGGAATACACGGAAAGCACGGAATTTCAGAAGATTGGAGCCATGGGTTCCCTCACCCGGAAGGCGGATCCAACATTTATCACAACTCTTTCTTTTTCCGTGAATTCCGTGCCTTCCGTGGTTCGCTATCTTCCTATTTAGGATGAAACATTTCCTGCTCACGCTCGCCGCGGACTGATTCCATCCTTCCCAAGCCATGTCCTTCACCCGCTCGCCGCTTCTGCTGGAAAAAATTCCCCTGCTGGGAGAAACGGACGTGCTCGTGGTTGGCGCTGGTTCCGCAGGGTGCTGCGCCGCCATCGCCGCGCGCGAGTGCGGGCGCCACCGCGTGCTGCTGCTCGAACGCTACGGATTCCCCGGCGGGACGAGCACGCAGATGCTGGATACCTTCTACGGCTTCTTCACCCCCGGCGAGCAACCTCGCAAAGTCGCCGGCGGCATCCCGGACCGGGTCGTCGACGCGCTGGATGCCGCGGGTGCGGTTTTCCTCCGCCCGAACACCTACGGCGCGGGGACCGGGGTGAACTACAATCCCGAACGCCTCAAGCTTGTCTGGGATGAACTCCTCGCCGAAGCCGGGGTGAAAGTGTTGCTGCATGCCACCCTGGTCGCCGCGGAAAAGGATGCCGCCGACCGGATCACGGGCGTGGTCATCTCCACCAAACGCGGATTTTTCCGCATCGCCGCGAAACGTTTCATCGACGCCTCGGGAGATGCCGATCTCTGCCTGCTCGCCGGTATCCCTTTTGAAAAAGCCGGTGAGGAAGAACCCGCGCAGACGCTCACCACCACCTTCCGCATGAGCAACGTCGACCTCGCCGCCTACGAAGCCGCGGGCGGGAAAAAAATGCTGATGCGCGAAATGGCCGCCGCCGTTGACGAAGGCACCCACGCCCTGCCCCGCAAGGCCGGCAGCCTGCACCGGATGAACGCCATCGGCTGCATCTCCACCGTCGCCGTGCGGGTGGCCGATGTCGATGCCACCGATTTCGAGCAGCTCACGCTCGCCGAGCAGGAAGGCAGGCGGCAGGCTTTCGTCTTCGAGCGCTTCTTCCGCGACCGCGTCCCCGGTTTCGCCGATTCCAACATCATCGGCCTTTCCCACCAGATCGGCGTCCGGGAAACCCGCCGCGTCTACGGCGAATACCGACTCACCCGCGAGGACTGCTTCCGCGTCGCGCGCTTCGACGACGCGGTGCTGCTCTGCGGCGCGCCCATCGAGGACCACCGCGCCGCACCCGACGGCAGCGGCGAGGAAACCGTCTGGGGCTACATCCCCGGCGGAGCCGCCTATGATGTCCCCTACCGCACGCTCGTCCCGCAAGGCCGCGACGATCTCTGGATCGCCGGCCGTTGCTTCAGCGCCACCCACGACGCCCACGCCTCCTGCCGCTCGATGGCGCAGACGATGAGCATGGGCGCCGCCGCCGGTTTCGCCGCCGCCATCTCGCTCGACCGCCATTGCGGCGCGCGCGACCTGCCCGCCGCCCTGCTCCGCGACCGCCTGCGGGCGAGCGGCGCCGTTCTGGAAACCCCAAACCGCCCCGCCTTCACCGGTTCCGGCGACTGGCGGAAAAACCGGCCATGAGTTCCTTCGTCCGCACCGTCCTCGGAGACATCGCCCCCGCACAACTCGGCGTCTGCTACGCCCACGAGCACATCGTCATCGACGCGAGCTTCACCACTCATGCGAACCCCGATTTCCTGCTCGATTCCGTGGAAATCGCAACCGCCGAGCTGCGCCGGTTCCACGCCGACGGCGGGCGCGCGATGATCGACTCCATGCCCTGCGATTGCGGGCGCAACGTCAGGAAACTCGCCGCGATTTCCGAAGCGTCCGGAGTCCACATCGTTTGCCCCACCGGCCTCCACCTCTCCAAATACTACGACCCCGGCCACTGGGGCGGCTTTTATTCCGAAGAGCAGCTCGCGGACCTCTTCACCGGAGAGATCGAACACGGGATCGACGCCCACGATTGCAACGGCCCCTTCGTCCGGCGCACCCCGCACCGCGCCGGCCTGATCAAGATCGCCACGGGCGCCGCCGTCACCGCCCGCGAGGAAAAAATCTTCGCCGCCGCCGCCCGGGCTCACCGCCGCACCGGCGCGCCCATCCTCACCCACACCGAGCAAGGCACGCTCGGCCTCTATCAGGTCGAAACGCTCCGCGCCCTCGGCGTCGATCTGCGCCACGTCGTCATTTCCCATCTCGATCGCTCGCCGGATCCCGCGTATCATCGCGAAATCCTGGGCAGCGGCGTCCGCATCGAATACGACAGCGCCTTCCGCTGGAAACCCGGCCAGGGCAACCCGACGCTCGACCTCATACTCGCCCTGCTGCCGGAATTTCCCGACCAGATCATGCTCGGCATGGACGCCGCGCGCCGCGCTTACTGGAGCCATTACGGCGGTTCCCCCGGCCTCAGCCATCTCCTCACCGGCTTCCGACGGCAACTCCTCGGCTCGGGCCTGGCGGAACGCGATCTGCACAATCTGCTCGTCGCCACCCCCGCCTCCGCCTACTCCTTCGCAGCCCTTTCCTCTTCATGAAAAATCGCTGGAAGATCGCCGGAATCAACTTCGACCACATGCACATGGGAGACCTGCTCCGGCAGGTGCATGAGCATCCCCACGCGGAAATCTCCGCCATCTGCGACGAGCAGCCCTCGCGCATGAAGCAGGCCGCGGCAAACTTCGGTCTCACCCCGGACCGCGTGTTCACCGACTACCGCCGCTGTCTCGAACAAACCCGCCCCGACCTCGTCATCCTCTGCCCCGCCACCGCGGACCACGCGAAGTGGACGAAACTCGTCGCCCCCTACCGCACCCACATTCTCGTCGAAAAGCCCTTCGCCGCCACCCTGGCCCAGGCCGATGCCATGATCGCCGCGCTCGCCGCGACGAAAAAACAACTCATCATCAACTGGCCCCTCCGCTGGGTCCCGGCACACGTCACCGCAAAGCGGCTCATCGACGAAAAACGCATCGGACGCGTCATCGAAGTCCACTATTACGGCGGCAACCGCGGCCCTCTCTGGCACGCCGCCGACAAGATCGAAAAGACCCCCACCGCGAAACGCAAAGCCGCAAGCTGGTTCTACAAAAAATCCGCCGGCGGCGGTTCGCTGCTGGATTACCTCGGCTACGGCACCACGCTCGGCACCTGGTTCATGGGCGGTCGCAAGCCCATCGAAGTCACCGCCATCGTCGATCAGCCACAAGGTCTGGAAGTCGACGAGCACAGCATCGTCGTCGCCCGCTACGAGACCGGCCTTTCCAAATTTGAAACCCGCTGGGGCACCTTCACCGATCCGTGGAAACTCCAGCCCCAGCCCAAGTGCGGCTTCGTCATCGTCGGCACCCGCGGCACCATTTCCAGCTACGATTACGAACCCACCGTCCGCCTGCAAACCGCCGCCAGGCCCGAAGGCGAAGACCTGCCGGTGGATTCCCTCGACCATCCCTTCCACAACCCCGTCGCCTACGTTCTCCATTGTCTCGAAAAAGGCAAAAAAATCGATGGCCCGCTCTCGCCCCGCCTCGCCCGCATCGGCCAGCAGATCGTGGATACCGCGGTCCTCAGCAGCCGCCTCCGCAAGACCGTGCCGCTGATCGGCTGAACCTCCCTCTTTCCCCATGTCCGCGAACTACGATCTCCAGTCCGCCTCCGCCAAAACCATCGCGGCACCCGATCTTCCCTACGCCCCGCCCGCACCCCGCGCCTACCGGCCCGCGATCGGCCTCATCGGCTGCGGCGGCATCTCCGAGCACCACCTCAAGGCCTACCGCGCCGCCGGCTGGAATGTCGCCGCGCTTTTCGATCCCAAACCGGCTGCCGCCGAAAAACGGCGGGCGGAGTTCCATCCCGATGCCAAAGTCTGCGCGAGCGTCGCCGAGCTTCTCGAAATCCCCGGCATCGACGTCGTCGACATCGCCACCCATCCCGCCGTCCGCACTCCGCTCATCGAACAGGCGATCGCGGCGGGCAAGCATGTCCTCAGCCAGAAACCCTTCGTGCTGGATCTCGACGAAGGCGCGCGCCTCGTCTCCCTCGCCCGCTCCGCCGGTGTCAAACTCGCGGTGAACCAGAACGGCAGGTGGGCGCCCTACTTTTCCTACATGCGCCAGGCGATCCGCGCCGGGCTCATCGGCGAAGTCAGCTCGGTGAACATCTCCATCCACTGGGATCACACATGGGTCGCGGGCACCGCGTTTGAAGACATCCATCATCTGGTCCTCTACGATTTCGCGATCCATTGGTTCGATGCCGCGTATGCGTTCTTCGGCGGCGCGCGCGCGGAATCCGTCCTCGCATCGGTCGCCAGGTCCCCGGAACAACCCGTCAGGCCGCCGCTGCTGGCGAGCGGCATCGTCACCTTCCCGCAAGGCATCGCCACCCTCGGCTTCAACGCCCACAGCCGCTTCGGCGCCCGCGAAACCTGCACCATCTCCGGCACCGAGGGAACCCTGCACGCCGCCGGCGATGTCTGCGCGATCTCCTCCGTGGAGCTTTTCACCGGCAAAGGCCGGGCCCGCGCCGAGCTGGCCGGCTCATGGTTTCCCGACGGCTTCCGCGGCACAATGGGTGAGCTTCTTTGCGCCATCGAAGAGGATCGCGAACCCGAAAACTCCGCCGCCGACAATCTCGAAAGCCTCGCCATCTGCTTCGCCGCGATGAAGTCCGCCGATGGCGCTACTTGATCCCTTCGCGGGCGCCATCGAGGACCGGAGCCGGAGGTTCCGCCCTCGAGTCCGCCGTGGAAAATTCCACATTCACCGTCAGGCCGAGGAAGGCGTCGCCGGGGCCGAGGAAGCGACCGGTCACGGGCATCACGCCGCGCGGGTGGTGGCTGGTGCCGGTAACGATGTGCCGGTGGTCGCAGCGTTTCCCGGTGGTGGGATCGAAACCCCGCCAGCCGAGTTGCGGAAAATAGGCCTCGGTCCACGCGTGGGTCGAACCCCTCGCCGCGCGGGTCGCCTCGCAGTCGAGATAGCCGCTGGCGAAGCGCGCGGCGATGCCCAGGTGGCGCAGTGTTTCCATCATCAGCGTGGCGAGGTCGCGGCAGGAACCGGTGCCGAGGGAGAGGGTGGTCGCCGGGGTTTGCACGCCTTTTTGCTCCCGCCGCTGGTAGCCGATGCTTGCGTGGATGATTTCCGCCAGTTTCAGGGCGAAGGCTTCGGCGCTCGGGAAGTCGCCGGGATCCGGCAGGCCGTGGATCCATTCCTTCACCGCCGCGGTTTCCTCGGCATAGACGGGGGTGAGATAGCCGACGATGATGCCGTGCTCCAGAGTGTCGTAGGAAAGCGGCCAGGAACTGGAACTGAGGATCGGTTCCGGCGGGTCGTTGGCATCGAAAAAGCGCCGCACGGTCACGTCCATGTCGAAGCACAGCGCGTCGGAGTCCTCCCGGAAATGGATTTGTGCGATGGAGTTGCCGAAAATGTCGCGTGTCCATACCACGTCGGCCCGCGGAAAGATGGAGAGATCGAGACTCTCCACGCGCAGGTCGTGGCCTTCCCGCG
>CAZVSA010000271.1:0-5815 GCA_964629955.1 uncultured Luteolibacter sp.
CTCGTCTTCATGGGCATGGGCGAACCCTTGGCAAATCTCGACCACCTCCTCGCCGCCATCACCCTCATCACCGGAGAAAAATCCCTCCACCTCGGCGCGCGCCACCTCACCATCTCCACCTCCGGCCTCGTCCCGAAGATCCGCCAGCTCGCAGAGCACCCCCAGCAAATCCGCCTCGCCATCTCCCTCCACGGTGCCACCGATGACGTACGCGACCAGATCATGCCGGTGAACAAAAAATGGCCCGTCGCCGAACTCTTCGAGTCTCTCGACTACTGGAACTCCCGTAAAAACCAGAAACTCACCCTCGAATACATCCTCATCCAGGGCGTCAACGACTCCCTCGAACAAGCCGCCATCCTCGCCCGCCACGCCCGCAGGCTCCACGCCAAGGTCAACCTCATCCCTTACAACACCGTCGATGGCCTCGACTGGATCCGCCCCCCCGACAGCCACTGCCGCGCCTTCCAGTCCATCCTAAAAAACGCCGGTGTCTCCGCCACCCTCCGCCTCGAAAAAGGCCACGACATCGACGCCGCCTGCGGCCAACTCCGCCTCAAGCAGGAAACCGAGGAAGGTATCATCGAAGCCCCCGTCAAATCGCGGTAGCGGATTCCTCCGGTTCCGTTTTCCCCTTCCGGGAAAAACACAACGAGAGCAGAAACCCCGCAAGCAGGATCACCAGCGTTCCTCCCAGCACGAGCCCCCCCGCAAATTGCCACAGCTTGTGGGGAAACAGGAACAAGCTGTAACTGCTGATCGGCAGGATCCAGCTATCGTTCATGAAAATCACCCAGTGCAGGCCGCGGAACAGGCTGCGCCAGGAAATGGCGCTCCAGATCCCACAAGTCACCAGAATTCCAAGATACATGAGCAGCGCATGGCCCCAAACCGTCCGCCACCGGAAACGTTTTCTGAAGATCGCCAGCGCCAGCAACAAAACGATCGCCGCCCCCGCCGCCTTCCGCAGCAACCATCTCACATCCCCGAAGTGCGCTTTCTCTTCGTCATTGAGCACGTGGTTCTTCAGTTTTCCTCCGACATCCTCATAACTCTCATTCCCCCACAGCGAATCGCTGATGAGCAGCGCGTCTTCCATCAGGAGTTTGCTCGCGACGTATTCCTGCATCCCCTCTTCCATCGTGTGGCGATAGACCGGATGCCACACCGGCGGCAGCGAAACGATCACACTGAGCGAACAAAGGATCAAAAACACCAGCAGAAGCGGCGCGAGAACCCGATTTTTAAAAGTATATCCTGTCATTCCAAAATGTTTCCAACCGGTTTGCGCAGCGCCCAGAAAACGGGAATGCAACTCAGCAGAATCCCGCAGTTCGCGGCTCCCACGATCCACATCGTTTCCCACCCCCAATATAACTCCTGGATGTTGCTGATCGAGCTTACCTTGAGAGCGGAAAAGATCGTGTCATGCTTGCCGGCCAGCAGATAAATCACCCCGAAGGTCACCACATTCACGATGATGATATTTTCCCCGATCGTCCGCAGGCCGAGGAAAACCGATGAAACCCCGAAACTCTTCAACAACGCGGAAACATACATGCTCTGGCGGAACTCCAGAATGGACAGCACTCCGTAGATAAGCGCCAGCGCCCCGCCCAGAATCACCGCCAGCCAGAAACGCATGACCCCCTGTTGTTGCTCCAGTTGCTCCAGCCGCTGCCTCAGCATTTCCGCGCTCCGGATATCCACCTTGCCGTATCCATCCGCCCGCACCACAAGGCGCACCGCCTCGCTGAGCTTCTCGATCGTGGGAGCATCCGGCGCCCGTTGGAGATAATAGATCATCGAGTAACCGATTTTCTGGATTTCTTCCACACGGTTGGCCGGCACGAACAAGGTGTCCCCCTGGAGCAACTGCGCCACGTGCTCCTCCGGCCGCAACGCGACGCCCCGGAAATTCAACTGCTGGATGTTGTAATCGATCACGAGCCCGGGAGGCATCCCGCTGCTGAGCACGAAGACATCATGACCGTAGCGCAGATAAGGAAGCAGCCCCACAAGATCCCTGTCCTCGTAAGCCACCACCGAGGCATTCCGCCCGTCGCTGCCCGTCGCGGAAGCAAGGATCGTGCGGGCGGTGAACAGCTCCCCCCATTTCCGCAGGCTGCGGAAGCGGTCCGAAGCCTTCCCCGCCTCGATGTCCTGCTGGCTCACGGTTTCCACGATGAGCAGATTGTTCAGACCGAAGGCCTCCACCTGATCCCGGAGTTTCTCGATCTGCATGCGGAATCCCACCAACAGCAAAATCGAGAGGCTCACCATGATGATGGTGACCACCGAACGCGCCAGAACGCTTCCCGGCTGTTCAAGCCAACGCTTCCAGGTGTCCTTCCAGAGGTAGGAAACGGTTAAAATCCAGGATGTCATGAGCGATGGGATCGAGCCGGGCGTCGTGAGTGCAGATGATGGCCACCCGGCCACCCTCTCCCACGAAATCCGATAAAACCTTGGTGATGATCCGGGTGTTGAGGTCGTCCAGCCCGGACGTGGGCTCGTCCAGCAGCAGCACCCGGGGTTCCTTGATAAGCGCGCGGGCGATCGTCGCGCGCTGCTGCTGCCCGCCGGACATCGACTTGGGCAGCCGCTTGTTGAAATCCTCCAGCCCGAGCAGCTTCAGAAATTTCCGCGAGTTTTCCTTCCGCTTCCGCGCGCCGATCCCGGCGAGCGAGGCGGCGAGCTGGAGATTCCGTTCCACACTCGCCAGCGGGAGCAGGTTGAGCTGCTGGAACACGAACCCCAAACCCTCTTTCTGGAACCTGCCGCGGTTTTTTTTGTAACCGTCGATGGAAACCGATCCCTTGTGCGGGCGGAGATAGCCTCCGATGATCCGGAGAAGCGTGGATTTCCCGCAGCCCGAGTATCCCTTGATCAGGTGGATGCCCTCCCCGAACTCGTGGCAGAAATTGTCCAGCACCCACGGAGTCCTGGCTCGGTAGCGGAAGCAGATGTCCTTGCAGGTGACCATGGTTCTTCGGGATGAGGGCAACCACTCAACGGGCTCCGTGATACGAAATTGCAACCAGGCCCTGCCCTTCCGCCACCACCTCCGCGGCGGGCCACAGGGCCTTCACCATCGCCGCCCACTCGACCGTGCTGGTCTTGCCGAGCGCATACATCGAGAGTTCCGTTTTCGGCACGATGTAGCATTCATCAGGCAGCTTGTAGATGAGCTGGCCGTTCATCTGGGTGCCGGCAAGACGCTTGAGCGATTCGTTGTTTTTCAGCGGCACGGAAAAAATGTAGCGCCGCTCCTCCCGCATGGTCCTCTCGTCCCGCGCCACACGGTCGTCGGAAAACGCCATGATCGTCCGCTCCCGGTCGTTGAGCTGGATGTGCAGCCGCTGGGGCTGGAGGTTGATCCACGGGGCGTTGCTCACTCCCAGATGTCCGTGGATTTCCTCGTAGTCGTTGAGGGTGGCCACCGTCTCGCGGGCCGCCACGGTATATTGCTTCTCCCCCTCCACGTGGTTCACCTCCAGCCGGAGTTCCCCCGCGAAGGGAGCCACGTATTCCGAGCGGTCCTTCACCTGCTCGTGCTGCCGCTGGCTCTGGCTGAGGTCCATTTCCTGGATACGCTGCTGGCCTTTCTGGAGCTTCTCATCGAATTCCTCCATCCACGCCACCTTCTGCTGCGCGAGGTTGAACGCCTCCCTCGCCTCGGTCAGCGACTTGTCGTTGATGCGCCCCACGTCCGACCCGAAAAGCTCCTGCGACATCTCCTGCATCGCGGGATTCTTGAGGATCATCTCCACGAGGTTCAATTTGCGCCGGGCCTCCTCCAGTTCCTCCCGGACCCGCTTCCGGTTCTCCGGAATGTCCAGATTTTCCCGCTTCATTTCTTCGAGAATCCGCCGCTCCTTCTGGATCGCGAGCCGCTCCTCCTGCTCGGCGAGAGTCTCCACGTCCATGCGGGCGATCACCTGGCCCTTCTGAACCGGGATCACCCTTTCACCGGACTCGAAGGTCAGGATTCCCGCCGCCTCGCTCTTGATGGACAGGGATTGCTTGGGCTGGATGTCCACCTGCATGGTTCCGAGAACCAGTTCCGAGGAGCGGGAAAACGATTGCCAGTTCCACGGCACCTCCACCCCCGCCGCCTCCGGGGCGCTTGACGCTTCCCCGACCGGTTCCGGGCCGCAACCCGCAAGGATCAGCGCGAAAGCGGGAACGATGGACGGCAGGAATGCCCTCTTGATTGGCAATTTCATGGATACCGGAAAACGAGGCTGTATTTTGGAATTTTCTACTCCCGTTGCTTCGCACGGGCGGGGCGCGTCTGCAACCAGCGCTTGGTGATCGGAGCCCAGCGTTGCTCGTCGATCAGCCAAAAGGAAGAGCAGATTTCGATTTCCCGCGCCGCCAGACGCACCTCCATCTCACGCAGCTTGCGCATCGTCTGGATCGCCTCCCTCGGATCCCTGACCAACCCGGAGCCCACGGCCTTCCGGAAGCCATCCATCGCCCGTCTCAAGCTCACAAGCTCGGAACGGATGTCCGCCAATGCCTGCTTCCCCTGGAGCAATCTCACGACTTCATCCCGCTGCCGCTTGTCCTTGCGCCAATCCTTGATCGTCTGATCGCTGCGAAGCCGCCTGAACTGCTCGCGCAGACTACCCTGCGTGTCCAGACTCCAGTTCAGCGCGGGGCTGAGGTTGATGCTTTCGGCGGCGAAACTCCGGGTGCTGTTGGAAGAATACAACGGTGGAGCCGAGACGCTCAAATTCGGCGTCGGAAAATACCGGAGGTACATCTCCAGAATCCTTCCATCCTCGGCGATCTGCTCCAGCGCCAGCAGGTTCAACTGAAGCAGGCCCCAGCGGCCGGTATCGGAAAAATCCAGATCATTCAGGGAATAGCTGATGTCCGGAAGATGATTCGGCACCAGATTCACATGCCCGTATCCCCCCATGAAGAAATCCCCCACCTTCATGTTCCATGCCCTGCGGTTGGTTTCCCATGCATCCAGCGCCTCGCGATGCCGCGCCCGCATCGTCAGGATCTCGAATCCGTCCTCATCGGACAAACCGCCCACCAACTGCCCTTCCAGATCGATCGCCCTCTTCTCCATTTCCAGAAGCCTTTGCTCCTGGAACAAGCGGTAAAGGGCGATCACCTGCTGGCGCATCGTGTGCTCCGCCTGCAGCTCCGCCCCCATGTAGAAAAGCTTCCGCGTGTAGGCATCCTTCGGCATCTGGAGGAGCCCTCCCAGCGGCAGATAGCTGTGAATCCGGAGTTGCGGAGAAGAAAACGCGTCGCCGATGTCCCGGATCGCGAAATGATCGCTCACGCCCACCCCAACCAACGGCAACAGGTTCCGCCACAACTGTTTCTGCTGCTGCCGGGCATTCTCGATCTGGTTGTCCGCCTGGATCAGATCCGGGTTGCTCAGATACATTTTCTCCATGGCCTGCGGCCACGTCGCCTGCAGGGTTTCCTGCCCCCCCCCGCCGGATTGACGACCCAGCTCGTTCAAAAATCCCCGGCTGATGGCAGCCCTGTTCTCATCCAAACGCTTCTGGGCGGGCTTCATCCACACACAGGATCCCAGGCACGGCGCCAGCAGCGCGGGAAGCATGATGCGACAGAGAAAAACTTTCATGACAGATTCGCGAAGGAGGCCGCCACGATGCATTCACCATTCCAGCAAGCAACTGTTTTCCTCTTTCCGGGCCACGGCTTTGCCATGAAAGGAACACGCCGGATCGGCCAAAAGGAAGCCCCTTGCCCCGGCACACCGCGGGAAGATAAACTCCCTCCCGTGGAAGACTCCGAAACACCCCTCGAACCCGCCGCC
>CAZVSA010000272.1:0-5809 GCA_964629955.1 uncultured Luteolibacter sp.
CCGATTTCACCACGCTGGAACCGGAAAATGTCGAGGAAGAGCACACGGGAGTCCTCAGTCTCAAAATCTCGCCGAAAACAAATCACTTCGGAATCGTCTGGGAGGGAAAATTCGACGCCCCCGAAAACGGTGAATACGAATTCCGCCTCGATGCCGACGACGGCGCGCGCGTCGTCATCCAAGGCGATACCGTCGTCGAAGTCCGCGGCACCGGCCCGATGGGCGGCAACCGCGCCCGGCGCGGAAAAATCCCTCTCACCCGCGGCGAGCATCCGATCCGCATCGAGTTTTTCGAGGCGGCGGGCTTTGAAGGCATCAGCCTCGCCTGGCGGCTGGACGGCGGGAACCGCTGGCACGAACTCACCGACCAACAGTCGAATGATTCCGGTCGGCCCATCATTCCCATCGCCCCCGTGAGCGGACGCCCGGTCATCTACCGGAATTTCATCGAAGGCACCACGCCGCGCGCCATCGGCGTCGGCTTTCCCGGCGGTGTGAATCTGGCATGGTCCGCCGATCACCTCGCACCGGAACTCCTCTGGACCGGCGCATTCATGGACGCCGGCCGCCACTGGACCGACCGCGGCCAGGGCAACCAGCCGCCCACCGGAGAAAATGCCATCAAACTCTCCGGCAGCCCCGCCCTGCCCGAGGGCGGGCGGTTTCTTGGCTACACCCTGGACGCAAATGGGAATCCCACGTTCACCGTCGCGTGGGGGGACACCTCCCTAACAGATTTCTTCTCCGCTTCCCCGCCGCTCGCACTGGTTCGCAAGCTGACTTACGATGGCACCGCGGAACCGATGATAATTCTGATCGCCGGAAACTCCACTCCCGAAGATCCCGGCAGCGGACGGTTCGCCCTGAGCGACCGCATGTCCCTGCAAGTGGAAGACGCCTCCCTTGAATCACGCGATGGCTCCGTATTCCTGATTCTCCATCCCGGCCACACCGCCACCCTCATTTACCGCTGGAACTAATCTACTCCCGGCCATGCGCATTCTCCACACCCTCCTGCTGTTCACAATCTCCGCCCACGCCGCGCCGCAATCGGACTACTACCTCCGCGAGGAAATTCCGCTACCTCCCGGCGAAGTCATGGAAATCGGCTCCATCGCCCTCATGCCTGATCGGAAAATCGCCGTCACCACCCGCCGCGGCGATCTTTGGATCTGCTCCGGCGCTTACGACGAAGATCTCTCCAACGTCACCTGGAAAAAATCCGCCGAAGGCCTCCACGAACCGCTCGGCATGTCCTGGAATGACGGCTCGCTCTATCTCACCCAACGCCCCGAGGTCACCCGCATCGAAGACACCGATGGAGACGGTCTCGCCGATGTTTTTGAAACCGTCGGCTCCGGCTGGGGCATCAATGGCGATTATCACGAATACGCCTTCGGCACGTCGCATGACCGGGACGGAAGCATCTGGGTCGTCCTCTGCCTCACCGGCTCCGGCGGCGCCGCGTCGGATTGGCGCGGCTGGTGCCTCCGCATCATGCCGGACGGCTCCGTCATCCCCACCGCCTCCGGCATCCGCTCGCCCGGCGGCATCGGCTTCAACCACCTCGGTGACGTTTTCTACACCGACAACCAAGGGCCATGGAACGGCTCCTCTTCCCTCAAATGGCTCAAGCCCGGGTCCTTCCAGGGAAACCCCACCGGCAACAAATACCATGAACTCGCCGGGCTCCCCGCACCACCCGCCCCGGCAAACAAATCCCGCATCGCGACCGAGCGCGCCCGCTTTCCCAACTACATCCCGCCCGCCGTGGTCTTTCCCCACGCCAAGGTCGGCCAATCCCCCACCGGCATCGCGGCCGACACCTCCGGCGGAAAATTCGGCCCATGGGAAAACCAGCTCTACGTTGGCGAGCAGACCCACTCCGAAGTGCAGCGCGTCTGCCTCGAACAGATCAACGGCATCTATCAGGGAGCGGTGTTCAAGTTTCTCGACGGCTTTGAATGCGGCCTCATCCCCGTCGTCCTCGATAGCGATGCCGGCATCCTCTTCACCGGCGGTTCCGACCGTGGCTGGGCCTCGCGCGGAAGCAAATCCTTCACCTTCGAGCGCGTCCGCTGGACCGGGAAAACGCCGTTCGAGATCCTCGCCATGAAAGCGGAACCGGACGGCTTCACCCTATCCTTCACCGAACCCGTCGGGGAAGCCTCCGCTTCCGATCCCGCAAGCTACTCGATGCAAACCTGGACCTACATCCTCCAGTCCGACTACGGCAGCCCGGAAGTCGACCACACCCACCCCTCCATCGTCTCCGCCACGGTTTCCAGCGACCGCCGGTCCGTTCGCCTGAAAATCGACGGTCTCGTCAAAGGCCACGTCCATCATCTCAAGGCCCCCGGCGTGGCATCCGCCGCCGGGAATTCCCTCCGGCACACCGATGCTTGGTACACTCTCAACGAGATTCCGTAGGAACCGCTTCAAGGCCCCGGCCGTCAGCCTCACTTCCTCGGGAAGCTCAGGATGCGGTCGTGGGCGGTGAGAAACACGGTTTTTCCGTCCGGACCGCCGAAGGCCACGTTGGCGGTGGCGCGGTGGGTGAGAACACGCCCGAGAAGTTTCCCTTCCGGGGAAATGATGAGGAGGCCTCCGGGACCGGTTGCCCAGAGATTGCCCTTGTCGTCCACCTTCAGGCCGTCCGGCGCACCTCTGCCTTCAAGACCCATGGTGTCGAAGAACGTCGAGATTTCCCCTGCGGTTCCGTCCTCATTGACAGGGAAGGAAAAGATATACGGACGCGGGCCGTGGGAATTGGCCACGTAGAGGAGCTTTTCGTCATGGGAAAACGCGATCCCGTTGGGCCGTTCGATCTCCTTGGAAAGCAGGGTCACACCGCCATCGGTCCCGATGCGGAAGACGCCGCAGAAATCGAGTTCCCGGAGCGGATCGTTCTCGCGCTCGGGCAGGCCGTAGATGGGATCGGTGAAATACACCGCCCCGCTGGAATGAACCACGACGTCGTTCGGGCTGTTGAGACGGCGGCCCTCGTAACGATCCGCAAGGGTCATTTTCCCGCCGTTTTTGGTGAGGATGGCAATGCGGCGGTCTCCGTGCTCGGCGAGAATGAGGCGGCCCTCCGCATCGAAGGTCAGGCCGTTCGCTCCGGGCTCCCTTCCGTAACCGGCGACACCGGTGTAACCGGAAGGTTTCATGAACTCGCTCATGCCGGTCTCCGGATGCCAGGAGTGGATCACATTGTTCGGAATATCGGAAAACAGCAGGCGACCCTCGTTTTCCTCCCATACGGGGCCTTCCGTCCAGACGTAGCCCTCGCCGAGATTCCGGATCTCCGCGCCGGGGGCGATCAGTTCGTCAAGGGCCGGATCGAGCCTCTCGATGGATGGCTCCTGCGCGGCAAGAACCGCCGGAAAAAGAACGACAAGCAGATGAAGCGGGGTTTTCATGATGGAGGAGGTTGGTACATCGGGCGGCGGACGTCCAACTTCGAACACGGGGGCACAAAAAATTTCCGCTGGAAAAGCGGAAGATTGTTGAGGAAAACCCGGCATGAAAGCCTCCCCGCCAAGAGCCCGCACCAAAGCCGCGGAAGAAATCGGTGGAACCAAGGGTGAGACACCAGCGTTATGGAGCTGGCTTGATCAAACGGCTTAACGCCGACCACCTCCACCGCCTTGGATGTTCCGTGTTGGTCGCAATGCATCGTCGGACGAACCATCAAACTGAACCAGATTATAAGCTTTCACGAACTGTTCAAGGGACTCCGGTTGTCCATCCGATTCCAGCAGCATCATCTCCTTACAGAAATGGTAATCCGAATAGTACCAATTCCCATCAGATGCTCTGGCGATGAAAATATCGTAAATCCTTGGATCCTGCTTGTGGCACTGCCCTCTATACGCGAGCCATGAAGCATCTCTACAAACGATGGCATCGGCCGTCAGCCACTCTGATCCGGAGGCATCCAACCCGCCTCTTGGCATGGAGATCTCTCCGAAACGTTTCCCGATGTGATCTGGATCCCGCAGATCATTTGTGATCGCCACGATTGCTTCGTTCTTCCAGAGACGGCGCTCCGCAGTGTGATGCTCATCGGACCTCTTTAGAACGAGGAAAATGGCTCCCGCGCCCAAACAGGCAATCACAAGCAGAATGGCGATAATTTTTCGCATTTCTATTGATGGCGAAAACCTGAGGAAGGATGGCGGCCCAAATTCAATCTGACGGCTGGTCGCCGCCGGATGGTGCGGTTGGTTCGGACTCCCCTTCTTTCGGGGCGAAGCCCTCGAGTGTAGCATCGGGCAGCAGGGGAAGGGCTTGTTCGGGCTCTCCTTCCTTCGGATCGAAGCCCTGATCCTCCAACAGATTTCCAATCAGAGCTACATCGATTCCGATTCGATTGGAATAGTGATAGAGTGGAAACCGGATCTCCACAAAACTACACTTCAGGCAGATCGTTGTTTGGTAAATTGTTGAACCCTTTCCATCCAGGAATTTCACCGCGAACCCCGGAGTGGGCATGCACATGGCAACCGCATGATTTTCCGTTGGGAAAATTGCATGTGCCCAAGCCATGACATTCTCCCTTTCTCCTACGGAATCACTTGCCTTTCGGATTTGGTAAACAGCATCCTCGAAAAACAAAAATCGATCTTCCGAGTATGTTGTGGCGGCAAAAGGGTCGGTTTCCAATGGCAATCGCTTGGGATCGATCTGAAAAATCCGGACTGACACGGATTTTTCCGCGAGCGCCCGCATTCCGTTAATGTAGGCCTCCTCAAGTTTTCCCAACGCTTCGGTGAACTCCTCATCAGGATGGCGGTCAATACCTTGTTCTTCCTCCGACATGACGCAGGTCGAAACAATCAACAATTGGAGCAACGGGAGAGCTTTCATTTTCAACCGGGCAGTCTGGATCACAAACAAATCCGAGGGCTTTCCAACAGCTTTATTGACGACAGAAATATTGGATATCCACGGCGTTTCACGATGATTGGATCGGGTTTACACTCCGATTGCGTGTTTCGCCAACAAAAACGCCTGATCGCCCCAAAGGCATCCCGTTTTGGGAAAACGATCCAAAGCGATCCCACTCCCGGGCCCGGGAAAGGTTTTCCCAAAAGAAACTCCGGTTGAAATTCCGACCCGCCCCGTGCAGTAATGCACCCGGTTCCCCCGCAATATCATGGCCATTTTCAAACGCGCCTTCTTCTGGCTGTCCGGCGCAGGCACCCAGACCCTCGAACAATGCCCCGCATGGGAGCAGCGGAAGTACGTCGCCTTCGGCGCTACGGTGCTGGTGCCCTGCGCCTTCGCGTTCATCGCCTGCGCCTACGCGCTTTCCACCCTCACCGACAACGCCCGCGTCATCTACCCCGTCGCGGCGGTTTGGTCGTTCATCATTCTCACCATCGACCGCGCCCTGCTCGCGGGTTACCGGCCGTATCTCTCGGTTTTCCGGAAACTTTCCCAGTTCTCCCTGCGGATCGTGGTGGCGGTATTGATGGGCATCACCATCGCCCACCCCCTCGTGCTCCTGCTTTTCCGCGACACGATCTCATCGGTGATCGAAACGGAGCGGGCGGCCGAGATCGAAGTCATCCGCAACGGATTCGCGACGGAAAAAAACAAGGTCCGCGACCAGATCGCCACTCTCGAAACCTCCATCGG
The DNA here is from genome assembly GCA_964629955.1 of uncultured Luteolibacter sp. Taxonomy (GTDB): domain Bacteria; phylum Verrucomicrobiota; class Verrucomicrobiia; order Verrucomicrobiales; family Akkermansiaceae; genus Luteolibacter. The sequence goes on from CAZVSA010000272.1 coordinate 5,647, forward strand.
GGAACAGCGCGAGCGCTGGAACGAATCGTTCCAGGCCCGTTTCATCCTCCAGGAAAGCGAAGATCCAAACGTCGCCAAAGTGCCCGGCCTCAACGCGGAACAACAGGCGGAGCTGAAGACCGCCATCGGGATGCTGGGCCTCGAGCGCCACGCCTTTCTCGGC
>CAZVSA010000273.1:0-5772 GCA_964629955.1 uncultured Luteolibacter sp.
CCTCCTTCGCGGAGGAAGGATCGGCTTCAAAACACTTTCCATCGACCCAGGCGGAATACCATTTGGCTTCCACCGCCTGGGGTTCATAGGCTTTCGGCAACTCGGACATGGGGGCGGATGGATGCCAGAGCCCTCCCCCTTTGTCCAGCATGGGAACGAGCCCCGCTCATTGCTTCTCCCTGAGGAGGTCGCGGATCTCCGTGAGCAGCTTTTCCTCGGCGCTTGGCTCGGGAGGACCGGGATCTTCCGCGGGTTTTTCCGTAAGCTGCTTTGCCTTGTTGATCGCCTTCACAACCAGAAACATCGCGAACGCCACAATCAGGAAATTAAGCGCCACCGAGAAAAAGTCCCCGTAGGCCAACACGGTACCGGCCTCACGCGCAACTTCCAGAGAAGCATTTCCAGGCACCTCCCCCTTCAACACAAAATACTCGTTGGTGAAATCCAGGTTTCCTGGAGTCAAAAGCCCCACCAGCGGCATAATCAGACCGTCGATGAACGAGGTGGACAGCTTGGTGAAGGCGGCGCCCATGACGAATGCCACGGCCATATCAACCAAATTTCCTTTAAGGGCGAATTCTCTGAATTCCTTGAGCATGGCGAGAGGGGTTGCAGGCGCACTCAATCCCCTGACGGGGCTTCCGCCAAGCTCAATTTCCACCCAAAATCGGCAGCGAAAGGCACGCAACGGTGCCTCCTCCCTCCGCAGATGTGAGGCGGATCGTTCCCGAATGCAATTCCGCCGCCTCTTTCACCAGATTCAGCCCCAATCCGGTGCCCTTCCTGCCCACCCCGTGGTGCCGCAGCGAGTAGAAACGCTCGAACACCTTCTCCCGCGCGTATTCCGGGATGCCCGCCCCCCTGTCGCGGATCGTGAGCGTCACCCACCCCTCCCCTTCCTCAAGAACGATCGTCACCACCCCGTCCCGCGGCGAGAAGTCGATCGCGTTTTCCAGCAGGTTGGTAACGGCGGAGCGGAGGATGAACTCATCCCCTGACAAGCGCACTTCCCCGCCCCCGCCGGCCAGCTCCAGCGAAACCCCCGCCAATTCCGCCAGCGGCTTGGCCTGATCGATCGCGCGGCGCACCACCGCGTGAAAATCCATCACGCTCCGCTCTTCCAGCCTCGCCTTTCCCTCGATCGCGGAAAGCTCCAGCAAACGGTTGATCACCTTTTCCCCGCGAGCGGATTCCGAGCGGATGTTTTCCATGAACCTCTTCCGCGCCTCCACGGGCATTTCCTCGTCCAGCAATTCCGCCGCCCCCCGTATGGCGGCCAGCGGACTTTTCATCTCGTGGGTCAGCGTCCGGATGTATCGCTCCGCGTAGCGCCTTCCTTCGAGCGCGTCCCTCATGGAATCCAGCGCACTCGCCAGCGTGTTCACCTCCCGGCCGATTCCGATCTTCGGCTTCGGAGGTCTTTCCCCGCGCTCCACCGCCCTCGCGTATTCCGTGATTCTCCCGATCGGGCGGAAAAGCCAGAGGAACACCGCGGCGACCAAAAACAAAATCCCCCCTCCGATCAGCCCGCAGGCGTAGTAGATGATCCTCCGCCGCTCGCGCACCAGCGGAAGCACGTCCGCCTGGGGTTTGTAAACCGTCAGCACCCCCAGAGGCATCGCCGGATCCCCCACCGGAGCCGCGACGTAAAACACGGAGCTGCCGCTGTCCCCCTCCTCGTCCCGGCTGCTGCGCGCGCCGTATCTCCCGTCCAGCGTCAGCGCCACGTCCCGCATGCGCGAATAGTCCAAACCCTCGCGTTTTCCCCCGTCGGTATCGAGAACCACGATTCCCTCCCCGTTCGTCAAATACGCGTGAATCCCGACACCGCGTTTCACGTGATCGAAGATGTGCGCTTCAAAAACCCTCCCGTGCGCCCGTCCGAACGCTTCGCTGAGATTCGCATCCTCCTTTCCCATCTCGCCCGCCACCAGCTCCGCAAGCAGATTCGCCACATCCACCATCACCTCCTCGGTGGCCTGAAACGTCTGCGGCTCCGCCTCCGCGAGAAAGTGCCGGGCAAGCTGATAGAAACCCAGCGTGATGATGAACGCGATGAAGAAGAGGGTGACGCGGGTGAATCGCATGGCTTCGGCAATATCAAAGGTCAGTTCGCAGGCTTTGCCGGGTTGTTCCCATTCTCTTCCGGCCCGGAATCGCATCCTTTACAGCGGCTGGCAAGGAAACTCAAAACGGCCAGAACGGCCAGGCAGATCCCTCCAACGATACAAAACCAGAAGATCCACTCCCCATAGACCCCGCTGCATTCATTGAAAACCGTGTGGCTGAAGTCGTGGGCAAGGCCACCCACGGATGTTGTGGTGTGGAATGGCCCCATCAGCACGATCAGCCACAACCACCAGCCACAACCACCAGCCAAAGCGCTTGCCCAGCATCATAAGCCCGGCCAGGGATGAGCAGGAGAAAAGAGTGAAGACCGGACCGATCAACTGCCCGCCCAGAAGCCGTAAATGCACGCTCGCCGTGTACGACACATTGAAATGTGTAAAATAATCCTTCACTCCCATGACCGGGAGCACGATGCATGCGATTGAAGACGCGGCTGCCAACAGCCAGAGGGTGAATATCAGGATTCGATTCGGTTTTGATGACATCTTCCTGACCGGATAGGTTGCTCAATCCATCACCAGCACATACCCCAGCCCGCGGCGTGTCTGGATCAGATCTTCCGAACCGGCATGCGCCACTTTCAATTTCGCCCGGATGGATTTCACGTGGGCATCGATCGTCCGGTCCGTCACCGCCCCCGGATCCTCCCATGCGTGATCCAGGAGCTGGTCGCGCGTCAGCACCCGGCCCGGACGTTTCAGCAAAACCAGAAGCAGCTTGTACTCGTGGGCGGTCAGCTCCAGCGGGCACCCATGGCAACAAATCCGCATCGCCTCCTCATCATGCGCCAACGGCCCGCCATGCATCTTTCGCGGGGATGCGGGGGATGGAGACGCCCGCCGCAGGATCGCGCGCACCCGCGCCACGATCTCACGCGGAGAGAACGGCTTCGTGACATAATCGTCTCCTCCCAGCTCCAACCCCAGAATCCGATCCACCTCGCCATCCCGCGCGGTGAGAAACAACACCGGCACCTGCGAGGAGTCCCGCAACTTCCGGCACACATCCAGCCCCGTCATGTCCGGCAGGCCGATATCGAGGATCACCAGATCATGCGGTTTCTCCCCGAATGCAACGAGACCGTCTCCCCCCGTAAGGGCATGAGTCACTTCAAAACACTCGGTCTCCAGCGCATACACCAGGGTATCGGCGATCGCCGGCTCATCTTCCACCAACAAAACACGGGGCATGCGGGGATTCCAGACACCCCGGATGAAAAGCCAATGAAGAAAACGTGAAATTCCCCGCCGCTAGCGGATTTCCCCCCGGGCGAGGAAACCATCGATCAACGCACCCCGCGTCTCCACTCCGGTCACGACCCGTTTTGCCTCCGGGCGGCTCACGATCTCCCGCAGCCTCATCAGGCGTTTTCCTCCCGATTGCGCGTCGTAGCTGTTGAACGCGATGGTGAAAACCCGATTCTCCGCCACCGGCTCCCCCCGGTGGAGAAAGCGCGCCGGTTTCCCCTCCCCGTCGAAATCCAGTTCGAACGGCCAAAGCGTGCGGTCGGACCGCTCGCCCGCATCCTCGCGAACGATCTCGATCAGCTCCTTGGCGCTGATCCTCGCCGTCACCAGCAGATTTTCGTACGGCAGCATTTTCCAGCAATCGGCCACCGTGATCTCCCCGGGAGCCAGCTCTCCGGTTCCGAAAGTTCCATGAAACACCCCGTCCACCGGAGTGCCGCCCGACTTCAGCGCATCCGCGAAAATCTCGCAAAAAAGCCGGACCAGGCGGCTTCCCCGCCCGTCTCCCGGAATCGCCTCCACCACCGTTCCCACCTTGCGGGCCATCTGCTCCTCCGCCTTCCTGAACTCCGGGTCCGCCACTTCCATCACCGCCGGATCCAGCTCGAACCGCTTGTCCATCAGCTCCGTGACCGCGCTTCGATCCACCAGCTTGCGCGTTTCCCGGTCGAACGTCAGATCCACCCTGCCGCAGTGGATTCCGTGATAAGCCGCCTGGGTGCAGAGCACTCCGTGAACTTCCCACGAAGGTTGTTCCTGATGCGTGTGCCCCGCCACGAACACATCCACCCCTTTCACCTGACGGAGACTTTCATGCACCGGATTGGCGAAATCATCCCGGTTCCGGAAACCCATGTGAGCCACCACCACAATGGCGTCCGCCTTCTCCGCCTTTGCCTCGTTTACACAACGCTTCAACGTCTCCGCGGAATCGGTGGGCGACATTCCGCCCAGAGTTTCCGGCGCAAGCCAGTAGGGAAGCCCCGGAGTGATCAAACCGATGAGAGCGATGCGGAAACCACCCACCTCCTTCATCACCCATGGCCGGACCTTCGCCCATGCACCATCGAATTCCCCCGGCCCCTTCCCTCCCCGCTCCAGATTCCCGGTGAGCACGGGCGGCCGGGACAGCTCCAGATTCGCCTCAAGCACCTCCGGCCCCCAATCGAAATCATGGTTTCCCAGCGTCCAGGCATCATAGCCCAACCTGTTGAAAAGATTCATCATCATCCTCCCGCTGTTCTGATAACTCTCCGGCGTTCCCTGATAGACATCGCCCGCATCCACCAACAACGAGTCCGGCGCCTCTCTCCGCCACTGGCGGATGCAGGAAACGCAACGCGCGAATCCCCCCACGTCCGGCACTCCCCCATACGTCACCGTGGGCCTGATGTGCCCGTGGAGATCGGTGGTATGAAAAATGGAAACCGTCTTCAGCCGCCCGCTTTCCCTGCCAATCCCCAAAGCAGCCGCCCCCAGCCAAGCTCCCGATCCCGCCAAAAAACGGCGGCGGGTGTGAATCAGTCCATTCATTCCCACACGGTGCAAAAATCCTGCCCAAAGGCAAGTTCACGGAAACAATCCGCCGAAACATTCACACAAGCCTCGCATAGCCCGCCCTCAATCCGCTTCTCCATTTCTCCAGAAACATCAGATTCCTCAACGTTTTTCCAAGATCATCGGCGGCGGGAAGTTCCGCCATCCCCTCCCATTCAGGAAACACCGCGCACTCCTCCGCGATCGCCAGATCGATCCCCCCGATCGCTTTTTCCATTTTCCCGCGCACCGACAAAATCTCCCCCTCCAACATTGCCAGCCCCAAAGCCGTTTTCGCACCTTCCCTCTTCCGGATCACCGCCTCGGCGGATTGCATCAACGCCCCCACCCCGCTGAAAATTTCCATCATGCCCGGTGAAATTTCGCCGCGCGGTTCCACGGCGCATCCCCTCAGCCCGGCCCACAACCGGAGCCGCCCCGCCGGGCTCGCGATCACTCCCGCCGCTTGCTGCATTCGCGAAAAATCACCCTCACTCCCTCCCGCATCCGGATGGCAGCGCTTTCCCGCCTCCCGCAGCGCCTCCCGCACCTCCTCCTCCCGGATCTCCAGACGCCGCTCCAGGCCCAACAGCGCGAACGCGTCATTCATCTCTCCGTTTCCCGATCATGCCATGATTTCAAATCCCTAATTTCCCAGCCGCTCCCTGATCGCCTTCTCCGCCTGTTCCACAAGCACCGCCAGCTCCGGGTTCGCACCATGCCTCGCTTCCGCAAGCACCGGCAGGCTGGCACGTCCGCCGATCCGCCCCAGAATTTTCACCGCGGAGTGGCGCACCATTCCCATCGTCTCCGGAAAACGCTTCAGCAGAACCTGCTCCGCGCCGGAACCGAAATCACT
>CAZVSA010000274.1:0-5772 GCA_964629955.1 uncultured Luteolibacter sp.
TGGCCTACGGCGACGCCAACGCCATCGCCATGGAAATCGGCGAATACGAGGTGCTCCCCGTCGTCGAGGAAATCCCCGTCATCTGCGGCGTCCACGGCACCGATCCGCGCCGCCGCATGTGGCACTGGGTCGGCCAGGTGAAGGACATGGGATTCTCCGGTGTGAACAACTTCCCCACCCACACCATCGTGGACGGCCACTTCCGCGGCGTGCTTGAGGAAACCGGCATGAGCGTGAAGAAGGAATACGAAATGGTGAACCTCGCCCACCGCATGGATCTGTTCTCCATCGTTTACGTCGGCTCACCCGAGGAAGCGGTGGAAATGGCGAAGGCCGGAGCGGACGCCATCATCGCCCACGTCGGAACCACCGTCGGCGGCTCCATCGGAGTCACCAACGCCGTCGTGAGCTGGGAGGACACCATCCAGCGCACCCAGACGATCATCGACGCCGCGAAAACCGTGCGCGACGACATCTTCTTCCTCTGCCATGGCGGGCCGATCAACACTCCCGAAGACGCCGACCGCGTCATCCAGGCCACCGACTGTCACGGTTTCGTCGGCGCATCCAGCCTGGAGCGCATGGGCGTGGAGGAATCCCTCACCGAACTGACCAGGCGCTTCAAATCCATCCCGCTTGAGCGAAAGGCCTGATCGCCCCCGTATCACTCCAACTTTTATGTTTATGAAAACCCTCCTGTTTGCCTTCGCCATCGCGTTCGCCACACACGCCGCGGCCGAACCGCTCCGCGTGTTCATCCGCTCCGGCGCGAAAACCCACGGACCGGGCGCCCACGACCACCCGGCGTTTCTCAGCGATTGGACCGCCCTTCTCAACGAGCGCGGTGCGAAGGCAACAGGAGGGAATGACTTCCCCACCAGGGAACAACTGGAACAAACCGACGTCCTCATCCTCAACGCCCCGGATGCCGGAAACATCCACGGCGAGCAGCGCGAAAACCTCGAAGCCTTCGTGAAACGCGGCGGCGGCGTCGTCGCCATTCACGCCGGAGCCGTTTCCAACGACCCCGATTGGTTCAAAACCATCATCGGCGGCTCGTGGCGGCACGATCACACCCGCTGGCTCGAAGGCCACATGTCTCTCTATTTCACCGACATCGAGAACGACATCACCAAAGAAGTCTCCAATTTCGACATCGACGACGAGATCTACTACGACATGGATCTCCGGGACGACATCCGCATCCTTGCCGCCGCCTACACCCCGAAAGCCAAGGGCAAGCTCGCCGATGTGGTGACCATCTACGACATCCAGCCGCAAATCTGGACCTACGAAACCGACAACCACCGCGCCTTCGTCCACCTTCCCGGCCACCTCTACGAAAACTTCTCCCACAACTCCGTCCGCACCGTCCTCCTCCGCGGCATCGCCTGGGCTGGAAAACTCGAAAACCTCGACACCTTCACCAAACCGGAAGAAACCGGCGACACTCTCCGCTACCCCGTGGGAGGCCCCACCCGTCCGGAAAACGCCGCCGAAAAAATCGAACTCCATCCCGAGTTCGACATTTCCCTCGTCGCCGCAGAGCCGCTCATCAACAAACCGATGAACATCGACTGGGATCCCCAGGGCCGCCTCTGGGTCGCGGAAACCCCCGAATACCCCAACGGCCTCCGCCAGGCGAACACCGAAATCTGGAAGGATTCCGGCTCCCTCGTTCCCGGACAATACGACCGCGATCCCCTCGACCGCATCAGCATCCTCGCCGATACCGACGGCGACGGCATCATGGACAAAAAACACGTCTTCGCCGACAAGCTCGAACTCATCACCAGCTTCGTCTTCCACAAAAACGGCGTCATCGTCAGCGCCGCCCCCAACATCTGGTTCCTCGAAGACACCGACGGCGATCTCGTCGCCGACAAACGCACCATCCTCTACTCCGGCCTCGGCAATGGCGACACCCACGCCGTCATCAACAACCTCCGCTGGGGGCTCGACGGCTGGATCTACGCCACCCACGGCTACAGCGGCGGCAACGTCACCGCACGGTTCGGAGAGGGCGGCAAACCACAACCTCCCGTCCAGATCGGCTCCGGAGTCGTCCGCTTCAAACCCGACGGCAGCCGCATCGAACAATACTCCAGCCGCGGCGGAAACACCTGGGGGCTCGACATGACCTGGGACGGCCAATGCTTCTGGACACAGCCCACCAGCGGCACCGTCCTCTTCCACACCCTCCTTCCCGAGCACATCCTCGCGAAAGGCAGAATGCCCGGCACCGGCAGCGCCCACGGCATGATCGTCCGCGAAAAAACCTTCTCCCTCATGCAATGGGAGCAGCAAGCCTACGTCCAGATCGACCAGGTCGGCTCCTACACCGCCGCCGCAGGATGCGCCATCTACGAAGGCGGCGCATGGCCGGAGAAATGGAACCGGAGCTACTTCACCACCGAGTGTACCATCAACATCGTCAGCCACTTCCTCGTCGAACCGGAAGGAGCCACCTACACCACCCGCAGGGAGCCCGGCCGCGAGGAAACCGAATTCATCCGCAGCAGCGATCTCTGGTTCTCCCCCATCGAAACCCGCGTCGGCCCCGATGGAGCCCTCTACATCATCGACTTCTACAACCAGGCCGTCATCCACAACGATACCCGCGGCCCGCAGCACGGCCCCGCCAACGCCGCCGTCCGCCCCGACCGCGACCACTACTTCGGCCGCATCTGGAAAATCCAGCACAAGGAAGCCAAAAAATGGGATGTCCCCGCGCTCGATCGCAAGGACACCGCCGGCCTCCTGAAAACCATCAAGGAAAGTCCCAACGCGCACCTCAAACACCAGGCCTGGCGCCTCCTCAACGAAACCGGCCAAGCCGCCCCCGTCGAAAAGGAAATCCGCGCCCGCATCGGCAGCTCCGTCGAGCAGGCATACCGGGAAATGCAAAATCCCGACTCCCCCGCAAAACGCGCAGCGCTTCTCAAAACCTTCGCCGAAGCCCAGGACGACTGGACCCGCTCCGCCGTCATCGCCGCCGCCGGGGATTTCGCCGAAGCAATCATCACCGAATCGCTTGCCAGCCAGTCCGCGGACAAGCTCGGCCCCTTGGTCAATGAACTCCTCCCCTCCGCCATCGAGCCCAGGGAAGTCGGAGCCGCCGGTCGCATCCTCGTAGCCGCCGCGAACGCCGCCCCCGCTGCCGCCGGACTGAAAACCATCATCCTGCAAGGCCTCGCCGCCCGGCCGGAGATCAAACCGGTCGTCACCCCCGCACTCGCCCAGGCGCTCACACGGCTGCTCGAAGATCCCGCCACCTCCGCCCAGACCCTGCCCATCATCGCCGCATGGGACACCGATGGCGGAATGAAGGACATCGTCGCAAAACAAACGCAGGCACTCTCCGCCACCCTTGCCGACGGCAACGCCCCCGAAGAAGCCCGCATCAACGCCGCCAACTCCTTGGTTCGCCTTGGCGGAGAAGACGCGCTCAAAAGCATCACCAGCGTCCTCGCCCGGGAAACCTCCCCGTCTCTCGGCAACGCCATCCTCTCCGCACTCGGAGAAAGCGAGCACGCCGTGAGGATCGTTTCCGTATTCAACGATCTCGCCCCATCCCTGAAAAGCTCCGCCTTCGATCAGATCGTCAAACAACCCGCCGCCGCGCTCGCCTACCTCAAGGCCGTCGAGGAAGGAAAAACGAACCCCTCCGACATCGGCCCCGGGAACATCGCCCGCCTCCGCACCCACCCGGACAAAGCCGTCTCCGGACGCGCCGAAGAGCTGCTCGACAAGCTCCTCCCCGGCTCCCAGGAAAAAGCCGAAACCATCGCCCGCCTCATTCCGGAAGTCGCAAAACCCGGCAATGTGGAAAACGGCAAACTCCTCTACGCCGCGGCCTGCGCGATCTGCCACAGGCTCGGGGATCTCGGCGCGCGCGACGTCGGCCCGCCGCTCGACGGCATGGGCTCCCACGGCGCCGCCGAACTCCTCACCCACATCGTCGATCCCAACCGCGAGGTGGACCCCAGCTTCTGGCAATGGAACATCACCACCAACGATGGAAAAACCTACGCCGGAGTCATCATCAGCGAAAACCCCGCCACCATCAACCTCCGCAACCAGAGCGGAGACTTCGCCATCCGCAAGGAAGACATCTCCAGCCGCGAAAACACCCACCGAAGCCTCATGCCCGAAGGCCTCGAAGGCCTCGGTGCCGAAGGCCTCCGCGACATCCTCACCTTCATGGCCGGCGGGGAATCCCCCTACCGCGTGGTGGACCTCCGCACCGCCTACACCGCCGACTCCCGCCGCGGGCTTTTCGCAAACCCGGATGCCACCAATGACAGCGTCTTCCCCGCCAGCTTCGGAAACCTCACCCTCGAGAGCATCCCGTTCTTCCTCATGGACCCCGCGGTAAGCCCCGATGGCAGAAACCTCATCGTCCTCAAAGGCGGCGGCGGAGACAACATCGCCAAAAGCCACCCCCAGCACGTGGAAATCGGCGTGGACGCCACCGCCAGCCACATCCACCTCCTCAGCGGCATCGCCGGATGGGGATTCCCCGCCATCAACGACGAACGCCCCGCCCTCAAGGTCACCGTCACCCGCGCCGATGGCGGCACCGAGGAAATCGAGCTTCTCAACGGCCGGCACTTCGCCGACTACAACCGCGAGATCAACGTCCCCGACTCCAAACTGCTCGAAGGCGTCGTCACCCGCGGCCAGATCCGCCTCATCACCATCCCCTTGAAACAAGCCGGACCCATCACCCGCATCACCCTCGGAAGCTACGACAACGGAATCTCCCCCGTCGTCCTCTCCATCACCACCGAAAACAAACCCTGATCTCCAATCCCATGAAAACCCCTCTCGCCCTCGCCGCCCTCGCCCTGTTCCTCCCCTCCTCCCCCCTCCTCGGGGAGCTGCCCCCCGACTCCACCGAGCCGATGGGACAAGCCTTCGCCGACCCCAAACCCGCGGACTCCCTCCGCGTCCTCGTCTTCGGAGCCGGCAGCCACCACGACTTCCCCAAATACTTCCTCGGCTCCGATGCCGAAACCCTGCGCAAAGCCGGCGGCCTCGACGTCGCCGCCACCCCCAACCTCGCCGAAGGCCTCACCCTGCTGGAACAGGCCGACGTCCTCGTTTTCTCCGGCAACCACGATCAATTCTCCCAGGGCCGTTTCCAAACGGCGCTCAACAACTTCGCCGACTCCGGCAAAGGCATCGTCATTCTCCACGCCGGCACCTGGGTCCACCCATGGGACGGCTACAACAAACGCTTCATCGCCGGCGGCTCCAACGGCCACGGCTTCGGTGAGATCGAAACCACCGTGAAAAATCCGGAACACCCCGTCATGAAGGACGTTCCCGCCACATTCAAAATCACCGACGAAAGCTACCATCACCGCTTCGCCCGGAACGCCGATGTCGAGGTTCTCGCCGAAAACGGCCCCGACAATCAGACAAAAGAACCGCATGCCAGCGTTTGGGTTGTAAAAGATCCCAAAACCCGCATTGTCTGCATCACCCTCGGCCACGCGGCGGAGGCCCACGACAATCCGGCCTATCAAAAAATCATCGCCAACGCCGTCAAATGGGCGGGGGCGCGTTAATCATCCCGTTTCACCCTCCAATGCCGCCCAAACATCGTTTCACCACACCCGGACAAGCGGAACTCGAAGAACTACCCGGAAAAAGCCACTTCTGGCATTCCCGCCCCGGCTTCACCGATACCGAGAATCTGCTTTTTGTCCGCGCCCGTCTGGAGCCCGGCGAAGGTCACCCCTTCCACTATCATCCGAACAAGGA
>CAZVSA010000275.1:0-5756 GCA_964629955.1 uncultured Luteolibacter sp.
CGCCACTTCGGAGAGGACCAGCCCGCCCGGCGAACCAGCGGAGAGCGAAAGCGTGGTATCACCGGTCACGGCATTGTAGGTGAAGGTCACCGTATTGGGTGCGGTGGTATTGGGTGAAGTCGAACCCGGTCCGTCCAGAACCGAAAACGCCCAGGATTCCGCCCTTCCGATATCGCCGAAGAACACGCGCTCCCTTCCTTCGCTGCCTCCGGTATAGATGCTGTAGCCGGCCCATCCGATGTCGAAAAAATTTCCACGGGTTTGCAGATTGGCGATTGTGATGGTCAGCAGTTCGTTGGGTTCCAGAGGACGGGTGAAGTTCGCGAAACAGGTCCGCCAGCTTCCGTGGGTGTCGATGGCATTGCCGGAAACGGCCAGTGAAGGACCGCCCGTTTGCTGCCACGCCTTGCCCATGTCCGGGAGTTTTCCATCGAGCTTCGTGCCATCGGCCTCACTGAGATCATCGAAGAAGAGGATGGTGCCGGCCAGTTCCAGCAGAAGCCGCTCGCGTTCCTTCCGGAGCGTGATTGCGGTTTCCACGTCCCCCGCTTTTGTCAGCTCCGTTTCGAGTTCCTGGAGCTTGAGGGTGAAATCCCTTGTGATCTTGCGCCGTGCCGCGCCCGTCTCGTCGTGGATCGACTTGCGGGCGGTGAGATACTTTTCACGCAATTCCACCAGAGATTTGTCTTCATGGGAGGTCGTCCCGCTTGATTTCTCCACGGCTTCGCGTTCTTCCCTGACACGCACGATGGCATCGAGGTCGCCCGCCGCGGCAAGCTTTTGTTCGAGATGTTCGAGGGCTGCGATGTATTTCCTCGCGAGTTCCACCTCTTTGAAAAGTGCATCCGTTTCCACGGTCTCCAGTTCCGTTTGGTATGCCTCGCGGAGTTTTCCGGCCATGTCGGCTCCGGAGGCGAGGCAGGGAGACAAGGCGGCGAGAAGCGCCAACACCGTGATCGATAGGGGCTTTGTCATTTCATTTGATCCGCGTTTCCGCGACGAAGAACTCATTTCTCCGTTACTGCAAGGAACTTTCTTTTGGAGTCAAGGAGCGTGGGCGTCCCGCCCACATCTTTGCTCAAGTGGGCGGGACGCCCATGCTCCTTGAATTTCTCCGCCTCGAAACGTGATTCCGGTTGGTGGAAACGGTGGAGTTCCCGCCGACTCCCCGATCGGGTTTTCAGCTGCGGCACTTTTCCAGCAGCCCGGCGAGGAACCAGGTGATGCGGGCCAGTGCTTCCGAGTGGACGGAATCACCGAGGGGGGAAAGGTCGTTGCGGCTTTCCTCCAGAAGTGCGAGAGCGGTGTCAATCGCGCTGTCCACGGCTCCTTCGTATTCGGCGATGCCGAGGAGAACGGGCAGATCGAGCGGTTCCTGGGCGAGGATGCGCTTGTTGAGTTTCATGCGCTGCGCTTCGGAAGCGGTTTCCAGGAGATTGAGGATGGGCAGGGTGAGCTTGCCCTTCACCAGATCGGTGCGGAGGGTTTTTCCGACGATTTCCTCGGAGCCGACAAGATCGAGGCAGTCGTCGTAGATCTGATAGGCGGTGCCGAGCTTCATGCCGTAGTCATAAAGCCGGGCTTCCATTTCAGGGTCCACTCCGCTGAGGTTTCCGGCGAGACCGGTGGCGGCCGCGAAAAGCGCGCCGGTTTTCATCTCGATGATCCGGAAATACTCGGCCTTGGTGAAGGTGAGATCGAAGCGCCGCTGGGTTTGGATGATTTCGCCCTGGCAGACCTCCCGGGCGGCGTTGCCCACTTTCCGGCAGATGTCGATGCTGTTGAAGTCGGTGGCGAGGGTGAGGGCGTGGGAAAACAGCGCGTCGCCGAGCAGGACGGAGAGGGCGTTTCCCCATTTGGCGTTGGCCGTGGGGATCATGCGCCGGGTGTCGGCTCCGTCCATGATGTCGTCGTGGACGAGGGTGGCCATGTGGATCAGTTCGAGAATGACGCCGATCTTCAGGTGGTCATCGGTGACTCCGCCCGTAGCCCCGCCGACGAGGATGGAGAGGGAGGGGCGGATGCGTTTGCCCGAGGTGTTGCAGATGTAGGAGACGTATGGCTCCACGGCGGGATCGAAGCAGCGGACCTGCTCGCGGATGGAAACCTCCACGCGCTCCAGCTCCGGACGAACCAGTTCAAAAGGGAAGAGATCGCTGCGGAAGGGCGAAGAGGAAGAGGTGGCCATGTCGGACGCCCACAAGCATCCACAGGCAGGCCGTTCCTGCAACCTCCTAATGAGGAAGCGGACGGGGGATGCACGCGCTCCTTTTCAACGTTTCGCTAACAAAGCGGCAATGGCGCGCCGGAACGGGGAGGGCATCGCCAGCCCGGAAATCCGTTCTTCGGCGATCCATTCCTCATCCGCGACCGGTTCCAGTTTGCCCGCCAAAGCCGATCCGTCGTGAACCCGCAGGTTCACCCGGTAGCGGGTGATGGTGTAGCGGTGTTCCTCCAGCACCGGCAGCATGCCAATTTCCCCGGGAGTCCGGGTGGGGAGTTTCCACAATCCCTGCCTTCTCGCGCCATTTTCGCGGTGCATCAGAATCCGCCCGTCTCCGTTTTTGATCCACAGCGCGTGCTCGTCCACCCGGGTGATCGCGATTTTCCGTTGTTTCACGGGCAATTCCCAAGGCTCCCGGGTCTTGCAGAAGACCGCCACCGGGCAGGAGAGGCAATCCGGAACCCCGGAGCGGCAGAAGGTCTGGCCCAGCTCCATCAGGGCGGAGTGGAAGATTCGCGGATTCGCGGGATCGGCGAGTTCTTCCGCGGATTTCCACGACCATTTGATTCCCGCCGGTGTGTCCACGGCTTCGGAGAAATCGAGCAGGCGGGAAAGGACGCGGGCCACGTTTCCATCGACCACGACGGACGGCAGATCGAACGCAAAGGCCCGCAACGCACCCGCGGTGTAGCGGCCCACTCCGGGCAGTTTCAGCAGGTCGTCCCATTCGTGCGGGAATTTTCCGCCATGGTTGGCGATCACCGCGCGCGCGGTTTCGCGCAGCATCCGTGCGCGCCGGTAGTACCCCAGGCCTTCCCACGCTTTCAGCAGGGTGTCGTCATCCGCTTTTGCCAGGGTTTCGAGGTTCGGGAACTGTTCCAGAAATCCGGTGTAGAATCCGCGGCCGAGCACGGTGGCGATCCTCGTCTGCTGCAACATCACCTCGGACACGAGCACCGCATACGGATTCCGTGTCCGCCGCCATGGGTAATCCTTTCCTTCGCGGCGGAACCAATCCGCCAAAGCGTTGCGGAACAGGCCGCGGTGCTTGGGGAGAGGTTTGGTGCAGGAAGGCTTTAACATTGTCGAACATCGAACATCGAACATCGAACGCCCAACATCGAACGTTGAAGGGAAGAAGAGTCTTAAAGTCTCAAGGTCTGAAGGTCTTAAAGTCCTCCCTCACCAAACAACTCCCGGCCCCAAACTCTTCCCGACTTTCAGACATTGAGACCTTAAGACTCTTCTTCGACGTCATTGTTTCAATTCCTCTTCGGTCCAGGGACGTCCGTTGCGGTTTTTGGTTTCCTCCCGCAGTTTTTTCACCAGATCGGGCTTCACCGGAGGGGCTTCGTTGGACCATTCGCGGCGGACGTAGGTGGCGATGTCGGCGAAATTCTCATCGGTGATGGCGGGGTTCATTCCCAGACCGGGCATGTCGGCGGTGGGGACGTAGGTTTCCCCCGCGACGGTTACCGGGCCGGTCATGCCGTGGAGCATGATGTTGATCAGAGTTTCCGGTTTTCCCGTCACCCATTCGGAATTGTCCAGCGGCGGGCCGAGGGCGGTCATGCCCGCGCCATCCGCACCGTGACAGCCGAAGCAGGCGGCGGCTCCATGATAGAGGGCTTTTCCGCGTTCGTAAGAGGCGAGATCCGCTCCGGTGTAGCCGGGGCCGGAATTGTTTTGCGGGGTGCCTCCCTTGCTGCCTTCCTCCAGCCATCCGGCAAGATCCTTGTCTTTCAATTCCGCTCCGTGTGCGGCGAGAAACGCCGCTTCATGGCCGGCGAGACCGGATACGGAGGCTTCACGGACGAACGGGGTTTTGCCCTCCGAGCCGAGCAATTTCGCGAGACGTCCGAAGGCGGCGGGAGTTCCCGCCGATCCCAGGGCGCGGGCGAGGTAGGGCGCCACTTCCTTGCCGGAGGGGTCCATGGAAACAAGGGCCGGTTCGAGTTTCGCCAGCTCCGCGGGGGAAAGGTGAGTGGCGGCCCACAAGGCGGAGGATTGCAGTTTTTCGTCTTTTTCACGGAGCGAGGGAACGAGGTGTTCGGCCTTCAGCAGCCCCATGCCTTCCAGGGTCCAGATGGAATGGATGCGTGCCAGCGGAGGGCCGTTGACGGCCAGGCGTCCGAGGTCTTCCGCCAGCGAGGTGTCCTTGCGCTCGACGATTTCGCGCTGGGCGGCTTCGCGGTGCCAGGCGTTCGCGTGCATGAGCATGCGGACGAGATCCCGGCCTTCGAGTTTTCCGATGTCCACTTTTGGTTCGAGGTTTCCCTTGGTGTTGCGGACGCGGTAGATGCGGCCGTGTCCGAAAGCGGGGCCTTCGAGCCCGCGGGAAAGGGTTTGCTCCCGCAGATAGGTGGTCATGAAGGTCTTGTGCTGGATGATGCCGTGATACATGTCCAGGATGTAGAGCGAGCCGTCGGGGGCGTTGTAGGCGTTGACGGGGCGGAAGCGCTCGTCGGTGGAGGCGAGGAATTCCTTTTCTTTCGTCGGATGGCTGCCTTCCAGTCTGCCGTCTTTTTCCTTGATCTCCACGGCCTTGACCAGGGCGACGCCGGACTCGGTGATGAAACCGGTTCCATACCAGTTTTTCGGGAAATTCGTTCCGCGATAGATGGTCATTCCCGCGGCGGCGGTGGCGTTGATCAGTTTGTGGGTGCGCGGGTCCAGGGTGTCCGAGCCGTAGCCGTTCGACTTCGCGATGTAGGCCCGGTTGAGTCCCGGCGTGACGCGGACCGGCCAGGTGCGGTTGCTTCCGAGCTGCACGTGGTCCTTGTATTTCATTTTCACGACCGGATTCCCCTGGAGGAGATTGGGGGCGAGGAGATCGCCGAAAAGGAAGGCCGAGTTGTGGTTGTGATAAAGGCGGCCGTAATCGTCGCGGGCGATTCCCCATTGGCCGCGGTATGCGGTGGAACCGACGGTCCAGTCGTTGCCAACGCGGCGGAGGCGTTTGTCGGATTTCGCGAGGTAGAGGTGGTTGTCGAGGTTGTTGACCAGGCCGTTGGGCTTGTGCTCGACGTTTCCTCCCGAGGCGAAGCGGCTGTCGATCATCCTGATGTCGCCGACGGGTTTGTCGTCATCCCGTCCGAGCCAGGAGAGGGCGTTTTCGTCCAGGAAGAGAATGCCGTCGTTGTACACGGCGATGGCCCTGGGAAGGAGGATGTTTTCCAGAAATACGGTGCGCTTGTCGATTTTTCCGTCGCCGTCACTGTCTTCGAGCACGACGATGCGGCCTTCGGGTTGGGATTCCAGCTTGCCGTCGATGTCGGGCATGTAGCCGCGCATTTCGCAAACCCACATGCGGCCCGAGGAGTCGAAATCCAGGCAGACGGGTTTGTCGATCAAGGGTTCCGCGGCCACCGCCTCGATGACGAAGCCCGGGGCGAGTTCAAAGGTTTTCAGGGCCTCCTCAACGGGGAGCACGGGCGAGGGGGGGATCTGGTGTTCCGGCACCACGGGATCCATGCTGGCGTGGTCCTTGTTGTCACCTTGCTGGGCGAGCAGGGGAGAGATGGCGATGAGG
>CAZVSA010000276.1:0-1522 GCA_964629955.1 uncultured Luteolibacter sp.
CCCGGCGGTCCATCCCTACCAGCCAACCTGCCTCCGGCGTTGCCGCCGCGATTCCCGGAACACTTTTGACATTCCGCCCGCCGCCTCAGCCGGCGCGGGTTCCGGCGCTCATCAAAGATCTGGCAACGGAGCAAACGCACCTCCATCCCCCCTTCCAAACACCGCCAGCCAACGGTCCACCGACTTCCCCTCCGCATCCGGCAATTTCCGCGAATCCGGATTCCTCACATTCACCAGCACCCTCGCCCCGCGGGTTCTGAGGGCGGCGAGCAGCAGGTCGTGCTCGATGTCGAAATAGGACGTGCACGCCAGCAAGCCGCCCGGTTTCAAAGCGGCCAGCGCGTTTTCCAGCAACCGGTCCCACACCCTCGGCTCGTTCCAATAATTCTGGTGGCGGATGAAAACCAGGTCGAACCCCGGCAACAACCGCATCCGGTCCGTCGCCGCCGCATCCCCGCAGCGGAATTCGATCGAGCCCCCCGGCAATTCCCACCTTTTCGCCGCCTCCGCCACCGCATCCGGCCGCAGATCGATCCCCAGATAAAATCCCACCATCCCGGGAATCAAAGCCGCCGCCAGAGCGCCCGTTTCATCCGCCCTTCCACACGCCAGATTCAGCACCGCAAGCTCCCCGTTTCCGGAAAATCCCGCCGCCGCCAGCCCATCCCGCAGCAAGCTCTCCAAACGGGAAACATCCCCTTCGGTTCCCGGAAATCGAAATGGCAGCCGCCGGATCACGCCCCGGGGTATTCCCCCGCCCCGGATTTTTCAAGTTTGCCCGGAGCTTCCCCGGTTCGCTAGTTTTCCCGGACACAAATGACTTCGCTCCCGATCCCCGGCAAGCCCCTCGACCCGCGCGTCCAGACCATGGTCGCCGCCATCGGCAATCAATTCGCCGTCCAGGGCGACTTCCTCATCGGGGAGGAAATCGACAGCGGCCACATCAACAACACCTACCGCGCCACCTATCGCGAACCCTGCGGACAGTTCCGGCGCTACATTTTCCAAGCGATCAACAGCCAGGTGTTCAAGGACCCCTACGCCGTGATGCGGAATGTCGAATGCGTCACCCGGCACATCAACGAGCGCGTCCTGCGGGTGAAAAAGGACCTCGGCGGCCAAACCCTCAACCTCTTCCCCGCCCGGACCGGCGGCTCGTGGGTGGTCGATGACAACGGAACCGTCTGGCGTTGCTACAACCACATCGAAGGCTGCGTCACCTACGACATCGTCGGAAACACCCGCCAGGCCTATCAAGCCGCGCACGCCTTCGGCGCGTTCCAGGATCTTGTCAGCGATCTCGATCCCTCCTCCATCGAGGAAACGATCCCCGATTTCCACCACACCCGCAAACGCTACGCGCGCCTCATGGACGCCGCCTCCCGGGACGAACACGGCCGCCTTGCCGGTGTTTCCGCGGAAATGGACTTCATCCGCTCCCGTGAAGCGCTCGCCGGAATCCTGCTCGATCTCACGGAAAGCGGGCAAATCCCCCGCCGCGTCACCCACAACGACACCAAGA
>CAZVSA010000276.1:1532-5741 GCA_964629955.1 uncultured Luteolibacter sp.
CCAAGATCAACAACGTCATGATCGACGCCGCCACCGACGAGGCCGTCTGCGTCATCGACCTCGACACCGTCATGCCCGGCCTCGCCCTCCACGACTTCGGCGATCTCGTCCGCACCGCCACCAGCCCGGCCGCCGAAGACGAAACCGATCTCTCCAAAGTCGAAATGCAGATGCCCATGTTCGAGGCTCTGGTGAAAGGCTATCTCGACACCGCCGGATCGTTCATCAACGAGGTGGAAGCCGAACACCTCGCCCATGCCGGAAAGCTCATGACCTTCGAGGTCGGCATCCGGTTTCTGACCGATTATCTCGAAGGGGACGTCTATTTCAAAACCCATCACCCCGGCCACAACCTCGACCGCTGCCGCACCCAGCTCAAGCTCGTCGAACGCATCGAAGCCGCCGAAGACGAAATGAACGAACTCGTCGCCCACATCCGGACGAGCCTCAAGTAGCGGCGATCACCGGTCGCCGCCATTCTTCCCCGAAAGGCCCCGGCACGTCCCTCCGTAGTCCACGAAACCCATGAGCCCCACTCTCCCCCGCCGCCGTTTCCTCCAGGGAAGCCTCGCCGCCACCCTCGCCCCCTTCATCCTTCCCTCCGGCCTCCGTGCCGCCACCGATGCCAACTCCCGCATCAACGTCGGCTTCATCGGCATGGGAAAACAATCCGGCGGACTTCTCAACGGTTTCCTCCGCCGCAAGGAAGTCGTCGTTCACGCGGTTTGCGATGTGGACACCACGCGCCGCGAAGCGGGCCGGAAAAAAGTTGAAGACCACTACGGGGAAAACAAACCCACCGGCTGGAAAGGTTGCGCCGCATACAACGATTTCCGCGAAATCCTGGAGCGCGACGACATCGACGCCGTCGTCATCGTCACTCCCGATCACTGGCACGCGGTGATCGCAGTGGCGGCAGCCAGAGCCGGGAAAGACATCTACTGCGAAAAACCGCTCACCCAGACCGTTCAGGAAGCCGTCGCCATCATCAACGCCGTTCGGGACAACAAACGCGTTCTCCAGACCGGCTCCCAGCAGCGATCCTCCCGCGAATTCCGCGTCGCCTGCGAACTCGTCCGCAACGGAGTCATCGGCAAGGTTTCCCGCATCCACACCGCCTTCGGCACCCCCGGCATCCCCTACGATCTCCCCGAGGAGGAAATGGAACCGGGTCTCGACTGGGACATGTGGCTCGGCCCCGCTCCGGCGGTGCATTACAACTCCGTCCTTTCCCCGCGCGGCCTGCACGACCACTTCCCCATGTGGCGCCTCTACCGCGAATTCGGCGGCGGCATGGTCACCGACTGGGGCGCCCACCATGTTGACATCGCCCAATGGGCCATGGATCAGGACCAGGCCGGACCCGTCGAGGTCATCCCGCCCGAAGCGGAAAACGCAACCCACGGCGCCACCCTTCGCTATGCGGAGGGTTTCGATCTCGTGCACACGAAAGAAGGCATCGGGGTTTCCCTGTTCGGCCCCGATGGAGAAGTCCACGTCGCCCGCGGCAAAATCGAAGTGAAAAAAGACGGAGCCACCATCACCAATCCCGACGACCTGGAAAACGGATTCCTGAAAGACGCTCCGATCAAGCTCGCCCGCAGCAACGACCACATCGGCGACTTCCTCTCCTCCATCCGCAGCCGCAAGGCCCCCATCGCCCACGAGGAAGTCGGCGCGCGCTCCGTCATCGCCTGCCATCTCCTGAACTTCGCCTACTATCACCACGAGAAATTCCAATGGGACGCCGCCGGAAACACCTTCGCCGGAGGCACCGGCAACCCCGCATGGCTTTCCACGCCGATCCGCGGCGATTGGAGCCTCTGAAGGCTTTTCAGGAAAGGATGCGAATGAAACCGCTCCATCATTTCGCTTGCGCCAACACCCTCATCCCCTGAGCCTACCGCCCGGCAAATCAGCACTCCCTTGCGGAAAAAAATCTTCCAACTCCTGTTCGTGTTTCTCGGTTGCCTTCATCTGACAGGCGGTCCGTATTCGCTCATTCAGGGCTACGCATGGGTCACCATGCTGGTGAATTACTCGCAGGACGGAGGCATTCTCCAGGCGACCCGCGACACCTTCAGCGGCGAAAAACCGTGCGAACTCTGCACGATGATCGCCTCGGCTCGCGACTCCGGGGAGCACCCGCAAACACCACTCGCTCCCAACCCCCTTTCCTCGAAACTGCTTCAGGAAATGCTCCCCGGCGGGGAAACCATCCTCCGGACACCCCGTGCCCGGGAACTCGCCGCAAGCACATTCGCCCAGCCGCTTCCCGCGAAACCCCGCGGCCCGGCATCCCCTCCGATCCCGCCGCCACGAGCCGCGGTTTGATCCATCGCTCCCTCGTGCCCTGATCGTTTCAGGCACTCTCACTCCGCGACCGGTTCCGGCGCGGCCCGGCCTCACGGCCCTCTCCTGACACGGCTCCCGCCCCTGCCGGCGAACCATCCGCATCCTCTTTTATCAACCTGTTTCCCTATTTGATATTTTCCATGAAACCTTTCCATTCTTTCGCATCCATCGCAGCCATTCTCTCCACCCTTCCCTCTTCCGCTCAAACGGAGCATCTCGCGGAGATCATCGTCCAAGCCGGGGCTCACAACCCTTCCCTGACAGTCCCCTCCATCGAGGAAAGCCGCGAGGAACTGGCCCTCACCGCAGGCGGCACGGAAGTCATCGACTCCGTGCGCTATCTCCGCGGACGCTCCAGCACCCTTGCCGACACCTTCGCTCTCTCCCCCGGCGTCGTCGCTCTGCCCCGGTTCGGCTCCGACGAAGCGCGGCTCTCGATCCGCGGTTCCGGACTCCAGAGAACTTTCCACGGCCGCGGCATCCGCATGCTGCAGGATGGAATCCCGCTCAATCTCGCCGACGGCGGTTTCGATTTCCAGGCGATCGATCCCCTCGCCGCCAACTACATCCGTGTCTGGCGCGGCGCGAACGCTCTGGCCTACGGTTCGTCCACTCTCGGCGGGGCGATCGACTACGTTTCCCATACCGGATACTCCGCGCCCGGATTTTCCGCACGGATCGAGGCCGGCTCCTTCGATTATCTGCGGGCCCGCATCGCGGGCGGCATCGCCGGTGATGCCGCCGACGTTTATTTCAGCCTCTCCCAAGCCTATCAGGAAGGCTACCGCCGTCATTCCCGGCAAAACACCCAGCGTCTTTTCGCGAATTTCGGATGGAAGCCCGCCGATCACATCGAGACCCGCCTGTTCCTCACCGGTGTCCTAACCGATTCCCAGCTCCCCGGAAACCTCACCAAAGAGGAACTGGAAAACGATCCCCGCATGGCCAATCCCGGAAACATCACGGGCGATCAGAAACGCGATTTCGAGCTCTACCGCATCGCATCGAAAACCACCGTCAGCAACGGCCCCAATACCTGGGATTTCACCGCCGCATGGACCTACAAGGATCTCGATCATCCCATTTTCCAGGTGCTCGACCAGAAATCCAACGACGCCCTTCTGGGAATCAATTTCAGTCATCAGGGGGAACTCTTCGGCCGCAACCACCAATTGCGTTCCGGAGTTCTCCTCCTGCGTGGAAAAACCACCGCGGCGAATTTCCTCAACAACGCCGGTTCCCGCGGCGATCTCGTTCAGAAAGACGAGCAAACCGCCACCAATCTCGAAGCCTTTGTAGAAAGCCAGCTCGCCCTCGGCCGCGGTTTTACCGGAATCCTTGGATTCGCCGCCTCCCGGAACCGGCGGGAAGTCGAACGAATCCACGGCCCCACTCCCTCCAACAGCTCATACGACCGCACCTACGACGATTTCTCGCCCAAAATCGGCCTGCGCTACGATGGCGGAAATTTCCAGATCTACGGCAACGTCAGCGGCAGCTACGAACCGCCCTCCTTCAGCGAGTCCGGCACCGGAGTCATCGCCAACCGCGCGCAGGAAGCCACCACCTTTGAACTCGGCACCCGGGGCAGCCACCGGTCCTTCCGCTGGGATGCCTCCATCTACCATGCGGAGATTGAAAACGAGCTTCTGACAATCCAGCTCCCGCCTCCCGCCGACATCGGAGCCACCGGCACCATCAACGCGGAAAACACCATCCACCACGATGCCCGATATCCGTCCCACGTCGTGCTGCCGATCGTGCCGCGAGCGTAGACCGTCCCCGGCCTCAAGCAGAATCGCGCCGGTCGGAAGGAGCAATCGAGAAGTGAAAAAGGGAGAAGGCTTCGTGTCT
>CAZVSA010000277.1:0-5677 GCA_964629955.1 uncultured Luteolibacter sp.
CACCGAGCGGAAAATCCAGCGCCTCTTCCGCAATCCCGAACTCACCCGGAAAATCAAAATCTGCAACGACTTCGGAGCCGGCGGCGTCTCCGTCGCCATCGGCGAAATCGCCCCCTCCCTCGTCATCGACCTCGACGCCGTTCCCAAAAAATACGACGGCCTCGACGGCACCGAACTCGCCATCTCCGAATCCCAGGAACGCATGGCCGTCTGCATCCACCCGGACGACACCGCCTTCTTCATCGCCCAGTCCGACAAGGAAAACCTCGAATGCGTCAAAGTCGCCGATGTCACCGGCGACGGCCGCCTCATCATGACCTGGCGCGGCCAAACCATCGTCAATCTCTCCCGCGCCTTCCTCGACACCAACGGCGTCCAGCAAGCCACCGACATCCACATCACCTCCCCCTCTTCACTCTTCTCTTCCACTGATCACCGGTCACTGATCACTGATCACTTGGCCTCCCTCAACACCGCCTCCCAACGCGGCCTCGGCGAACGCTTCGACGGCTCCGTCGGCGCGGGCACCGTCCTCTGGCCCTTCGGCGGCGAGCACCAGCTCACTCCGCCCGACGCCATGGTCGCAAAACTGCCCCTCCTCGAAGGCAGCACCGACGCCGCCACCTTCATGAGCTGGGGCTTCGATCCCTACATCTCCGAAGCCTCCCCCTTCCACGGAGCCGCCTACGCCGTCACCGAATCCGTCTGCAAAGCCGTCGCCGCCGGAGCCCGCATCACCGACATCCGCCTCACGCTCCAGGAATACTTCCCCAAACTCGGCAACGATCCCGCCCGCTGGGGCCTCCCCTTCGCCGCCCTCCTCGGAGCCTTCCACGCCCAGCACAAACTCCGCCTCGCCGCCATCGGCGGAAAGGACTCCATGTCCGGTTCCTTCAACGAACTCGACGTCCCGCCCACCCTCGTCTCCTTCGCCCTCGCCCCCGGCGACGCGAAACTCGCCCTCTCCCCCGAGTTCAAGAAATCCGGATCTACCATATCCCTCGTAGAAACCCCGCGCGACGAAAACAACCTCCCCGATTTCGACGCCCTCAAGCAAATCGCCGAAGCGCTCCACCAGCTCAACAAGGAAGGAAAAATCCTCTCCCTCAAAGCCCTCGGCTCCTCCGGCCTCGCCCCCGCCATCGCCATCTGCTGCTTCGGCAACCACATCGGCTTCTCAAGGAGCGTGGGCGTCCCGCCCACATCTTCCCCCTACAAAGAACGCCACTTCTCCTTCCTCATCGAGCACGAAGCCGATCTTCCACCCTCCCTCGGAGCCCAACAAATCGGCCACACCACCTCCGAACCCATCTTCCTCCTCCACAACGAAACCCACCAACTCTCCGACCTCCTCAAAGCCTGGACCGGCACCCTAGAACCCATCTACCCCACAAAGCCCGAAGTCACGGATCGCCAACCGGAAATCGAGGACATCCCCCTCTTTCCCTCTTCCACCGCTCTCCGCTCTCCGCTCTCCGCTCTCTCCAAACCGAAGGTTCTCATCCCCGCCTTCCCCGGCACCAACTCCGAATACGACTCCGCCAAAGCCTTCCACGAAGCCGGCGCGCAAAGCGAAATCCTCGTCTTCCGGAATCTAACAGCCAAGCACGTCGAGGAATCCCTCCAAACCCTCGCCGAAGAAATCCGCCAATCCCAGATCCTCTTCATCCCCGGAGGCTTCAGCGCCGGCGACGAACCCGACGGCTCCGGCAAATTCATCGCCACCGTCCTGCGCAACCCGCGCGTCGCCGATGCCATCATGGACCTCCTCAAAAACCGCGACGGCCTCATCCTCGGCATCTGCAACGGCTTCCAAGCCCTCATCAAAACCGGCCTCGTCCCCTTCGGCGAAATCCGCGACTCCGCGCCCGACGCCCCCACCCTCGCCCACAACGACATCGCCCGTCACATTTCCCGCTACGCCTACACCCGCGTCGTCAGCAGCCACAGCCCATGGCTCGCCCAAACCAGCCCCGGCGACATCCACCGCATCCCCCTCTCCCACGGCGAAGGCAAATTCATCGCCAGCCCCGAAACCATCGCCGCCCTTGCCGCCAACGGCCAGATCGCCACTCAATACTGCGACAAAAACGGCGTCCCTTCCATGGACCCCTCCGTCAATCCCAACGGCTCCCTCGCCGCCATCGAAGGCATCACCAGCCCCTGCGGCCGCGTCTTCGGAAAAATGGGCCACACCGAACGCTCCGGCCTCCACGTCGCCAAAAACATCCCCGGCAACAAGCACCAGCCGATCTTCTCCGCCGGAGTCTCCTGGTTCGCCTGAAAACACGCTTCGGACCTCCCCCCGTAGTGGCGATCACCGGTCGCCACCCCGCTGCTACAAGAAAACCGCCCCCCTGCATTCCTCTCCCCCAGGTTGACGGAAGCGGAAGACACCGGGTAGCGTCCCGCCGTGGATTCGATCACGCAAGCGGCACTGGGGGCGGCGGTTGGAGAGGCGGTGCTGGGCAAAAAGCTCGGAAACCGCGCCCTGGCATGGGGAGCGGTTTTGGGAACCCTTCCGGATCTGGACGTGCTGATCGCCCCGTTCCTCGATACCGCGGGGAATCTTTGGTGGCACCGCGGCCCGAGCCATTCGCTTCTCGTGATGGTCCTCGGCTCCTGGCTGCTGGCCCATTGGCTGGGGAAGCTCTGGAAAAAGGAAAAAATCACGAAAACCAGGGCAATCGCATTCGTGTTTCTGGTGTGGAGCACCCATGTGCTGATCGATTGTTTCACCGTGTACGGAACCTCGGTGCTGTGGCCGTTCTCCGAAGTGAGGGTGGGGTTCAACAACCTCTTCATCATCGATTTTTTCTACACCATGCCGTTGCTGGTGACTTTGGTCTGGCTGGCATTTCTCCGGTCGAAAAAACAATGGCCGAAGCGGCAACGGCTGTGCTGGTGGGGGCTCGGGCTCAGTTCCGCTTACGTTCTCCTGAGCATCGGAATGAAATTCACCGCCTCGGCCGGGTTCGCCAGCGACCTCGCCCGCCGGGGCATTTCCTGTGAACGGCGGATGGAAGCCCCCACCGCATTCAACATCATTCTCTGGCGGGCCGTGGTGGATCGGGGGGATGAAATATGGGTCGGCTACCGGACGGTGCTGGAGCTGCATTCCACACCGGTGAGGTGGACGGTTTACCCCAAGGGCCGGGAAGCCATGGCGGCGGTGGCGGACACCCGGGAAGCGAAAGCTCTGGAACAATTTTCCAATGGCTGGTGGATCGCGCGGCGTCACAAATCGGGGATCTGGCTGGCGGACCTCCGCTTCGGCGAAACCCGGGAATGGGGGGCGCGG
The DNA here is from genome assembly GCA_964629955.1 of uncultured Luteolibacter sp. Lineage (GTDB taxonomy): Bacteria > Verrucomicrobiota > Verrucomicrobiia > Verrucomicrobiales > Akkermansiaceae > Luteolibacter. The sequence goes on from CAZVSA010000277.1 coordinate 3,302, forward strand.
GAAGGCATGGTGGACAGCCGCCCCGCGTTCACATGGGTTTTGGATTTCGATGCGGAAGGAGACAGCCTGCGGCAAATCCGCCCGGAAGGAGGGCGCAACGCCGGGGAAACCATGCGCCGCCTGGGGCTCAGAATGCTTGGAAACCGCGATTCCTGGGAGGCCAACCCCCGGCTGGCGGGGATCACCGGCAGTTTTCCGGAGCTTTTGCAGGTGATTGAGTAGAAGAAACGCGATTCGGTGTTTTTTCGCGCGGGGAGATGGCGTATGGAATCCCCCGGTGAAACTTCCCGTTTTTCTCTTCCTTGCCGCCGCGATGGGCGCGCCCGCCAGCACGCCCGGAGATCCCGGAGCGGCGGCCATCGACTTTCTCATGAAAGTGCGGGAGGGAAAAGTGAACCTGGAACCCGGCGGCGACACCGCGCTCAGTTCCCAAACCGCGGAAGACAAACGCCGGGAAATCGCCCGGCGGCTGGCACGGATGACAAACGACCTCCGCTCCGGCACGCTGGAGGTCGGCGCGGTGAAACAGGATGAAAACGTGGCCGCCGTGCTGGTGAGGAAAATCGGAGGTTTCGATCCGGCACGCCTCCAGGTCTTCCCCGTCGCTCTCGTGAGGCGCGGGACCGCATGGGCGGCGGCGCCGGTGCCCGCTTCCTTTGAAAACTCGGGGCTGGGATACGCCGAAAGCCTCCGCCAGCGCCTCGAATCCCTGGAAACATGGATGCTGCGCGAGCAGGTGCTGGATCTCGCCAAATTGCGCGACCAGTCGGTGGAGCGCATGCGGACGGAAATCCGGAAAAATCTGCCCTTGGAGGATTACCGCAAATTCACTCCTCTGGAGGTGGGGAACGGGTTTCTCGAAGCCTGCGAAAACGGTGATTCGGCCGCGATGCTGGGATACATGGGCGGCCTGCAGGAAAGCCTTCCGCACAATTGGCCCGCCCGCCTGAGAGCCGCCGACAACGCCGCGGCTCCCGGCAAAAACGCCACCCATCCATGGCGTCTGCTCACCTCGCGCCAAGTGGTGAGGGTGATCGTTCATCACGAAAACGCGGGCGACAGCGGACTCGTGTCCGTGGCGTGCCTGGATCCGGCCGACAGCTCGAACGGAAGAATCCCGCAGCTCCGGATCGTTCATCTCGACATGGAAAAAAACCGGGACGGCACCTGGCAACTGAACCTCCCCGGCTTTTTCCTGAATGGAGAACCCCAGGACGAGGAAGAAGAGTTTGCCGACGAGGAACTGGATGCCGATCTGCTGGAGGCTTTTCCCAAAAATCTCCGTGAGAAATATCCCGCCCGGAACGTGCCGGAAGCCCGCGCCGCCTTCGACGCCACGATGGAAGCGATGCACGCGCCCGATCCGGCGGTTCTCCTCTCCTTGATCGAAACCGGGGAAGATCACACCACCGCGCTGCGGGCCTGCGGGAGAGCGGCGCACAACTGGTGGCCGGTTCAGGATCAAACGTCGGTCCGTCATCCGCTTCCGCTCGCTTTCCGCGAGAGCGGATCGTCCGCCGTGGGCATCGTGCAGTTTCTCTCCCTCAACGAGCCGGACCGGACCCGGTTGAGGACTTTTCATTTCCGCAAATCGGAAAGCGGCTGGCTCTGGCAGGCCGGTTTGACTTCCGACCACGCGGCGGATGGCTCCAGCCGGGAACTCCAGGAATGGGCCGCGGGGGAACTCGCCAACTGGAAGGACCGCTGGCAGCAGGCGCTTTTCCCCCGGATCGTCACCGGTGCGGAAATCGCGGCAGGCCCGGCACCCACCGAAGAACAGGCACGGGAAACCGTCTCCAACTGGCTGGCCGCGAGCCGGGCCACGGACCTGGCGGCCGCCCTGCCGCTGGCGGTTTGCCTGGACGATCCCGGAAGCGCTTCCAGAGCTTTGCGGAATCTCGGTTACGAAGTGAAAACCGGCCGCCTCACTGCCAGCGCTCCGGAGATCCAGAACATCGCGCAAGGCAAATCATGGACGCTCGTCCGGGTCCGGGTGAATCGGGAGGAAGGCCCCGTCTTTCCCGTCTATCCGGTCATCGCCACCGCGGATGGACCGAAAATCCCCTTGGAAATCGATCTTTTCGCCGAAGGCAACCGCAGCCGCGCTTTCCTCAACAACACCTCGTTCGAGCGAGCGGGCCTGCTGACTTCGGCGGAGCTGGAAACGGAACTTCGCGAACTCTTCCGGGAACTGGAAAAAGACCTTCCGGCGGAGCGCTGAAAATCCGCAAAAGGGGAGCACACGCGCCCTCGCGTGCTGTTTCCGGCGCCCTTGGCGGAAACCTGGCGGACATGGCGGGGAGTTTTCCGGGTGCGGGACAGCTTGGCCATGCCAGCCGCCGGAGCGCGAGGGCGCACTCCGGAACACGCGGGGGC
>CAZVSA010000278.1:0-5673 GCA_964629955.1 uncultured Luteolibacter sp.
ACACGGGGGGCCGCCCGGTCTTTTCTCCCCGCAATGTTGTCGCCCGACTCCCAGCAGGACTTCGCCCTGGCTTTCCTGAGCATCCTTTACGAAGGGGCGCCGTTCATCCTGATGGGCACGATCATCAGCGGCTTCATCGATGTTTACCTGCCGCCCGGCGCCATGGACCGCTTCCTGCCGAAGAACCGGACCCTCGCGGTGATCGTCTCCGGCCTGCTGGGTGCGATTTTCCCGGTCTGTGAATGCGCCGTGGTCCCGGTGATCCGGCGCTTGGTGAAAAAGGGGCTGCCGGTGTCGTGCGGGCTCACCTACATGCTGGCCGCGCCCATCGTGAACCCCATCACCGCGCTGAGCACATGGAAGGCATTCCAGGGCCAGGGGCCGATGCTGATGACGAGTTCCCGCCTGCTGATGGGCTTCCTCGTCGCGGTGGCCGTGGGTTTGATCATTTCGCGCATCTCCATGGCATCGGTTCTAAAAGCGCGGCTCGTGGAGGATCTGGAAAAGGATGCCAAATCCGCTCCCGCCGCTGCTGCGGACAATCACGAGGATCACCACCACCACCATCACGACGGCTGCTGCGATCACGGGCACGATCATCACCACGATCACGGGCACGACGCGCACCACCATGCACCGGCGGGAGGGAGCAAGCTGGTGGCAGCCGCCCGCTCGGCGATGAAGGATTTCGTGGAAGTGGGGGTCTACTTCACGATCGGGGTCGCGATCACCGCGTTGTTCAACACCGGCATCGCCCCCGGCGCGAACTGGCTCGATTCCCTGGCGGCCCAGCCGGTGGCGGCTCCCGCGGCGCTGATGGCGCTGGCGTTCATTCTCAGCCTGTGCAGCACCTCGGACGCGTTCATCGCCGCCACGCTGGATAAATTCTCGTGGGGGGCGAAACTCGCCTTCCTCACCTACGGCCCGATGATGGACGTGAAACTGCTCTTCCTTTACCAGACCGTCCTGCGGAGGCGCTTCATCGTTACTCTGGCAATCGGGCTGTTTGTGGCCATCGGCGCTCTTTCGATCTTTTGGCAGGCGATGATCCTGTGGTATCTGTCCTCCCCAACCTGATGACTCCCCTTGTCCGCCGCATCCTGTTTTCTCTGGCCGTCCTGAGCTGGGCCGCGGCGCTGCTCTATTTCCACGCCAGCGGGAGAATCGTCGCCTACCTCGCGCCGGATTTCCGCCCGATCGCATTGGGCGGCGGATTGGGGCTGGCCGTGCTGGGGATCTTCAATCTCCTCACGGTGAACCAAAAAGCCGGCTGCGGCCACGATCACGGAGGCGGGGAGGAAGATCCGCACGATCACGAATCGAGCGATCTCCACCCCCTGCTCGCCTTCGTGTTGATGGTGGTGCCGCTCGCGTGCTCCGTGGCGTGGACGAAAGACGAATACTCCGCCGCCGCATTGGGCAGAAAAGGCCTCTACGACGCGCCTTCGCAAACCGCCTCGCCCTTCATGAGCTCCACCTTGGAGCCTCTGTCTCTGGAGGACATCGAAAAAAGCCACCGCAAAACCGACGACGGCTTTTACCAGTTCAACCTGATGGAACTGTATTTCGCCACCGGAGACCGCGAGCTGCAATCGCTGATCGACGGCATGAAAGTGGAAACCGAAGGCCGCTGGATCGACGAAAGGGACAATCCCAACGGCACGCGCAAGCGCCTGTTCCGGCTTTTCATCACCTGTTGTGCGGCGGACAGCCGGGCGATTCCGATCATTCTGGAATTCGGCAAAACCCCGCCCGAATTCCCGGAGCAAGGCTGGGTGAAGGCTGCCGGAGTCATGCGTTTTCCCATGGAGAACGGCCTGCTCCAGCCGGTGCTGGAAGTGGAGCGCGCGCTTGCCGCCGAGCCTCCATTTGAAGAGAGCTTCATGAGAAACTGACTCTTTTACAAACCACGGGCTTCCCGCTCCAGCAGCGCCCGCTTCCTTTCCACCCCCCAGCGGTATCCCGAGATGCCGCCATCCGTCCGCACCACCCGGTGGCAGGGAATCGCCACCGCGATCGCATTGGCCGCGCAAGCGCCCGCAACCGCCCGCACCGCCTTCGGCAAACCGATCTTCGCGGCGATCTCCGCATAGCTTGAAGTCGAACCCACCGGAATCTCCCTCAGAGCATCCCAAACCTTCTGCTGGAACGCCGTGCCCCGGATGTCCAGCGGCAGATCCGTTTCCTTCCACGGCTCCTCCACCATCCCGACCACCCGGGCGACCCATTGCTCGAAATCTCCATCCCCCGGTTGCAGCTCCGCATTGCGGAACCGCCTCTGAAGCTCCCTCACCAGCTCCTCCGGATCGTCATGGAGGAAAACCCCGCACACCCCTTTTTCCGACACCGCCACCAGAATCGATCCCAGCGAGCAGCGCCCCACCGCGAAGCGGATCGCCTCGCCCGCGCCGCCCGTCCGGTACGCGCTCGGAGACATTCCCAGCAATCGCTCCGCCTCCGAGTAAAACCGCCCGCTGGAGCCAAAGCCCGCCTCGTAAAACGCCTCCGTCACCGTCGTGCGTTTCCCCAAGGCCTTCCTCACCCGCTCCGCCCGCCGTGCCGCCGCGTAAGCCCTTGGCGTCAGTCCGGTCGCCTCCTTGAACACCCGGTGGAAATGGTGCGGCGAAAGCCCCGCGATTTCAGCCATTTCCTCCAGGGAAGGCGGTTCCTCCGATTCCTCGATTCTCCGGCAAACCGCCTCCACCCGTTCTCTCGATGACTTCGCCATAGCCGCAGCATGAACCCTCTTTTCCGGACGGAAACTCCGTTTCTTGCGGATTCCGGAAAATCAATCCGTCCCCGTCCGCCCCTCCATTGGGAACTCTTTTCCAAGCAACGATCAAGGCGAGGCACGGAGCGCGGCGGAGTTGGCGCCTTATTGACGATTTGGAAGTTCGTCCCCTTCTTGTGGCCGGGTTGCCGGCACGAGCGCCATCGCCTGCAAAAAGCCATCCCGGGGTGCTCCCTTGGCTCGTTCAGCGATGATGTCATAAGTCTGGAGAGCTGAAAGCTTCTCGGCAACGGCCAAACTGATGAACTGATTGATGGAAATGCCATCGGCATCCGCCGCTCTCTTGAGATTGCGGTGGAGGGAATCTGGAACATCCTTCAGATGTCATGTTCATGATGCCATTATGGCACCGAAATAGTACTCGCGAATGGATTATTTGCCTAACGACCAAGATCAGCCGACCGCTGGGATGGAGGCGAGCGTGGATCGCGGATTGGAGTTACGGAAATCAAGCGGAGCGTCTGCGGCGGAGGAATATCGGGAACGCCGCTCCTCCGACAAGCAAGGCCGTCGAGGATTCGGGAATGACCTGAAAATCCCTGATGCTCACATCGTTCCCTATCTGACCAACGATCTCAATGGAGATGCGATCGACATTGGAGAAGTCAGCCCCGCCGAAGGAGGAAAAGAGGAAAGTGTGGTTGATCGAGGTGTTGGTGGCGGATAATGTCACATCCTGGGAATATGGATCGGCGACTCCATTCACCCAGATGCTCAGGGTAAAGACCGGGGAGTCGGAGTCGCTCCAGTCATGTTCAAAGACAAAGCGGTCGCCGTAGGAATACAGATTCAGGTTCAGCGGGGCATCGGCACCCCATTCCACCGAGCCGGATGAGGCGGTGCTGGGGCCTGTGCTGAAAAGCCAGGCATTGTCCTCGATGGTGGAAAGTGTTCCCACAGTGCTGCCGCCACCGTCCACTTGTATTACCGTTTGGGTCAGTTTGCGGGTGGTGTTGGCGGTTCCCAGGGTGTAGGCAGCGCTGTCCGTGTCAGAATCATTCAACACGCTGCCGTCCACTTCGACAAATTGATCGGGCGCGAGGAAAAAGAACAGTGCGGCGCTGGACGTTCCGGTTGAAATGCCGGCGAAGAGGGCCACTCCCATCAAACGGGTGACGATAGGTCTGATGATCATTGATGCCGGAACGGCGGGCGCGGTGTATGTTTTCATGTTTTTGACGTTCTTGCCGACAGGATCTGTCTCTGGCCGGAACGACCGTCAAGGTTTTTCCCCAAAGTGAAGGGATTGAGGTGGACGCGCAGCCGGTGCGATGCCGGTCCTCGGTTTGTTTGTTGGACTTCATCATGCAGTTCGGGGGGATTGACGCGAGACGGGAGTAGACGGGACTTCCACCACGCGCGGCGGCGGAAGTTCCCAGCCCGGCAGGCGGCGGACGAACTGCGCCCAGGTCATCGAGCGCCGCTGGCTGCGGCGGTTCAACCACTTGTAGAGCAGCCGGTGCACCTCCCGCTGGCACTTCGCGGTCATCGGCGAGTTGCCGGTCACCCCGTAGTAGTTCCAGCAGCCGCGCAGCTTCCCGCGAAGCACCGCCAGCAGGTCGGCCAGCTTGCCGCAGGCTCGAGCGGAACTTTTCCTTGTTGGTGCGCCGCTTGACGAACACCCACCGCGGGTCGCGCCGCGCCCTCGCCCAGTGGAAGTCGAAGCCGAGGAAGGTGAACTTCCCGCTTTGCTCCGGCATTCTCCGGTCGAAACGCACCAGCGCGCTTTTCTCCGCAGCGAGGCTGAGGCCTAACTTCTCCAGCCGCTTGGGCAGAACGCGCAGATAACTGGACTTTCACCAGATCAGAAGCGCCTCGCTTTGCTCGGCGCACGTCAAGGATCAGGCACGGCGGGACGCCGGCGGTCCCCTTTTGCATGGACCATCCTCCTCCTTGCGGGAAACTCTTCAGGTTCATGGATCGGGGATTGCCGGGGGGATGAGGTGGCCGTTACGGTCCGGGCCGGAGCGGCATGCACGGCATCACTACAAGGGTGGAACGAGGGGCGGATTTCGCGGAACCGGTGCGGGTGGTTTCCGATCTGCATCTGGGCCACCGGGTGTCCCGGATTCGCTCGGTGGAATCACTGCGACCGTTGGTCGCGGGTGCCGGGACGATGGTTTTCAACGGCGATACGTGGCAGGAGCTGGCCCCGGACATCCGGCGGCATTCCTCGGAAATGCTGGAGGAACTCAGATGCTTGTGTGCGGAAGAGGGCTGCGAATCGGTGTTTTTGCCGGGAAATCACGATCCGGGCTGGGGCGGGGAGGGCTGGGTGTCCCTGGCGGAGGGCCGGGTGGTGATCACGCACGGGGACGCGCTTTTCCGGGAAGGGGCGCCGTGGAAGCGGGAACTGCTGACGCAGCCCGGCAAGGTAAGGGCGATGTGGGACGCGCATCCGCTGGCGGAGGAGGATGCGGGGGAGAGATTGAAGCTCGCGCGCGAGATCGCCCGGGGATTCGCCACCCGCCGTCATCCGGAGGGGAGAGCGGTCTGGCAGCGGGCATGGGATGCGGTGGTGCCTCCGCAGAGGGCGCTGAAAATCGTGGAGGCGTGGCTGACGCAGGCGGATGCGGGCGGGAAATTCTGCGAGTGTTATTTCCCGGAAGCGGAGGTGCTGGTCATCGGGCATTTTCATTACGCGGGATCATGGCTGGCGGGAAAACGCCGGGTGATCAACACGGGATCATTCGTGGTTCCGGGCCGGGCGCACTGGGTGGAGTGGCATGACGGCTGGTTGAGCCGCGGCGTGGTGGACGAGTCCGGGAAGGATGCCGTCGGGATTGGAAAAATTCTGGATCGCTGGAGAATCCGCGCGTTCTGAGAATTTGTTTTGGATTCGGGGAGCGCACGCGCCGTGGTGGCGATCACCGGTCGCCACC
>CAZVSA010000279.1:0-5658 GCA_964629955.1 uncultured Luteolibacter sp.
CGCCCGCGACGAAGCCTACCTCGAACAGCTCCTATCCCTAATGTAGGGGCCCTGGCTGTTTCCTTTTGAAATTCTCCTTGGCAAATCGCGGGGAATGTTGCAATTTCCGCGCCCGCCCATCCCCGGGCGCACCGAATCGAAGCTTACCATGGCCGTATCTCTCAGACTCAACCGCAAGGGCACCAAGGACCGCCCTTACTATAAAATCGTGGCCGTGGACAGCCGCAAACGCCGTGACGGCCGTTACATCGAGCAAATCGGTACCTACGATCCTCTTCAGGAAGGCACGAACTACCAGATCGACTTGGAGAAAGCCGACAAGTGGCTCTCCGTCGGCGCGAAACCTTCCGAAACCGTCAACAGCATGATCCGGAAGGCCCGCACCGCCGCCGCCAAGGCCTGAACCGGGCTTCCATTTCCCGTTTTTTCCTGCAACCGCACTCCTCCGGAGCGCGGTTGTCTTGTTTTTTCCCTTCCTCTCTCTCCGACTTGTGAAACCCAGGTTGCCCATGACCTTCGAGCGATTCATGGAACAGGCCCTGCATGATCCGCACCAAGGCTACTATGCGGGACGGATCGCCGCCATCGGAAGGCGGGGGGATTTCACCACCGCTCCCATGATTTCGGAAGCCCTCGCCCGCGCGATCTCCGCCTGGGCGGTTTCCGCGCTCCGCGAAACCGGCTGCCGGGATCTGATTGAAATCGGCCCGGGAGAAGGTCTTCTTTCCCACGCCGTTCCGCGGCACATGCCCTGGCTTGTCCGCCGGAAAGTCCGGCTTCATCTGGTGGAAACCTCGCCGGTCCTTGCGGAGCGGCAGCAGGCCCTGCTTGGAAAAAGCGCCCGGTGGCACCGGAACCCCGCGGATGCCCTCGCCGCCTGCCAGGGACGGGCGGTGATTTTCTCCAACGAACTCGTCGATGCATTCCCCGTCCGGCGCTACCAATTCACGGAATCCGGCTGGCGGGAACTGGAACTCATCCCGGGCCCCGGCGGCCTTCCCGTGGAAAACCTCCTTCCTCCCGGCCCTCTTCCGGAATCCTCCTCCTTCTCCGAGCCCCACCCTGCCGGACAATGGATCGAAGTCCATGAATCCTACCGGCGATGGCTGGCGGCGTGGCTGCCCGCCTGGAAAGCCGGGCGGATGCTCACCATCGACTACGGGGCGGAGGCCGGGCGGCTTTATCACCGCCGCCGCAATGGAACGATGCGCGGATACCTGATGCAACAGCGCCTCGAAGGCCCCGCGATCTATCAGAACCCCGGACGCCAGGATCTGACGGCGGATGTGAATTTCACGGATCTGGTGAACTGGAGCGGGGAATTCACCTCCTCATCGGAACTGCGGACGCTGGCCGGTTTTGTCCGGGAACACATCGACCCCGGAAACCCCGGCGACCGGATGCTCACCGCTCCCGGGGGCGCGGGCGAAGCGTTTCTGGTGCTCGATCAGAAACGCTGAACGCTCCCGAACCTGTTAAAGATCCGGGGAACACACGCGCCGTGGTGGCGATCATTGGTCGCCCACCTCTTCTTTGCCTTCGGGGACCACACCCGCCCCGCATCCGGAAACCTCCCCACCATGTCCGCCGGGTTTCCGGCGAGGGCGCCGGAAACAGCACGCGATGGCGCGTGCGGTCCCCATTGGAAATCGATTTTAACGCCAGCGGCGTCCGCCGCGCTGGCCGCCACCGCCCCACGCACCGCGCCCATCCAGCAAACGCTCCCTCATCTGATCCGGGATGTCGGGTGACTGCTGGATGAAATTCCTCGCCTCTTCCGGCTCTTCGCGCATCCAGTTGGCCGAGGCAACTCCCATCGCCCTGGCCCGTTCCCCGTCGTTGTCGATGGTGGATGCGATGCCGATCAAATCCCGCGGATTTCCGGAATTGTTGCTCCATACATACGAGGCCACCGCGCTGTCGCGCACCGGCCCGGCCGGTTGATCGTTCAAAAATGCCAATGCCGCGGCAGGATCCTGAAGGGTCCACTGCGGCATCAGATCGCGCACGCCCGCCCTCTGCGCCTCCTCTCCATCCAGGCTCATCAGCCAGTTCTTCGCCGCCACAGGGTCCTCGCGGGCCCATACGCGCACGGTCGGCCCCACCACTTCATCCCGCGCATCCCCGGAGGCCATGGCGGAGATCGCGGCTGCCGCCCCCGGAGCATCCTTCGTGGCGAATCCCTGGATGGCGGATGCCATCGCCTCATCCTGCTGATCGAGCGGCAGGGTTCTCACCCAGGCCTGCGCTTCCGTGAAATTCTCCGCACCCCACTGGCTGGCGATGCTCGCATAGGCGCCCGGCCGGTCTGCCGGAGCCATCGTCGCAACCATTTCCGCCGCCCTGCGGGGATCCGTTTTCGCCATTTCCGAAACCACCGCGGTCATCGCCTCGCCCTGTTCCTCCTCTTTGAGAGAGCCCGCCCAGGCCAAGGCTCCGGCGGGATCCTGCCTCGCCCATTCCGCGGCAATGATGGATGCGGGCCCCTGCCCTCCCAGGCCCCCGCCGCCGCCCATCGCTCCCATCATCGCGAATTCCCTGGGGTTCTCCCCATAGTAACGGGCCGCGTTCTCCGGATCCACGCTCGCCCAGCTTTGGAGAATCGTCGGCCTGACGAAAGCCCCCGCAAATCCCATGGTGCGGGAAAAACTCATCGCCGCGGTGGGATCTTCCTCCGCCCAGCGGCTGAACAAAAGGAACGACGCCATGATCCGCTCGTTCATCGGAAGATTTTCCAGCTTCTCCGCCTCCTCCGCAAGCTGCTCCACCGACAGCCCGGAATAGTAATCGATCAACGCCTGGACTCTCGCGGAACTCCCGGGGACGCGATAAACCTCCTCCAGGCTTCCTATCCGCGGGGATTTGCGCGCGCCATCCGCGGAAGCAGCCTCCCCTCCCCTCGACGCGGACCGGGCGCGCTGGGCCGCATCTTCCGCGGAAGCCTGTTCCGGCGCGGGGCCCATATTTTTTCCGGAAATAAAACCACCGGCGGCACCGACCGCCAATGCGGCCGCAGGAAGGATCCAAGGATTTTTCATGATGAATGAGCTACGATAACGAAACGGAGAAACCGGCCAATCCGCCGGAAGTTGCGGATTTTTTCAATCCCGCGGATTTCAGAGGAAAACGAACATCGAAGGGAGAAACGCTGAAAACGAAATCCTCCACTTCGACGTTCGATGTTGGGCGTTCGATGTTCCTTCCGCCGTTGGTTATTTCACGAGAACGAACGGCGAGACGACGACGGCGGTGTAGGCTTCGGGGCCTTCGCGGCGCTCGAAGGTTTCCTCGGTGGCGAGGACAAGAAGTTCCTCGTCGAGCCATGCCTGGACGCGGCGTTTGTCGTCGCGGATGAAGGCAAGGCCGGCTTCGCGGAGGTCGAGGGCTTCGTGAACCTGGACGAGGACGCCGTTGCGGAGAGCGCCGAGGAGGTATTTGAAGGAAACAGGGCCGGTGAATTTGTCGAGGCGCTGTTCCTCGGTGAGACCGTCGTCACCGAAGATGTCGTAGCGGAGTTTGCCGGAGTCGTCGGACATGGGATTGGAGGATTGGGATTTGTTCGCTCCCAATCAATGACAAGGTGCGGAATCGGAATGCCCGCGCCACTTTTCGGAGAGCTTCGCGGCCACCCGGATCTTTCAAGGCATTGGACTATTGGCCGAGTTCGGCGGCGGTCCAGAAGGTGGCGCGGGAGGAAGTTTCGGCGCGGATTTTTTCGACCTGCCCGGGAGTGACGGGGGAGGCGTCGTTGCCGAAGTGGGAGCGAATGTAGGTGAGGATGTCCGCGGTCTGCTGGTCGTCGAGGCCCATGGGTGGCATGGGGATGGGGGTGGTTTTTCCGTATTCGTTTCCGGCGACGGTCATGGGGCCGGCGATGCCGTGGAGGAGGATTTTGATGAGGCGGTCCGGGTCGCCGGTGGTCCATTCGTTGGGGGTGAGGGGCGGATAGACGCCGGGGAGGCCTTTGCCTTCGGGCTGGTGGCAGTTGAGGCAGAGGGATTCGTAAATGGCTTTGCCGGGGTGGGCCGGGGCGGGAGTGGAACCGGCGATTTGTTTGAGGTAGGCGGTTTGGGCGGAGTTTTCGGGATGGATGTGTTTTCCGGCGAAGAAATCGGGCTGCCAGAGGGGTTGGAGTTTTTTGACGGCGTGTTTGATGGCGTAGTCGATGAAGCGGTCCCGGGGGTGATCGAGGGAGGCGAGAGGAATGCGGATGGCGGATGGATCGTCGAGGGCGGCGGAGGCGACGATGGCTTCGAGACGGACGCGGGGATTTTCGTGACGGGCGAATTTGGAGAGAATTTCGATGGCGGTGGGGGAACCGGATTGGCCGAGGGCGCGGACGCCGTAGGCGATGGCGCGGGGATCGGAGGAGGAAAGGAGGAGGGAGATGGTGGGGTTGTCCGCTTCCTCGTGGGATTGGAGGATGGCGCAGGCTTCGAGAAGGAGGCGGGGATCGGAGCTGGAGAGGGAGATGAGCCAGGCTTTGGCGGCACGGATGACTTCAGCGGAGGGCTTTTGGAAGAGAAGGCGGCGGGCCTGGTAGCGGGTCCAGCGTTCGGGGGATTGGAGTTGGTCGAGGAGCTGCGGGAGGGTCATTTCCGCGAGTGCGGGCTGTTGGACGGGCGGGTGGCTTTTATGGGTGATGCGCCAGATGCGGCCATGGGAACGGTCGCGGCGGGGATCGGCGTAGCTGGCCTGGTAGTGGCCGATGACGGGGTTGAGCCAGTCGGCGAGATAGATGGCGCCATCGGGACCGACGCTGACATCGACGGGGCGGAAGGAATGGTCCTCCGAGGTGAGGATGCGGGGAAGCTGGGCGCTGGTGAAACCGGAGTGGTCGTCGAGGAGTTGGTGGACCTCGACGACGGAGCCGAAGTAGCCGCCGATGAGGGCGTGGCCCTGGATTTCGGCAGGGAGGGCGCGGGTGCCGATGATTTCGAGGGCGGTGGTTTTGGGGGAGCTTTCAAAGAGGTTGGCGACGGAGTGGTAGTCGTCGCCGTCGGGCAGGTCGATGAGGCCGGGGAGGGAGTAGTAGCCGTGGGGGCGGTCGCCGGATTTGTGGAAGGGCTGGAACCAATCGTCGAAGGTGACGCCCCAGCAGTTGTGGCCGGCGGTGCCTCCGTTGAAGTAGGGAGTGAGTTCGAGGGTGCGGGGGTTGAATTTCCAGACGCCGGCTTTGTCGAGGCGCTTGATGCCGTGCGGGGTTTCGACGCGGGAGAAGGCGTGCAGTCCTTGGGTGAACCAGAGGGTGCCGTCGGGACCGTAGGAGATGGAGTTGGCAAGCTGGTGGGTGTCGCCGATGCCGAAGCCGGAGAGAAGGATGGTTTTTTGGTCAGCCTTGCCGTCACCATCGGTGTCCTTGAGGTGGAGGATCTGATCGAAATCGCAGACGTAAATGCCGCCGTCTTCGGCGGGCTCGACGCCCTGCACCATGGTGAGATTTTCGGCGAAACGATGGGATTTGTCGGCTTTTCCGTCGCCGTCGGTGTCTTCGAGGACGAGGATGTAGTCGGTGGGATCGGCTCCGGGGAGGGTGTGGGGGTAGGTGGGGGAGCAGGCAACGTAGAGGCGGCCTTTTTCGTCCCAGGAGAACTGGACGGGTTTGACGACGCCGAGGGATTCGTCGGCGAAGAGGTTGATTTGCCAGCCTTCGGCGAG
>CAZVSA010000280.1:0-5626 GCA_964629955.1 uncultured Luteolibacter sp.
GACAGTCACGGCGCGCCCGGCGGTCACGCCCTACCTGCCGGAATCATTCCCGGAATACTTTTGGCGTTCCGCCCGCCGCCAATCATGAGCAGGCGGCGCGTCCTGAAGACCTATCCGCAAGCACCTGCATCAGCAGGATGATTTGTTTGTCCCCTTGTCATACCCTGTCCAGTTCTCCAGAGGGACGTCGTTGTGACTTTCATGGTGTATATTTTTTTTCTCTTCCGCTGATCGCCTTCCAAACGGCCACGCCGGCTGCGATACAAAGTAAAATAAGAATCAGCACACTTCCGATCCGGTGCGATTTCTGCTTCCCTCGGGTGTCATCAGCCCGCTTGTTCTTCACCAATTCTTTCGCTCCGACACCCGCTGTGGCTCCGGGACTTCGAATTTCCCGGTGGCTCTCTTGCCGCCATTTGTTCACGATTTCCTCTGCCTCGACAAACGTCATTCCCTCCGCCGCATCCAAAAGCTCCGCGTCCCCCTCGTCGAGACTTTGAGCTTCCATTCCATATTCCTCCGCAAAGGGACGCCACTTCTCCGAAGGGTTTCTCAGATAGCAGATTGACCATCGCCGTTCTATTTCACGTTTCAATTTTCAGGCGTGAACCGCTCGTATTCAAATTCTTCCGTGCCGCGGATAAAAATGCTGTTCCACCGTCCGGGACCGGTACCGTTCCAGTGGCTCGTGATCGCCACCGCCCCATATTTGTCTCCATCTTCAATAAACTCCGCCCGCCGGTCATAGAAGATGCCTCCACTGGTAAAGTAAACCGGTTTGAATAGATTGCTTCCGGGTTGGGTATCAAAACCCTTGGCCAAGATAAGAATGGTTTCGGCATAGTCCATACCTTGCTCAAGGCGCTCGGAACTTACATAGCGGACTTCATACAGAAGCCGCCCCCGGACGTGCCCGAGCATCCGGAATGATGCATGGTATCCGCCGATCTCCGACCAGGCATATGAGTCGGGCTCACCGGATTCCCGACTCCATCGAAATTGAGGAATGTGATTCAGGTAGAACCGGAGCGGTTCGTTCAAAAGAGGAATCTGAAATACCGGCGGACTCCCGCCCTCCTCCAAATCCGGCACAGCTTCATACGGCCCGCCAGAATCGGCATGAACAACGCACGAAAAACCCAAGGCAAAAGTAAGCGTGGTGGAAGATTTCATATTTTTGAGAATTATCGTGCTATTTTTTTAGCCAATGCGATGCCTGCCATCAGCAACGCAATCACCCCGGGAATCCATATCAAGAAACCGCTCTTTTTTTCGCGATTTTCTTTTCCAAAAGATCGATCGCCCGACTCATCCTTTTTGGCCGGACGCCTGCTTTCGTGCCTGGTGCCGGAATCGCTTTGTGATGATAATGAACTTTCGTTCTTTAGGCGGGCAAGAGCCACGGTAGCGGTAAACCATTCACTCTCGTCGATCCGAATCTTATCTTCTGGAATTAAAAAATAATCGCTCATATTAGCACTCCACTCGGAAACGCCTCTCCATTCCGCGTTAGGGTCAGTTAGGTAATCCATCACGAGCATCGCTTCGATCTTCGGCATCAAAGGAATCGCCCCTTCTATCCATTTTTCCACTTCATCATCCGTCATGCTTTCTTTTGTTTCAGCAATGTTCGGATATCCGAACGAAAATCGGTATATTTCTCGTTCTCCCGATTCTTTATACCTAGCAAGTCTGGGCGGCTGCTTGCAACGAAGTTCGATGATTTCATTGTTTTTATATATGTATAAATCGTCATACAAAAAGACATTTCCTTCATATGGGAGGAAATCCCCGTCAAAAGAGGAATCAAATACTTTCCAGCTTGCTCCCCATCGGCTATTTGAAGCCAGTGAATATGAGATAAATATCTCTGGATGCCCATCACCTGTAACATCAATTGACATTTTCACAAGATATCCACCGTTTCCAGACAATCTCCAATCCATGCTGCCAATATTGGCATCAATTGCGCTATTTTCAATTATTGGCTGCAAATACGTATCGATTGCTTCTCTTTCTTTCCGCCACGCATCCTTCGATTCCCACCATAGTTCCGGCCCCCAACAGAGAAAATAAAAAATGATCGCAATAAAAAGCAGCAAGGCCGACAAAATCAGGGTTTTTATGAGTTTCACTGACCTTCCCTCTTTCTTTCGTTTGTATGCTCACTAGGTCTGTTTTTCACTTCACAGCGGCAGGCGTGGTCATTCCTCTTTCCGAAAGGAATCTCTCACCATGGGATACGTTGATATGGCGTTATCGATAAGAAAAACAATCCCTCCCGCATCCGGTTTTTCTTCACCAAATAATGGCACCGGAAGTTCTGCAATTTCCTTGCCAACTCGCATTGCAAGATCAGCCGCCAATTCCTCGTTACGAAGGCTGGGAGCTCCACCCATTTGTAAATAAATGGCCGTAATCCGTGCGGTTTCCAATTTCATTTTCCCGACTGATATGACGAAAAGAGAAAATGTGATATTCGGGCCATCGATAATTCCAATTGGCGTTTTCTCCGGCCCCCACTCCTCTTCTCTAGGAAAAATAATTTCCGGCTCAAACTTGGATGCAAACTCCAACACCGATTCAGGCGGGTTTCTCCTTCTTTCCTCCTCGCCATTGGGATAAGATTGGCTGATGAAGTCAATCAGTTGGGAATCACTCGGAGGAATAAAAGCCAGATCCTCCAAACCCCGAATGGCTTCATCCGGGGAGATCTCCCCGGCCATCATTCGTGCCATCGCCATATCGGAAAGCTCTCCGGTCATCACTGCGGAGGAAACAACCGATCCGTAATCCCTCCGCCTTCCCAATCGCGTGGCCAGCTCCGACAACTCGCGGACACCCGCCACCCAGGATTCCCCCTTCATGCCGCGAAGCTCCTCGAGCTTCGCGCGGAAGAAATCGACCGCTTCCGGCGGATCGAGCGATTCCTCTGCGTTTTCCAAGCCCGGTCCAGCCACATTTCCCGGCTCTCCGGACGGAGCGAGCCCGGCGCGGCCAGTCCCGGATTCCGCGGCGTCATTCCCCGCCGGTTCCTCCCGCCACCAGACGGTATGAACCACCGCTCCAATCAAGCCCAGCAGCACGATCAAGGACAAAATTGCTGTCGTCTTATTCATCTCCGCCGTCTTCTCCACCTCCGGTTCCAATCCTCGCAACTCACGATTTCCTCCTTTTTGAAAATACAAAGCCGTAATTCGATCTCAGCAACGCATGACACACTGAGATCCGATCATCAGGAATTTTCATTCATTGATTCCGAATAGTTTTTCATGTATTCCTTCTGAGCTTTCAATGGTTTCAGCGGTTGATCCCAATACTCCCACATCCGCCCATCCGGGCAAGAGAGGAAGCATGACAAAACGATATCTTTCTTCTTTCATTACTTGCCCGAATTTGGTTGCATTGGCTTGTTCTTTAATCAAAGTTTCCAACGATCCTCCCTTCCTAAGGTATAGGGCCAGCGCGGGTGAGATCGAATTGCGAGATATATAAGAAACTCCGTAGTGATTCACAAGCGAGTATAAATCCTCGCTGGATAAGATTTCCTCAAACGGATTTTGTTGATATAGCATGAAGGGAACCCCAAAACGCTCTCCGACGCTGGATCCATCCAGATCGATTTCCAGAATTTTCGCGAACATCTCGAACCATGATTCCCCTGTTGCCGGTGATTTTTCGAGTAATTCTTCCAACCCTGAATCGGAGAGTCCTCCGATTTCCGGGATCATCGAAATAAAAAACGAGAGCATGGCTTCGGGATCTTTGATTTTGAAAACCTCAGGAAGTGGAGGTCCTTCCTTTGCTCCTTCAGTCAGGATCACGAGTTTTCCACAGCGGTAGGATGCCAGTTGGCTGCAGAGCAGGGCCAGAACCTTATTTCGATATCCTTCCGCCTGCCAAAGCCTTTCGCCGAGGGAGAATAACAGGGAGGCTTCGGATTCCAGCTCTTCCACTACCGTGGAGGGCGCGGCTTTCGCCCTGTCCTTCAGCAGGAGAAGAAGACGGCTCGACAGCGCCACAAGATCCTTTTGTTGGGTAATTTTTTCCTTCTTCGCCAGGGAATCCGTGGTGATTCTCGGCCATCGTCCGCCCTTGTCCAGATAGGAGGAAAGTTGTTCAATCCCTCCTTTCTCCAAAGCTTCCACCAGTGGTTTCAGAGGCGTCTCCGACGGTTCCACGGTTTCATTTCCAAAGGCTCCGTAAATAACGAAACTCCACAGTGCAAACAAACGTATCCATATTGATTTCATATTCAGTTTTTTCAGTAAAAGCAGTAGGGGGTGATATCTGGGTGAGCATAAGGGTTATGACCTCCGAGATTAACTCTTGTTTTGAAAACCTTTCCCCCATTACCTAGTGTTGGGAATCCCGCTTGGATCATGGAAGCCGGGCGAGCTGCCAGACCCATGCTGATTCCTCCTCCATAGTCGAAATCGTAGAGATCTTCTACATATCCGTACATTTTTACATCGACATATCCGTGCATGTTCACACGGAAATCGATGATTGCATCCACGAATTTTACCCTGCCAAGGCACAATAGCAAATCAGGGTCGGCAATGGAGAATGCCATGCTTTCGTTTTGTGGCGCCAATACGTAATGCAAATCCTCAACCCAGCCGTCTTCGCGTCTTTGGACGATGTCTTTCCGAATTTCCTCGTTTATCGCTTCAAACTCCGAGGCGAGCCATGCTCTCATCGCATTTGAGTTCACCACCTTTTCACTAAGACGATGATCCTTTGAAATCAACGCGGTAAAGCTGGTTCCGGGGCTGTCCGTGGGAGTGAATGCCACTCCCACGGGATGGGAAAGCCCCGGTTCGTTGCGCGGAATGGTTGTGGGTTGATTCCCCGAAAAGACAGGAATTGTTCCATTGCAAAATGCCGCCAAATGTGCCGCCGCATCCTCCAAACTCGCTGGAGCACTAGTCGCCCACCCGAGCAACTGGGCTTTCTTCGCATTGTAATCAGATTGGGTCACGGGGATGAACTTGTAAGGAATGACGGTCGTTTGGGAGCTTTTAATGTGTTGCGTCTTGAGAAGAATCTTTTCTTCGTCCGAGTCGAGTTGTCCGTTCGAGTTTTTGTCAATCCCCGCCACGAGAAAACGATCAGGACCGTTGGACGCATCAAAGCTGGTATTCAGGATCACGGTTTTAGCGTCCTGGAAAGCCGATGTTCCACTTTCGGGAGAGTATTCTCCGGATGCCTCCTCATAAGCCCATCTGAACAGAACCTGGCTCCGCACCGCTTCGGGAACTTCCGAAACAAGCTTGATTTTCACCCGGAAATTATTATCCGAAGTCGCCCCGATGAGAATGAAAGAATATTCACTTTGTCCGGTCTTGTCGGGGTAACCATTGGCTTCCACTCCGGCAATTTGATCCGACCAGACCTCTTTCGCATCCAACGGCAGGAGGCTCCGAGATCCGTTCCAGCGTCCCGAAGCGGGGGCGGGCACGCTGTAGTCGACCCAGTCCGAGCCGAGTTGCCCCGCGGGGATGACGGCTTCGATCACTTCGAACTCCGGAGGATCCACCGCGCCGACGTTGTTTTCCCCGCTTTCGATGATCTGGAGGAACGTAACCCGGGCAGGTGTGGGCGAGACGGCCTGCCGCCATAC
>CAZVSA010000281.1:0-5617 GCA_964629955.1 uncultured Luteolibacter sp.
AATGGCCTCCCGCGCCGCCGCCGGAGGATTGGAGTTCGCCGAGGAAGAGGGTGCGCGCGGCGGAGTCGGAGGTTCCTTGGTTGATGGTGGCGAACTTGAGGAAGTCCGGGGTGCGGGCGATGGAGGCGAGCTGGAACTCGTCGATTTCGCCGGAGAAGAGGGTGGCGGGCGTTCCTTCGGGCGGGCCGCCGAGGTGGATGGGGGCGTCGCTGGCGGGGAGGGTGGCGGGGAGTTCGGAATAGGGTTCGCCGTTGACGAGGAGCTGGAGCGATCCGCCTTCGGAAACCACGGCGAGGTGGTGCCAGGTGGATGCGGGCAGGGGTTCGCCCGCGGGGCTGCGGGTGGAGGTGGCTTCGATGAGGGGAACGCCCTGGTCGAGGATCAGCCGGAGGGTTTCCCCGTCGTTGCCGTCGCGGTGGAACAGGATGGCTTCCTGCTGGAGGGCGGAGGGCCGGATCCATGCGGAAATGGTGAAGTCCTGGCCTTGGTTCCAGACAAGGGAAGGGGAGGAGGGGATGACGAGCGGATTGTCGCCGAGGAGGCGCAGGCCGCCGCCGATGAGAGATCCTTCGGCAAGCGTGCCGGAGGCGGCGGGGGAGTTGCCGTGGGTGGTGGCGTCGTTGAAATCGCCGAAGTGATAGATGAGTTTGGCGGCTTCGTCGTGCGGGGGGGAGGTTTCGGGGGCGGAGGGGGTGAGGGCTCCGTAGTAGAGATGGATGGCGGTTTGCGCTCCGGCGGGGATGGACGGGATTTTGACCCAGACGAAGGCTTCGTTGATGAGGCTGTCGAAGCGTTCGACGTGGTGGGGAAGGAGGATTTTTCCGTCGGTGGCGACGAAGCGGAGGTCGCTGCCGTCCGGAGCGGCGGAGGCGAATTGGAAATTGCCGTCGTGAAGCCGGACGAGGATCGTGGCTTCATCGAGGGAAGCTGACAGATCCGCGGCGTCGGCGCCGGTGTCGATGGTGATTTGCTGGCGCTGGCTCCAGTTTTTATCCCACCATTCCCCGTACACGGCGGGAGCGGCGGCCAGAAGGATGGATGTCGCGAAGAGATGGATGGTGCGGATCATGATGGACGTGAAAAATGGTTAGAACTCCGCCCAACCCCGGAAGGTGACGCGGATGTCGCCGGAGCCGGCATTGGTTTGGTCGACGAGGGGAATGCCGAAATCGAGGGAGGCGTTGTAATGTTCGCGGAGGCGGAGGCGGCTTCCGGCTCCGACGCTCAGGAATTTGTGACGGGAGGTTTGCGCGGGGAGGGGATCGAGTATGGAAAGGACGCCGCCATCGACGAAGGCATGGACCCGCCATTCGTTCGCGCGTTTTCCATTTTCGCCCTTGGAGCCGATGAAGGAGGGGGTGCGGTATTCCACGGTGGCGAAGATGCCGTTGTCGCCGAGGGCGGTGGCTTCGAGGTAGCCGCGGGCGGTGCCAAGGCCGCCGCCGCTGAATTGCTCGCTGTTCACGAGGGGCTGGCTGGATGCCTGGCCCTGGATTTTCGCGAAGAGCTGGGATTCGTTTTTCAAATCGCGGGTGTGGGAGACATCCCCGCGGAGGAAGATATAGCTGCCATCGGCTCCGATGCGTTTTTCATCGAAGGTGCGGGCGCCGCTGCCGAGGCCGCGGATGTGGAAATTGAGGGACGCGCCGGCTTCGGTGAAGGAGTTTTCCCTGATCCAGGATGCGGAGTAGTTCGCGCTGACGGGATAGTATTCGATGGGGGTGTTGACGGTTTCTCCGGCGATGGTGAGGTCCTCATCGAAGGATTTGTAATCCACTCCGAGGCTGAAGGTCTGGTGGAAGCCGGTGGATGAGGGGAGATCGAACAAGGTGCGGATGCCGGCGATTTCTCCGCGGCCGGCGACGGCGGCCCCGCCAAGGGTGGAGATGTCGCTGTCCTGCTTGGTGCCCTGGATCATCAGGGTGACTCCGGCGGAGACGCGGGCGAGGTAGTAGGCGGAGTAGACGAAGGCGTCGTTGATGCGCTCGGGGGCGATCTGGAAATTGCCTCCGATGGTGTGGCCGAGCTGGAAGAGATTTCCATAACTCAGGGAGGCGTTGAGACGGAGCGGGGTGGTGTCGGCGTTGTAACGGTTGTTCAGCTCGATCGAGCCGTGGAGAGGGAATTTGTCCTCGACTTCCAGATTGATGTCGAAGGTGCCGGGCTCCGATCCGGGAACGAGCGAGGGGGTGACGCGCCGGTCCGGGAGGCGGTTCACGGCGAGGATTTCCTGTTTCACTTTTTCAAAATCAGGGACGGAGCCTTCCGCGAGGGAGGGGAGTTCCGTTTTGATGCGGCTCGGGAGAAACCAGGTGGCTCCGCTGACACGGAGGCGGCCCACCGTTCCTTCCACGACTTCCAGGATGATGACGCCGGAGCGGGGGTCCTGGTTGGGAATGAGAACGGAGACGGTCTGGAAGCCTTTTTGGCGGAAGGTGTTTTCGAGGACGCCGCGGGCTTGCTCGACATCTTCCACGGTGCGGCCGGGGCCGAGGAAGGGATAGATGGCTTGTTCGATTTCGAGGGGGGTGAGTTTGGTGGATCCCTGGACGCGGTATTCGCGGATGAAGAGGGAGGAGGGGGTCTGGGAGAGCGCGGCGGGGCTCGCGGCGAGGAGGGCGAGCAGGAGTGCGGCCCTGGCCGCACGGGCGGACGGGAGAGACGGAACGGGGTGGTGGTGTTTCCGGATTCTCACGGAGATTCGTCAGGGTTGGGCCGGGAGTTGGGCGACCGCGCGCTGTGTTTGCTCGAAGGCGGCCCAGCCCCATTTGGTGCGGAAAAGTTCCTGTTCGTAGGTGAGCCCGGCCCCGCGGACATCGGAGATGGTGGTGGCGGTCGCGGGAGTGGATGGAGGGGAACCGGTGGTTTCGGCGGGAGAATCGGGGGCGATGGGAGAAAACGTGATCTCCAGCTCGGGCAATGCCTCTCCGTGAGGATTGCGGTATGCTTCCACGGTGATGAGTCCGTCCTCCACCGGGAGCTGGTTGCCCGGGGCGGTGGGGTCCACGGCGAGAAAGGGTCTTTGGTGGACGATGGTTGTGCCGGGGGCCGATCCCTGATTTCCGCGCGCGGGGCGATGGAGGGCGGGGCGGCCGTTTTGGCGGATGCGGGATGCGGTGTGGGGTTCCTTTTCCCTGCCGGAGGGGGCGATGCGTGTCGCGGGGAGGGAGGGGGAATTCCCCGTGTGTCCCGACTCCGGGGACCGGCGATGTCCTGTGCCGGCATCGCCGGGACGGGAGGTGGACAGGCGCCGATCCCCGGTGCGGTCGGGAAATCCGGGGTTCGTTCCGAGGGAATCGGAACGGATCGGGAAGCCGGGGTGCTTCCGGGAAATCGAAGGGTTTTGGGAAATGGTTCCGGCAGTGTCCGGAAGCGGGGTGGCGGATGTCCCGGCGTGAGGGGATTCCGGCCTCGTTTTATGATACACCGAGCCAAGGGCCGCCAGCAGCAGGGCGGCGGCGAGGGCGTGCAAGGAATAGGTTCGTATTGGCATCGGTGGAGAACGCGGCGGGCGGGGGAAAAACCCGTGCGGCCATTTTTCATGCCGCACGGGTTGGAGCTTGTGAGGCGGGAGTTTAGTTTTTGGGAACAACCAGGCCGCCGTCGGTGAAGCGGCGGACGCGGAATGTTTCGTCATCGAAGAGGCCGCCGCCGCTGGGGGCATCGACATCCTTGATCTGATCCCTCAAAGCGTCCGCGAAGCCGAGCTTGATGCCGGTGAGGCCGCTGGTGGGCTTGAGGATTCGGTTGTAGAGCCAGGCGGTGTATTTGCCGCTGCGGACGTTTGCGCTGGTGAGTTCCACGCCGTTGTAGCTGAGGGCGATGCCCCGATGCTCCACCGGGAGGACACCGCTGAGTCCGAGGACCCGGTTGTTCGCATCACCCGGAGTGAGGTAACCGACGTAGTAGCCGGCGGTGGCACTCGGATAGAGTTCCTCGAATTCCTCGGTGTCTTCATTGTAGAAGCGGCCTTTGTAGGCATCCGGTCCGAGGGAGACGGTGAGCACATTGGCGAGGTTGGCTCCGGAATTGTAGCCTCCGCTGCCGAGTCCGCTGAAGATGTTGCTGACGGTTTCCGCCGGCCACAATGCATGGGTTCCCACCACGCCGCCGAAGGTGAGGCCGCCGGTAGTGGTTTGCGGAGTGGAGAACGTGGGCTGCCAGACGCGGACGGCGGTGGTGGTTCCGAGGCCGATTTCCGTGTAAGCTCCAAAGCGCTGCCCGGCGTCGGTATTGCGGCCGATGGCCCAGACGGTCTTGTTGTCGTCCGCCGGATCTCCGGTGAACTGCGAGAGCCGCAAGGAGCCGGTGGTGTAGAGCAGTTGGGCGAGCTGGGTGGTGATGTTCGCTCCGGATGCGGGGAAGCCCGGGCTGGCGTAGAAGCCGAGCGGGGAAACTCCGACAATCTCTTCGATGATCGGTTGATAGGTGACACCCTCGAAGAAGCCGAGGAACGGTGAGGTGGTCTGGAAGTTGGTGGAGAAACCGAAGTCGGCTTTCCCCAATTCATGGTCCACGCCGGGCGAGGTGCCGTTCAGCGGATTGGGAAGGGGGCCGGTTCCGGTTCCGTCGCTGACGACGAAGGGTTGGTCGAGATCTCCGGCGATGGCGGCGATCCCGGCGAGGGCTCCGGAGTAGGATGTCTTGATGATGACGGGGGTGCCGGCGTAGGTGCCGCTCCACGCGCCGAAGTTGGCGCCGGTTGCGATTCCCAGATCACCGGAGGAGGAGGTGTTTCCGTTGATCCCCTGGTAGGTCCATCCCGGAGCGAGGAGCTTGGAGATGGCGGTCTGGGTGGCGGTGCGGTCGCCGTTGGAGGCGACGATCCGGATGACTTCCTGGGAGTAGGCCGAGCCTGCACTGGTGAGGGCGAGGGCTCCGAGAGCCATGAATTTGAGTGCTTTCATGATAATACGATGTTTTGGATTGAAGTTGTGAAATGTGGGTAACGGTTGTGATGTGTGTGCGATCAGCGGGTGACGGTTTCGCGCCGGCGGCGGGTGAGCAGGATGAGGGACCCCAAGCCGCCGAGGACGGCCATCGAGGGTTCCGGAACCGCGGTGAAGGACAGGACTCCGGATTCACTGAAGCTGAAGTAGCCGAGGAACTGGACGGGCTCGGTCGAGCTGCCGGAGATCCGGTAGAAATCGAGGTTCGTGCCGTCGAAACCGCTGCCTTCGATGTTGCTCCACTGGCTCAGCGAACCGAAGTCCGTGGTGCCCGCGGTGGCAACCTGATAGTTGTAGCTGGAGGCGGAGGCGGTATTTGGCTGGAGAACCGCCACGAGGCTGTTGTCCGTCGCTTCGCGCCCGCGGTAGCCGTTGGTGCCTTCGATGACGCTGCTGATCTGGCTGCTCGCGTGGTTTCTCCCGGTTGCATCCAGAACCGGCCAGGGAATGCTCTGGATGTCCGGGACCAGCCTTTCACGCGAGGCGTAGACCGTGGAGCTTGCCGATGCCCGCGTGCCGAAAACACCCCAGTGGAGATCGGTGCGCTCGAACCAGTTGGCCCCATAGGTGGAGGCCAGATCGGCGGCGAGATTCCCGAGGCCCAGATCGATGGTGGAGCCGGGAGTGGCGTTCCGGAAGATGAGGTCCGAGCCGATGTTGACCAGATA
>CAZVSA010000282.1:0-5611 GCA_964629955.1 uncultured Luteolibacter sp.
GGTCGTTCATCACCTGGGCCACCGGACACGTCACCACGTACGAGCAACTGCTGTGGACCCGGGCGATCATGGGCATCAGCGAGGCGTTCTACATCCCCGCGGCGCTCGCGCTGATCGCCGATTACCACACCGGCCCCACCCGTTCGCGGGCGATCGGGCTGCACCAGATGGGCATCTATGTGGGGGTCATCATCGGCGGTTTCAGCGGTTATGCGGCGGACCATCCCAATCTCGGCTGGCGCTGGGCCTTCGATCTTTGCGGGCTGATCGGCATTGTCTATGCCGTGCCCCTGTTCCTGCTGCTGCGCAATGCTCCGCGTTCGGTGGAGGCGTCGCTGCTGCCGCGGGCTTCTCCGGCGGGCGCGGTCGGCGAATTGCTGCGCAACCGCTATTTCATCCTTCTCGTCCTCTATTTCACCCTGCCCGCGCTGGCCGGCTGGGTGGTGCGGGACTGGATGCCCGCCATTCTGAAAGACGAATTCGGCATCGGCCAGGGCAAGGCGGGGGTTTCCGCCACGCTCTACTGGCAGGTCGCCGCCATCGTTGGCGCGGTGATCGGCGGTGTGCTGGCGGACCGCTGGATGCGAAGGACGCCGCGCGGCCGGATTTTCATCAGCGCCATCGGCATGTCGTTGATCGTGCCCGCGATGTTCGGCGTGGGCTACGCGCCGCAGACCGGCATGCTGTGGGTGGCCATCGCTTTTCTGATTCTCTTCGGTCTTGGCTGGGGATTCTTCGATTCGAACAACATGCCGATCCTCTGCCAGATCGCGCGCCCGGAACTGCGCGCCACCGGCTACGGCATCATGAATTTCGTCAGCATCAGTTGCGGCGGTTTCGCCGACTATGGCTTCGGCGTGTTGCGCGACCGCGAAGTGCCGCTGTTCGCGATTTTCAGCATCTTCGCGAGCGCGGCGGTGATTTCCGTCGTGCTCGTGCTGCTGATCCGCCCCATCCACAGCGACGACTCCGCCAAGCGGTAGCTTCGCGATCGGGAAGGCCGGTGGTTTGAATCCGCCATGCTCCGTTTTCCGGGGAAATGAGGGCTGGGCGGCCATGGCATTTCATGCAGGATGCGGGGCGTGATGAATGCGATGACGACGGGACGGCGCGGATTTCTGGGAGCGGCTCTGGCGATGGCGGGAGGCGTGGCCCTGGGAAAAGGGGAGACGGGGGAAGGGATCGTGAAACCGGCGGGCAACCCGTTGGTCTATCATTTCAGGATCGGGGAATTCGACGCGTGGTCGATCAGCGACGGGCATCTGCTTTTCCGCGAGCCGCTGAACCTGATGTGGCCGGTGGAGGAACGGCCGGCGATGCTGGGATGGCTGGAGAAGCGCGGGGAAAGGACGGACGGGATTCCGCTTTACATCAACCTGCTGGTGGTGCGGATGGGGAAGGAAGTGGCGGTGTTCGACGCCGGGTTCGGGGTGACGGGAAACGAAAATCTCGGCTGGTTCGCGCGGGGTCTGGAGATGGCGGGCATCCGGCGGGAGGAAGTGACGGCGGGTTTTCTGAGTCACTCCCACGCGGATCATTTGAACGGGTTCGTGAAGGACGGAAGGCCGTTTTTCCCGAATGCGGCGATCCATGTGCTGCCGGAGGAATACGATTTCTGGCACGGCAGGGAGCCGGATTTTTCAAAGTCGAACCGGAACAAGGCGGAGTTGCCCCGGATGATCGGGGAAGTGCGCGGCCACTTTGAATCGCTGAAAGAAGTGCTGCGGCCGGAGAAGGCGGGGACGGAGTTTTTCGGCGGAGCGGTGACGATGGAAGCGGCCCCGGGGCATACGGCGGGCCATGCGATTTTCCGCATCCGTTCCGGAGGGGACGAGCTGCTGCATCTGATGGATCTCTCGCACCATCACGGGTTCATGTATCACAATCCGGAGTGGAACATCGCGTTCGATCACGATCCGGCGCAGGCGATCGAGACGAGGAAGAAGGTTTTCGCACAGGCTGCCGCAAAGGGGACCCGTTGCTACGGTTTTCATGTGCCTTGGCCGGGTTTGGGCAGGGTGCTCCCGGTGGGGAAAGGCTACGAGTGGTATCCGGAGAGGTGGAGCTGGGGGAGCTAGACCGGCGGCATTTCCGGACAAGCCGTGTCCTCGCTACAGCCATGAAATCCGGCCAGCCCATGCATGTGATCCGGCGTCTGAATGCAGGCGAGGCATCGCTTTACAGGGAGATTCGCTTGGAGTCTTTGAAAGAGGCTCCGGAGGCGTTCGCGACGACGTATGAGTCCGCCTTGAGCAGAGATCATGACAGCTGGGTTGCCCAGGCGGATGGGGCGGCCCATGGGGATGACCGGGCCATTTTCCTTGTGTTGGCGGACCGGCCTGTCGGCTTGGCGGGACTTTATCGGGATGCCGGCGATCCCTCCTGTGGCGAGCTGATCCAGATGTGGGTCTCGCCCGCTTGCAGGGGCTGTTTCGTTGCAAGCGAATTGCTGGACCATGTTTTTGAATGGGCTTCCCGTCACAACTTCCGCTCGATTCGGGCGGGGGTCACCGAAGGCAATTCGCGGGCTTTCCGTTTTTACGAAAAGTATGGATTCCGGCCCCTCGTTTCGGACGGAGGTGGTGCCATGCTGGTCAAAGCGGTGGGAGCGCCGGCATGAAAAGCGGTTGAAACCGGTATGGCCGCGATTCCTCTGTGCCGGAGATTGCGAAATCATCCTACGCGATCAGGGAATGGGAAGTGTGGCGAAGTTGTGACATCTTCCTTTCGTCGGCGCGAACGAATCCCCCCCATCGGACGCAACGGCAATCCCCCCGGACAAAAACAGCACATTTCCCCCCCCGGTCGAAAATCGGCAGATAGGTTCCCCCCGCCTCGTCTGCCGATTTTATTTTGTGGGGGGCGGGGAATGTGACGACATTTGTCGTCGAATCCGGTTGACGATGCCGACAAATGTAGTCACATCTTTTCCCGTCATGAATGGAAATCCCCTGCCCGCCTTGTCGGCCGCCGAACAGGAGTTGATGGATTCGATCTGGAAAACGCAACCGGTCACGGTGGCGGAGTTGCTGGAACGGGTGAACGCGCGGCGGGTGGAGCCGATCACGCGGAATACCTTGCAGACGCAGCTTGCGAGGCTGGAGGCGAAGGGCTGGGTGAGGCGGGAGGAGGGCGGGAAGACATTGCGATACCGGTCAGCCGTCACGGAGAAGCGGGGCCGCGGACGCCTGCTGGCGGAAGTGAGGAAACGCATCTTCGGCGGCTCCGCGCTTTCGATGATGCGGTGCCTGGTGGAGGAGGGCGGGATTTCGGCAAGCGAGATGGAGGAGTTGCGGAAGCTGATCGAAGCGCATGGAAAAGGGGGTGAAAAATGAACGCGTTTTTTTCCGGTGCGTCGGTGTTCTGGCTGAACTTCGGGCTGCATGTGTCGCTCCTTTCCGCGTTTGTGTGGCTGGCTTGCCGGGTGATGCGGGATCCGGCGCGGAGGAGTTTCGCCGCGATGTGGGGGGTGATGGCGATCGTGGTGTTGCCGTGGATTTCCGCTGCAGGGCCGTTTTTTCCCGGACGGAAGGTGGTCGAGGAAACGAAACCGCTTGAGGAGATCCAAACGGCGGCGTGGCCGGTGTGGACGATCCGGATCGAGGAATCACCCGCGGAGGTTGCGGCGGTCCGCCCTGTTTTTCCGGCGGCGGTTTCCGAACCACGGAAGATCGGAACATGGCGATGGCCGGCGCTTTTCTGGTTGGCGGGGACGGCGGCGGGGCTTGGCGGGATCGCATTCCGGCAATGGAAGCTGGCGCGGTGGAGAAAGAGTCTCCGTGAAATCGGGGATTCCGAATGGGGACTGGTGGAGGGCCTTGGCCATGGGATTTCCAGGCACCGGCTGAGGATTTGCGGGGAGCGGACGAGCCCGTGCGTGATCGGGTTTTTCCAGCCGCATGTGGTGATCCCGCGGTTCATGCTGGAGGAAGAAAACGGGGAGAAGCTGTTGTGGGCGCTGCGGCATGAGGAGGAGCATCTGCGGGCGGGGGATTCGCGGGTGGCGGTCCTGCTGGCGCTGGCGAAGGCGGTGATGTGGTGGAATCCGGTGGTTCATTTGCTCTGCGCGCGATGGGCGGACGACCGAGAACGGGTTTGCGATGCCGCGGCGGTAGGTTCGCGGAGCGAGCGCCCCGCCTACGCGGCCTTGCTGCTGGATCTGGCTGGCCGCCATGCTTCCGGCGCTCCGGGCACGGCAACGATGATGGCGGGCCGGTCCGCCCGCCGGATGAAGCGGAGGTTGCTGGATGTGATGTCCGGCAGGATCCGCCCCAAGCGGATTTCCCCCGCGATGCGGATCGCGGCGGTTTCCGCCGGACTGGTGGCGATGCTGCTGGTTTCAGCCACGGGGGTGCGGATGGAAGCGGGCGAAGCGCCTTCGCCCGAACAGGTGCGGGTGGAGGAGCCCGCTTCGGTGGAAGCTCCCGTTTTGGCGGAAAGGGGGGCCGGGCCGGAGGAACCGCCTGAGGAAGCCGGGGAAACGATCCATGTAAAACCCGGGATCAAAATTTCGAGCAGGATGTTTCTGACTACGGAAAGGCTGCCGGAAGCGGGCAGGGTGTTGGACGCCGAGGAGCAGTCGCGGATGCTCGAACGGGTGGCGGAAACCGCAGGCAATACTGTCGAGGACATCCCCTCCATCACGATGAGAGATGGACAGGCTGCTTCCATTAGTGCCGTTGCAACGGAAGGAGGAAAGGGTTCCATTGATTTCGGTGTAATAAAGACAAACCTGTCCGAAGTTCGTTTTCGCGGCGTGGTTTTGAATGTGCTGCCCCGGATCCGGGGGAGGGAGGTTGATCTGGAGATCAATTTCACCGGTCACTTTGACCCGGCGGCGGACGGATTTCAATTCTACTCGAAACCCGATGAGGATTTCGATTGGGATACCCTTGAGACAATCAGTGTGAAGACGGACATCCGCCTCGAATCGGGACAAGCTCTGATCCTGCCGGTCGAGTGGAATGGAAAGGGAAATCTGGTGTGGCAGATTTGCGCGTCGGCGATCGATCCGAGGGGAAGACCCGTGGAGCATTTTGGGGTTCCGGTGTTTCCTGTCCTGCCTGGGGAAGAGCGATCGGTCCCCTTCGACCCCAGCTTCGAACTCGTTTCGATCCAGCCTCCCCGTCCTTGCGTCGTCCGCTTCAAGGGAAGTATTTTTGAGATTCCGGACAGGAATTTCCAGATCGGGGATCACACGTTCGAGTTTTACCCCGAGCTGGATGATCCGTTCGGGACGCCGTTTTCCAGGGAGGAAATCCGGATCTTCAGGGAAGAATCGAAACGTGCGGGTGGCCTGGTGAGAATCGAGGAGCTTGATTCGGTGGAGGTGCCGAGCAATCAGGACGCGCGGCCATGGGAGATCTTTCCCAAGCTGAAGGTGAAACCGTATCTCCAAGGATGGGAAACGCGGGTTTCCGCCGAAGTGACGATCGAGGGCTGGGGAACCACTACCTTCTCGAACTGGCCGCAACAGTATTTGCAAAGCACCTTCGATCTCGGCAAGACGGAGAGGGGGACGGTGAGGTATCTGCTGATGGAGTTGGAAGAGGTCCGGGAGTGATTTGCGGGACGGCGGCGACCGGTGATCGCCGCCACGGGGTTTTCGAGG
>CAZVSA010000283.1:0-5610 GCA_964629955.1 uncultured Luteolibacter sp.
CGGAAACAACACGCGAGGGCGCGTGTGGTCCCCATTGGCTTCACGGTGCACACTCACTGTGGTGGCGATCACCGGTCGCCACCTCTCCCGCAGCCCGCACAACCAACCCCACTCCGAACCAAAAATCTTCCACTGCTCACTGATCACTCGGCACTTCTTCCCCCCATGTCCTTTTGTTCGGAATGTGATTCCTCCGCATCCGGGCTGGCATTGGCAGGGAAGCCGCCTAGAGTTGCCCCAACCATGAGTTGGCGGCTGGCCGCGCTATTGCTGATTTGCAAAATTCCCGCCCTGCACGCGCAGGACGCGGAAGCTCTGCGGCTGGCCGGTGACGATGCGTTGGCCTCCGGGCTCTGGGAGATCGCGGCGATGAGGTATGGCGATCTTCTCACCGACCCCGGTCTTCCCCTTGTGGAAAAGCCCGTGGTCGCCCTGCGTCTCGCGGAATCATGGATCCGGGGGAATCTCCCGAAGCAGGCTTTGCCATTGCTGGAGGAATCCTTCGTGGCGGAGTTGCCGGAATCGCGCTTCTGGAAAGCTCATGCCCTGGCGGCGACCGGCCGCCTTGCGGATGCGGTGGAGGAGTTCGGCATTCTGCTGGAAGATCCCTCGGCACCGTATCGCGGTGAGGCCGCACGGAGCAGGGCGAATCTCCAGCTTGCCCTGGGCCTCGATGCCGGGGCGCTCGAAACGCTTTCCTCCTTCGCTGCCGGTGCTCCCGCCACCGAGGCTGCCGGGCTTCGTCTGAAGATCACCGGGTTGCTGCTGGATCAGGGGAAAAGCTCGGAAGCCCGGGAAATCATGGATTCCATCGGCGCGCTTCCACCGGCGCTTTCAAAACGAAGCGCTTTTCTGGAGGCCCGCCTGCTTCTGGCGGAGGGCAAACCCGCCGATGCCGGAAAGCTTTTCCGGTCTCTGGTGGAGGAGCCGCGCGGCCAATCCCTGTCCGATCACCATTCCGCCGCGCTTGGTCTGGCGGACTCGCTGGAAGCGGCCGGAAGCCGGAGTGCCGCGGTGGCCGGATTGTTGGAATTTATCGAAATACACCCGGATTCCCCCTTGCTGGGGCTGATGTTCCACCGTCTGGCCCGGTGGCTGCCGGAATCCCCGGCCGCGGATGATCCGCTCCTGCAACGCCTTTCCTCATGGATTCCGGCGCAGGTTTTTCCGGCCACCGGAGCGATCGCCGTCACGGCTTCCGGTGCGGCTGCTGCTTGGCCGGTGAGAACCAACCTTGGTGAGCTGGCATCGTTTTCCATGTTCACCAGAGGGCTGGCCCTCCACCGCATCGGGACTCCGGAAGCGAAAGCCGGGGCCCGCAGCCTGATGAACCGCCTGCGGGTGGAAGCTCCTTCCCACCCTCTGGCTTTGCAGGCCCTGTTGGAGCTGGGGCGCTGGGAGCTTGCGGACGGGAAAATTCCGGAAGCGTTCTCCATTCTCGATGCGGCGGTCGATTTTCTGGATGCGATGCCGGAGAAAAATTCCGGGACGGCGGCGTTGAGAAGCCGCGCCGCGTTTCTGAGAGCGGGCGCATCCTACGAGACCGGAGATTTGGAGTCCGCCGTATCGGGGTTCGAGCAGGCCGCCGCCGAATTGCAGGACGGGGAGGCGGATCTCGCACGCATGAACGCGGCGCTGGCCCGCTTGAGAATTTCCCCCGGCGACACCTCGACAACGCTCATTCAAGCAACCGGCACCGGCAATCCGGCGCTGGAGGCGGACTTTGAATTGGAGCGTGCTCTTTCCACGTCCGCACCGGAGGAACGCCTCGCGGCCATCGATCGTTTTCTCACCCACCACGCGGACCATTCCCGGGTTTCCGAGGCTTGGCTGGCCTCCGCGGAGGCAGCTCTTGAAGGAAGCGCTCCGGATTTGTCTCTCGCCCGCGCACGGCTGGATTCCTTGCAGGGCTTGCCGCCGGAGGCCTTGGCGTTGCTGCCCGCCGTGCGTATCGCCATGCTCCGCCTCCGCATCGAAGATCTTTCCGGGAATCCCACCAGCGTGATCGAGGTGGCGCGGGAAATCCTCGAATCTTTTCCCGAGGAACCGGCGAGCCGCGAAGCCTCGTTCACCCTCGGGAGAAATCTCATCCACACCGGAGACTATCGCGATGCCCGCCTGGTCCTGGCAAAACTCGCCGCCGGGGACGAGGACAGCGCCCGCTCCCAGGTCGCATGGCTGCTGGCCGCCAAATCCGCGGCGATGGGCGCCACTTCCCAATCGCGCGACGACGCTCCGGGTCTTTTCGATCAGGCGATCAACACGGACGGCCCCATCCGGTCCCTCGCGGTTCTCGAAAAAGGGCGTTTCATGATCGATACGAACCGGCTGCCCACCGCGGTGGCTTTCCTGAGGGAGAATTTTCAACCGCTGCCGGAAGACGACCCGCAGAGACTCCCGATGGGGTTGCTTCTCGGCGAGGCGATCTACGCGAAAAGCTCCTCGGAACCGGAGCTGCTGGAAGAGGCATTGGAAATTTACGACGGGCTTCTCTCCTTCACCGAAAAGTATCCCGCCCTGCGGCATCAACTCCAATACCGCAGGGGAAGGGTGCTGGAATTGCTTCCCCGAAAGGACGATCCCTCCCACTTCCGTGATGCCGAAGCTCTCGACGCCTACATTTCCGTGATCGAGGCGGGCGCGCGCACCCCTCCCGCCGAATGGGAGTATTTCGAGCTTTGCGGATTCCGGGCTCTGGAAATGCTCCGGGCGGCGGGGCGCTGGGATGCTGCGATCGCCCTTGCGGAAAAGCTCGCGTCCTTCGAGAGTCCCAACGCGCAGGACGCGGCGGAAGCGGCCAGAAACCTGCGCCTGAAACACATGATCTGGGACGATTGAGCCTCAACCGCTCCGGATTTCTCCAAACCACCGGCATCCAACCAATTTTTTGTCCAGTTCCTCCATGCTCCCCATCCTCGTTACCGGAAAATCAGGCCGTATGGGCCAGGCCGTCATCGAAGCGGCCTCGGCCGAACCGAATGTCGAAGTTTGCGCAACCCATGATGCGGGGGAAGACCTCGCCACCGCCATTGCCGGTGCCGCCTGCGTGGTCGATTTCACCATCCATTCCTTCACGGAAACGCTCCTCGAAGCCGCGCTGGCAGGCAACAAAAGCCTCGTCATCGGAACCACCGGCCACACCGGGGAAGAGCGTGAAGCCATCCGCGGCGCCGCCGGCTCCATCCCCATTGTGTATGCTCCGAACTACTCCGTCGGAGTGAACACGCTCTTCTGGCTCACCCGTCAGGCGGCGCGGGTGCTCGGGCAGGATCGTTTCGACATCGAAGTCACGGAGATGCATCACAAGCACAAGATCGATGCCCCTTCCGGCACCGCCCGCCGCCTGTTGGAAATCCTCAATGAGGAAACCGGCACTTCCTACGAAGACGACATCGCGCACGGCCGTTTCGGCAACATCGGCCCCCGCAAGCCGCGCGAGATCGGCATGCACACCCTGCGCGGAGGAGATGTCGTCGGGGATCACACGGTGTTGTTCGCCGCGGATGGAGAGAGGGTGGAGCTGACCCACAAGGCTTCGTCCCGGATGACCTTCGCCGCCGGAGCCATCCGCGCCGCCCTCTGGCTGCAAGACCAGCCGCCCGGCCTGTATGACATGCAGGACGTGCTCGGCCTCAAGTGATCCCGCCCCCGGTTTTTCCCAGATCCCATTCCGAAAGTTCGTCCCATGCGCAAGTTCCTGATTTTCCCGCTTTTCCTGTTCGCCGCCTCCTGCCGCTCCGAAGGCCCGGCGGGTGGCGTCGAAGCCGCCTCGAAGCATTCCCCCGAGGTCGCGGTCACGGTGGAAACCCGCCCCGCCCCCCTGGATTTGAAACTCTCCGTGGTCCGGGTGAACTCCACCCGCCAGTCCTGGAACCCCGGACAGCCATGGGAAAAAAATCCCCCCACGCGCCGCCGCGCCCTCGCGGCGATCGTCGCCCCGGGGCAGGTGCTCACCACGTCCGAAATGGTCGCGGACGCCACCTATCTGGAACTCGAATCTTCCGATGGCATCCGTTTCGCCCAGGCCAGGGTGATCGCCGTCGATTATGAAGCGAACCTCGCGTTGCTGGGCGCGGCCTCCGAAGAGGGAGGGACCGCATTTTTTGAAAATACCGTCCCTCTGGAACTCACCGAGCCACCCACACCCGGCGATTCCCTGGAGATCCTTCAGATCGAGGACAACGGGGTTCCTCTCGTGACCACCGGCCTGCTCCAGAGCATCGACGTCACCCCGAATTTCCTCCCCGGCCACAGTTTCCTGACGTATCTGCTGAAAGCCTCAATGCAGAGCGCCGCCAGCAGCTATTCCCTGCCTGTTCTGCTCGATGGCAAGCTGGCCGGAGTCCTGATCAGCTACAACTCGAAGGACCAGATCTGCGATGTGGCCTCCACCGACATCGTGGCCCGTTTTCTGCGCGAAGCGTCCGGCGGCGATTACCATGGATTTCCCAGCCTCGGGGTTTCCTTCGCGCGCACCGAAGACGCGTCTTTCCGCCAATGGCTGAAACTCGATGAAAGCGACGGCGGAATTTACATCAGCAAAGTCCGCAAGGGAGGAGCCGCCGATTCCGCCGGTGTGAAAGAGGGGGATGTCCTCCTCGCCCTCGACGGGCATGCCATCGACCGCCGCGGCTACTATCAGCATTCCCGGTATGGCAGCCTTTTCTGGGGGCATCTCGTCCGGGGGGACAAAGCAACCGGGGAAACCGTCGTCCTCTCCCTGCTGCGCGACGGCGAACCCATCGAGCTGAGCGCCACCCTCACCCGCGAGGAGGAGGAAAGCAGGCTGGTTCCCAACTACCGCTTCGACGCGCCCCCGAATTACCTCATCAAGGGCGGCCTGGTGTTCCAGGAGCTATCCCGCCCGCTGCTTGAGGCCTTCGGCGAGGACTGGACCAGCCGCGCGCCGCTCAATCTGCTGGATGCCTATGAAAACCCGGACCAATACGAAGGCCGGGCGGACCGCATCATTTTCCTCAGCGGATCCATTCCCACCCCCGCCACGATCGGCTACGAACGCCTCCGGAATCTCATCGTCCGCAAGGTGAACGGCCGGGAAATCCGGAACATGAAAAGCCTGGTGGATGCGTTCGACGGAAACTCCTCGGAACTGCATTCCATCGAGTTCGATGAAGAGGATTTCACCGTGTATCTGGATGACGCCACCTCCACCGCCGTCGATACCCAGCTCCTCGAGCGCGGCATCACCCGGCTTCATCGCACCGATTGATGCGGGGGTTGTGCGGTTTCTCCGCGGAAACAGCCTCATTTCTTTCATGAAATTTGCAAGGTGGGCTTGACAACGGCTTCCCGTTTCGCGAATTCCCATGCCCACATGGCTACGAAAACCGCTCCCATCAAAGACAAGTTCTCCAAAACCCAAATTTTGGATCAGATCGCTTCCAGCACCGAGCTCAGCCGCAAGCAGGTGTCGGCCGTTCTGGATGGCTTGACCGACATCATCGAGGCGCA
Source organism: uncultured Luteolibacter sp. (assembly GCA_964629955.1). GTDB lineage: Bacteria > Verrucomicrobiota > Verrucomicrobiia > Verrucomicrobiales > Akkermansiaceae > Luteolibacter. The sequence continues at coordinate 5,473 of CAZVSA010000283.1, forward strand.
CGTGAACAAAAAGGCTGTTGGAGAGTTCGTCCTTCCCGGACTTCTCAAGATCAGCACCGTTCGCAAGCCCGCCGTGAAAGCCCGCAAAGGCATCAATCCTTTCACCAAGGAAGAAGTCACCTTCAAGGCCAAGCCCGC
>CAZVSA010000284.1:0-870 GCA_964629955.1 uncultured Luteolibacter sp.
GATCGTGTCACCGTCTTGCACCAGCGCAATCGGGCCGCCCTCTTGCGCTTCGGGTGTGATGTGGCCGACGATGAAGCCGTGCGAACCGCCGGAAAATCGTCCGTCGGTCATCAACGCCACGTCGGCTCCGAGGCCCGCGCCGATGATCGCGCTCGTCGGCGTCAGCATCTCGGGCATGCCGGGGCCGCCTTTGGGGCCTTCGTAGCGAATGATGACCACATCGCCCTTTTTGATTTTGCCTTCTTCAAGCCCGTGCAGCATCGCCTCTTCGCCATCGAACACGCGCGCCGTGCCGGTGAACTTCAGCCCCTCTTTGCCGGTGATCTTCGCCACCGAGCCTTCGGGCGCGAGGTTGCCATACATGATGCGAATGTGGCCGGAACTCTTCAGCGGATGTTCGACCGTGTGTACGATCGGCTGGCCGGGCGTCAGGCCTGGCAGCGACTCGATGTTCTCCGCCAGTGTTTTGCCGGTGACGGTGAGACAGTCGCCGTGGAGCAGGCCGCCTTCCAGCAGCATTCTCATCAGGGGGATCGTGCCGCCGATTTTCACGAGGTCGGCCATCACGTATTTGCCGGAGGGCTTGAGGTCGGCGAGCACGGGAACGCGTTTCCCGATTTCGGTGAAATCGTCGATGGAAAGCTCCACCCCGGCCGCGTGCGCCATGGCGAGCATGTGCAGCACGGCGTTCGTCGAACCGCCGGTGGCCGCGACCGTGGCGATCGCGTTCTCGAAGGACTTTCGCGTGAAGATCTGGCTGGGCCGGATGCCCTTTCTCAGAGTCTCCATTACGATCTTGCCCGCCTCGTAGGCGGAATCGCCCTTACCGGGGGCGGTCGCGGGCACCGAAGCCGAGCCGGCGGGCGAGAT
>CAZVSA010000284.1:880-5591 GCA_964629955.1 uncultured Luteolibacter sp.
TGAAATCGTCGATGGAAAGCTCCACCCCGGCCGCGTGCGCCATGGCCAGCAGGTGCAGCACGGCGTTCGTCGAACCGCCGAGCGCGATGATCACGGTGATCGCATTCTCGAAGGCTTTCCGCGTCATGATGTCGCGTGGTTTGATGCCGTTTTTGATGAGGTGCATCACCGCCGCGCCGGCATCGAAGCAATCGCGCATCTTGTCATCGGAGATCGCGGCCTGCGCGGAGCTGTTGGGGAGGGACATGCCGAGCGCTTCGATGGCGCTGGCCATGGTGTTCGCGGTGTACATCCCGCCGCAGGAACCCGCGCCCGGGATCGCACAGGACTCGATGGTGTCCAGCTCTTCGTCGTCGATTTCCCCGGCGGCGTGTTTTCCCACCGCTTCGAAAACGGACACGACGTCCAGATCCTTTTTCTCGCCCTTGATGGTCGCGCAGCCGGGCAGGATCGTGCCGCCGTAGACGAAGACGGAGGGGCGGTTCATGCGGGCCATGGCCATCACGCAGCCCGGCATGTTTTTGTCGCAGCCGCCGATCGCCACGAAACCGTCCATGCCTTCGCAGCCGACCACCGTTTCGATGGAATCGGCGATGACCTCGCGGGAGACGAGGGAGTATTTCATCCCTTCGGTGCCCATGGAGATGCCGTCGGAGATGGTGATGGTGTTGAAGATGATCGCTTTGCCGCCCGCCGCGTCCGCTCCCTTCGCCGATTCGATGGCGAGCTTGTCGATGTGGATGTTGCAGGGAGTGACCTGGCTCCAGGTGGATGCGATTCCGATCTGTGGTTTCGCGAAGTCCTCTTTCCCGAAGCCGACGGCATAAAGCATGGCGCGGCTGGCGGCGCGGTCGGGGCCATCGAGCATCAGGCTGGAAAAGGGGCGTTCGGAGTCGTTCATCGTGGGCGAAGGATCTTGCCGAAAACGGGCGGGCGTCAAGGCCGCGAAACCGATTCCGGCAGGTGGTTTCCGTTCGCGCCTGTTTCAAAGAGGTCTGGAAAGCAGGGCCGACGCATCAACAAAAACAATGGATTTACCGCAAAGCCGCGAAGGTCGCAAAGGGTCGCTGAGAAAAATTCCTGATGAGATCGGGGGCGGATGGGTGACGTTGCGCCTGTTTTTCTGGTTTCCGATCCTCCATTCGCCCTCTTTGCGTTCCTTTGCGACCTTCGCGGCTTTGCGGTGAAAGGAAAACCCCCGTCTTTTGATGCGTCAGCCCTGGTCTGGAAAGATCATTGCCTTCGCAGGGGCGGGGATTGTAGATCTTTCATCGGCCCCGCCTCCCATCGCCATGCTCCACTTCCTTCGCCTGTTGTTCCTCGCGCTTCTCCTGCCGATCGTTCCCGCCGTCCGCGCGCAGCACGTCTGGTCGGTCAACGACTATGACGAACCCTTCTTCAACACCTCCGCCGTGCCCGGCCCGAACGGCGAAACATGGGTCGCCGGGGTTCACGCGGACGGATCGGAGGGATCGCATGTCTGCGTATTTTCCCTCAAGAGATTTTCCGTTACCGGCAGCGTTTCCAGCTCGGTGGTCGCCTCGGTGGAGGTTCCCGCTCCGCCCATTTTCAGCAATTTTCCCGTCAGACTCGTCTCCGGCGGAGGGAAAATCTGGTATATCTTCCGCGGAACCGCGGGCTTGCGGGCCATCCAGGTGCATCCCGCCGTCCCGGATCCGCTTGTCGAAACCGTCAGCAATCTTGGCGCCGGGCAGTTCTCCGCCGCCGTCGCCGGTGACGGCCTGCCCTACGTTCTTTTCCACAACGGCGGATCCGCCCGCCTTGCCCGGCGTCTGCCTGATGGCACATGGGCGGGTTCCGGGGATATGTCCCTGCCTGAAGACAGCGTCTTCACGGGCTCCGCCATCGCTCTCAACGACAACCGGCTCGATTTGTTTTTCGGCGTCCGCATCACGATGACCTCAGACGACACGGTCATCCATGTATCCGAACTCCGGCACCATCCCCACACCCGTCCCGAGGATGTCACGGATTTCACTCCCGGCGATTATTCCCTGATTGAGTTTGGGTTTGTCTTCGATCCGTCTACGTTCGTTGTCGCCACCAATCTCCGCGCGGCCATCAGCGCCGATGACATTCCAGCGGTCATTTACCGCAGGCAATTTGGAGGCGGGCAGACTACAATCGCCATCCACGAAGACGCCGGATGGGACAGCGCCCCGATGCCCCTGCCGCCGGGATTCAGCTACGATATTCCCCAACATTCCATCGTCGCGGGGAGTGGCGGCGTCTTTCACGTGGCTTGGTCCGCGTGGTGGGGGAGCGAGGGAAGCGGCGCCGTGGTGTACTCCCGCGGCTCCTCCATCGCGGATTTCACTTCCGAAGCCGTCACCGGCCTTGGGGGTTCCGCTCCCTCCATCGCTCTCGCTTCCAACCAGAGCCCCCGGATCACCTCCTCCAGCGTCGGCAACTGGCATCTCGCCCTGCCGCTCGACGATACCGATTACGACGCCAACGGCCTGCCCCATCTCCTTGAGGAAGCCTTCGGCCCGGTGGGCTCCGGTCCTTTCGCGGAGCTTCGTCCGCGACTTTCCATCGTCGAAACGGGGGGGCAACGCTATCCCACCATTACTTATCTCAGAAAAACCGGAGGCGTCTCCACTGCCAACCCGTATTCCGGCGGCGGTTTCACCTATCTCGTCGAACGCTCGACCGATCTGGTCAACTGGTCGGCGGAATGGGCTCACCCATGTCAGCTCGTTCACCATCAGCGGCCAGAGCATCAGCGAATGGCGGACCTCCGCGCCCATTTCCCCCGGGCAGCCGCGCCAGTTTCTGCGTGTGCGCGTGGTGCGTGATTAGTTATTGGTTATTGGTCGCCAGTACAAGGCAGGATGCCCGCCGTTCGAAACAGGCTGGAAGCCTGTTCTCCTTTCTTCTCAGAAGGTGCGGTCGTATCCGCGTTGGAATTTGCTCCTCATGTCTTTTCCGCTCTTCTCCCATGTGGAGATCAGGTGTTCCTGATTGGTTCTCACGAATTGCCAGATGTTCCTCCAATGTTCTTCCTGAATATCAATTTCTTTTGTGTAGCACCAGACGGGTGATTTCCGCTCTCTGAGCCTGATTCCAAAAACCTTTCCCCTGGATATTCCGTGAATGTTGATTGCCGCATCGTCGTATTGGTTGAAGAAGAATAACTTCACCTCTTCGTTTTCGGCGGCGATTGGCAGGGTGGGGATGTATTCTTTGATGCATTTTTCCCGGAGTTGGAGCCGCCAATCAACAGGGCTTTTCCGGATGGTTTCGTTGTATCGGTATTTGATGCTTTTTGATGTCAGGTCGTTGAACGAGAGCCTGGTTGTCCGGTAGAGGGGCATCGTTGGTTGTTCTCTCAGGAACTTGTAGGTTTCGAAATGGTGCTCGATGATCCGAAGGGGGCGTTTTGGGCCTGTTTCCATGACAAATCCTCCATCTTCACTGACGAATTCGTGGTTTTTCACATATACCATGCGTGTCGCGGCGGACACCACGATGAATAGGAGAAATCCTATCATCAAAGCGTATGGGAATTTCATTCTTGAGCCGGTGCTTCGGATGTTTTCCTGAAAACCAAACCCGTGCGGGAAGGGAGGTAGATTTTCATCGTGCCGTCTTCCGCCACGGGGTAGTCCGCGGCGTGGTCGATCCGGTTGTGGCCGCCGAAGAGGCCCTGATCGGAATCCAGCACGAGTTTCCGCGTTTCCGTGCCGGGGACGTGGACGGGATGGCCGAAGAGCGATTCCCCGACGGAGAAGTTGATCACCAGGATCAGGTTCGCGCGCTCGGCGCAGAGGATTTTCCGTCCCGCGTCGAGGTGCAGGAGCTGGGCCGGTGGAGCGGCCAGAAGGTTCGTTTCGCGGGTGAGATGGATGAGGTGGCGGTCGAAATCCGCGAGCCAATGATATTTGAGGTCCGGGTGATCGACGAGAGACCATTGCCGCCTGCAATAATGAAAGGACCAGTTGTTTCCTTCGCGGGGGAAATCCAGCCACTCGGGGTGGCCGAATTCATTTCCCATGAAGTTGAGCCATGCCTCGCCGCCGGCGAAGATCGTGATCAGGCGGATGAGTTTGTGCAGCGCGATGCCGCGTTCCACCACCGGGTTTGGGTCTTCCTTGCCCATGTGGTAGTACATTTCCTTGTCCATCAGGCGGAATGCGAGGGTCTTGTCGCCGACGAGCGCCTGATCGTGGCTTTCCGCGTAGGCGACGGTGGCTTCCCCGTGCCGACGGTTGGAGAGGACGCCCCAGAGTTCGCCGAGATCCCAGTCCTCGTCGCGGCTGTGCTTGAGGAGTTTGATCCAGTGGTCGGGAATTCCCATGGCGAGGCGGTGGGTGAAGCCGAGCCCGCCTTCCTCGACCGGGCGGCAGAGGCCGGGCATGCCGGACATGTCCTCGGCGATGAGGATCGCGCCGGGTCTCAGTTCATTGGAGAGTTTTGCGGCGAGTTTCAGATAGAGTATGGCGTCGTCATCGGCGTCGTCCCCGAAGTAGTCGCCGTAGTCTCCGAAGGCCTTGTCGCCATGGGAGTGGTAGAGCATGGAGGTGACGCCGTCGAAGCGGAAGCCGTCGAAGCGGAATTCCTCCAGCCAGTGGCGGATGTTGGAGAGAAGGAACTGGCGGACTTCGGGGCGGCCGTAGTCGAAGCATTTCGAGTCCCACTGCGGGTGGTCGCCGCGGCCGTCGGCGTGGAAGTAGAGGTTGCCGGAGCC
>CAZVSA010000285.1:0-5584 GCA_964629955.1 uncultured Luteolibacter sp.
CAGCGGGTGGGGCTTCCATCGGCGGGGAAGCGGGAATGGTTGGGGCGTGATCCATACCAATCGGGAAAAAGTGGGACGGCCCGGCGGTCCATCCCTACCGATGAAACCCGCCTCCGGCGTTGTCGCCGCGATTCCCGGAACACTTTCGGCACCTGCCCGCGCTCTTCTGAAAAACAGGCTTACGCGTAGATTTTCCTGTAGTATTCGTCCGCCATCCGGTCGGCGTCGAAGAAGGGAACCACGTCGTTCATGGAGTTGAAAACGATCCTGCTCCATTCATCGGGCTGCCCGTAGTAGCAGGGGAGAATCTTGTCCTGAAGCACCTCGTGGAAGCTGAGGAGGTCGTGGCGGTCGCGGTCTTCCGGGCTGAGCGCCGGATCGGCGGGAGGCATGATGAAGGAGTTTTCGCCATCGCGGGCGAATTCGCAGACCCAGCCATCGTAGGTGGAAAGGTTGACGGAGCCGTTCATCGCGGCGGTCATGCCCGAGGTGCCCGAGGCTTCGCGGGTGACGACGGGGTTGTTCAGCCAGATGTCGGAGCCGTTTTTCAGGAATCGGGAAAGCTCCAGCTCGTAGCCGACGAGAACGGTGGCGTTCGGGTAGTCCTTGGTGAGACCGATGAGGTGGTTGAAGGTGTCGATGGCGGAGTAGTCGAAGGGGTAGGGCTTTCCGGCCCAGATGATCTGCACCGGTTGCTCCTGGTTGTTGAGCAGGTCGCGGAACGCGCGGGTGTCCCTGGTGATGAGATCCGGCCGTTTGTAGCCGGCGAACCTCCTTGCCCAGACGATGGTGAGCACGTCGGGGCGGAAGAGTTTTCCCGTCTGGTCGGCGACGAGGCGGAAGAGGCGTTCCTTGAGTTCGCGCTTGCGATGCCGGAGTTCCTCGATGTCGCCGGAGGTGCGGGCGTGTTCTAGCCCGTGGTCGGCCCAGTATTTCTTGTTCTGGGCGTTGGTGACGTGGGTGATTTCGCAGATTCCGGGGAAGTCCTTCCACATCTGGCGCGAGACCTCGCCGTGGAGCTTTGACACGCCGTTGGCGATGCGCGCCATGCGGAGGGCGGCGAGGGAGTGGTTGAAAACCCCGCCTTCGATGCCGGTGATCCCGCGGACTTCCCCTTCTTCCAGCCCGCTGAAAAACGTGAAGTCGCGCAACAGGGCGAAGTCATGTTTTTCGTTCCCCGCTTCCTCGGGGGTGTGGGTGGTGAAGACGAGGCGGCTTTTCACCGCTTCCATGGAGCGGTGCTTCGAGTAGAGGTAAAAGGCGGCGGAGAGGCCGTGGGCTTCATTGAGATGCCAGACCTCGGGATCGACGCCAAGTTCGTCCAGAAGGCGCGCGCCTCCCGCTCCGAGGACGATGTATTGGGCGATGCGGCGCAGAGCGTCGTTGTCGTAGAGCCTGTGGGTGATGGCGCGGGAAAGATCGTCGTTTTCCTCCACATCGGTGCTCAGGAAGAACATGGGAACCGTTCCGAAGATGTCGCCGGGGAGATACATGGCCTTCACCCACACGGGATGGCCGTGGATGGGGACGGTGAAGCGGATGCCGGTGTCCTGGAGGAAGGCGTATTCCTTGCGCCGGAACTGCACGGCGAGTTCCCGGTCTTCTCCGCGGGCCTGGTTGTAGTAGCCGTAGGTCCAGAGGATGCCGATGCCGCAGAGATTTTGTTTCAGCGCGGCGGCGGAGCGCATGTGGGAACCCGCGAGGAAGCCGAGGCCGCCGGAGTAGATCTTGAAGCTTTGGTCGATGGCGAACTCGCAGGAGAAGTAAACGGCGCTTTTCGCGTACTCGGGGGCGATTTCGTAGTTGTGGGAGAAGGGTTTGGGAAGAAAGGAGGAAGGCATGTCGAAAGGATGGAAATGGGTGTGAAAAGGAAGAAGTCCGCGCGTTGCGGCTGTTGGGGGGATTTTCTCAACCGGCGTGGAACGGGCGGTGGGGCGGGAGACGGGGGTGTGGGGTTTTCATGGCGGAGGGGAGTTGCCGTCGGCGCGGGAGATTGCTTGATCTGTACCAGTTTTCAAAACTTTTCCCGCCGCGGAATCAGGAGGCGGGGGCCGGGGTGCGAGGCGGGATCTCACTCCGTCGAGCGGTTGCTCGATCCAGCGCCAGGATGCCAGCGCGAGCAGCCAGGTGATCGTGGCGAAGATGGAAATCCTGAACAGCGCGGGGATTCCCGTATCGAAATGCCCGTTCCAGAGAAACGGCATGATCTTGCCGACCGCCAGAGGGGCGAGATTGTGATAGAGGTAAATACCGTAGGAGAGCTGCCCGATGCGCTGGAGCACCGTGGTTTCCAGCAGTGTTTTCACCGGCCCGCGGAACCCCGCCGAGGCGGCGGCGATGAAACCGCAGACGGCCACCGAGAGGAAGGTTTGCTGGACGGGATGCATGCCGAAGGAGGGCCAGCGCATTTCCCCGGAATTGAAAATGTACACATACCCGGCCAGCGCCACCCAGGCGATTCCCCGCAGGGCCGGGCTTTCCAGCGACATCCCGCGGTGCACCGCCAGCGCGAGCAGGGCTCCGGCGCCGAAGTAGTCGAAGGACATCCATGTGAGCTTCTGCGGCCATGCGAACCACGGCTCGAGGGCGCTGTGGAAATATCGGGAAACGGGGGCGATCGCCGTGGTGGCGGCGAAGACCCAAGCCATGGCCGGCCGGGGCGTGAACCAGACCACGAACGGCCACAGCAGGTAGAACTGCTGCTGCATCGAGAGGGACCAGAAATGCGAGGTGCCTCCCGGGTAAGCCCCTTCGATGGCGATGTGGATGTTCGTGAGGTGGAAGATGTACCAGCGCATGTTCCCGTCCAGATCGGGAGCGCGGACGATCCAGGCGAAGGCGAGCGCCGCGTAGTAGGGGGCGAGGATCCGGAGCCCCCGGCGCAATTGATAGGTTTTCATCGCCCCCGCCTTCCACTTCCCGCCGCGGGCGTCCCTCCGGTCGCGCTCCCGCAGCAGGGAACCGGTGATCAGGTAGCCGGTGAGAACGAGGAAAAAAAACAGGAAGACCTCGAAGGGAAACAGGCGGGGCCAGGCGGCCGGCAGCCAATGGTCCCAGGCAATGCCGATCATCGCAATGGCCCGCAAGCCATCCAATTGCACCGCACGCCCCGACATGGACGTGGGACAAATCATGATCCGCGGCGTGATGCACGCGTTTTCGGCGGCAGGCCGCAGGGCATTATTTCGACAGCGCCTTCCCGATGGCCTCGGTGAGTTCCTGGTCTTCGGGTTTCACGTTCGGCTCGAACCGGGCGATGGCCTTGCCGTTTTTCCCGATGAGGAATTTGCCGAAGTTCCAGCGCACGTCGCCGGGGAAGACACCGCGGGGGCCGGTCAGCTCTTTGTAAAGCTTGTGCTGGTCCTCGCCCTTCACGCTGATTTTTTCCATGACCGGGAAGGTCACGTCGTACTTCGTGCTGCAGAAGGTGAGGATTTCCTCCATCGTGCCCGGTTCCTGCCCGCCGAAATCGTTGCAGGGGAAACCGATGACCACCAGGCCGTCGTCCTTGTGCTCGCGGTAGAGTTTTTCCAGTCCCTCGTATTGGGCGGTGTTGCCGCATTTCGAGGCCACGTTCACGATCAGGAGCACTTTTCCTTCGTGGGCCTTGAGCGTGGTTTTGTTTCCTTCGGCGTCGAGGAACGGGATTTTGGTCAGATCGGCGGCATAGGCGTGGGCTGCCATGACAACTGCGGGAATGACGATACGGTGGAACATGCGGGACAAGTAGCACATTTCTCCGGGTTTGTGGAAAAAAATGGGAGCGGCGGACGCATCAAAAGACGGGGGTTTGCATTTCACCGCAAAGCCGCGAAGATCGCAAAGGAACGCAAAGGCACCTTCTTCACCAATAACGAATCACAAATAACCAATAACCTCTTCCCTGCCTTTGCGGTGAATCCATTGGTTTTTTGATGCGTCGGCCCTGCGGTTTCCTCTTGATCCCTCCCGAACGGAAGATCTTTCTTCCCACACCACGATGCCCGATGCCGCTCCCGAACCGGACGAACCGCGGAACCAGTTCCAGCGGCTGGGTTTCCCGCTCGGAGTGCTGCTGGTGATTTTCACTTTCGTCAGCCCGCCGCTGCTGGGGCTGTCGCCGGAGGCCACCAGGGTGGCGCTGCTCTGCGTGACGATGGCCGTTTTCTGGATCACGGAAGCCCTGCCCATTCCGGCCACCGCGTTGCTGCCGCTGGTCCTGCTGCCGCTGTTGGGCATCTCCCCGATCCGCGAGGCGGCGGCTCCCTATGCGGACCCGATCATCTATCTTTTCATGGGAGGGTTCATGCTTTCCATCGCCATGGAGCGCTGGAACCTCCACCGCCGTGTCGCCCTGAACATCATCAGGGTGTTCGGCACACGCCCGCGGGCTTTGATCCTGGGATTCCTCGTCGCCAGCACCTTCATCAGCCTGTGGGTGAGCAACTCCGCCACGGCCATGATGATGATTCCCATCGTGATTTCCGTGTATGCCCTCATCAAGGAGAAGCAGGGACCGCGGGCGGCCCTTGAATTCGGCGGCGCGCTGGTCCTCACCGCCGCCTATGGGGCGAACATCGGCGGAATGGGAACGCTCACGAGCACGCCTCCCAACGTCATTCTCAAGGGGTTCATGGAAAAAACCTACGGGATCGAAATCACCTACGCGCAGTGGCTGGGCCTGGGAATCCCTCTGGTCCTCGTGGCCCTGCCGCTGGTTTACCTGATTCTCACCCGGATCAGCTTCCGCATTCCGAACGACGAGATCGACGGGCTCCGGGAAGCGATGGCAGGGGAACGGGGGCGGCTTGGAAAAACCACCTGGCCGGAATACGTGGTGCTCGGGGCCTTTGTCTTCGCGGTGACCGCATGGGTATCCCGCACCTTCTGGAAAGACAGCTATCCCCTCGTCACGGATGAAGTGATCGCCATGGCCGCCGCCTGCTCCCTCTTTTTCATTCCCGCAGGCCGGAAGGCGGACGTTTTCATCCTCGATTGGAAGAGCGTGAAAAAACTGCCGTGGGACGTGCTCGTCCTCTTCGGCGGCGGGCTCAGCCTCGCCTCCGCGTTTGAAAAAACCCAGCTCGCGCAGGCGATGGCCTCCTCGCTGGAAGTGCTGGGCGGATGGCCGGCTCTGGCCATCGTGTTCCTGGTGGTGGGGATCATGATCGTCGCCACCGCCATCACCAGCAACACCGCCACGGCCGCCGCGTTCCTGCCGGTGATCGGAGCCCTGGCGCTGGCGATCGGCCAACCCGTGCTGCTGCTGGCCGTGCCCGTGGCGATCGCCGCGAGCGCGGACTTCATGCTGCCGGTCGGCACACCTCCCAATGCGATCGCCTACGGCTCGGGGCTTGTCCCCCTCCAGCGCATGATCCGCGCCGGCTTGTGGGTGAACATCCTTTTCGCGATCCTGATTCCGCTGATGATGTGGACGGTGGGGCGCTGGGTCTTCGGGCTGTAGTTTTCAGGGCAAGGGAGCGCGGGCATCCTTACCCGCGTCTCCTGGCAGGGTAGGGCGCGACCGCCGGGCGCGCCGTGACTGTTTCTCCGCAACGGGTGGGGCTTCCATCGCCGGGGTCGGGGAATGGCCGGGGGGAGAGCC
>CAZVSA010000286.1:0-5579 GCA_964629955.1 uncultured Luteolibacter sp.
TAGACCGCCAGATAATCGTCCCCGCGGCCCGCGAAACGGAACGTGATGTCCCTCGGGCTGACGATGCGGCCCTGATAATGCGCCAGCCAACCCCGCGGCTCGATGTCTTTCTCCGCATTGAAATACGCCGGCCCCTCGCTCGCATCGCTGTGCGGGATCGCGATCTGCGTCAGGAACAATTCCTGGGGCGCTTGGAAAAACCGGTTCAGCGACGAATCGGAGAAACCCGCTTTCTGGATGCGGTCGATCCGCTCCACGTAGTCTCCCATGCGTCCGGCATCGAAGTCGGAAACCGGCCGGTTCCGGTGATCTTTCTTGAAATCGAACAACCGCCCCCGCAATCCGCCCGCGATCGCCTGCGTGCTGCCAAAACCGATGCTCGATCCCCCCATGCCGGCGCCGTTTCCCTCATTTCCCCAACCGAAGCCGAACCCCTGCGAGTCCCCGGCTCCGAAATCCAGCGAATCCGACTCGAAATCCGGCGTCGGGATCGCAACCTGCGCGGCCGTGGACGCCACGATCATTTTCGATGCGGAGGCGCTGGAAGAAGGCGGGGAAGGTTTGTTTTGCACGAGGCGGTTCAATGGCTTCTCGGCAGGCTGCTCCTGGATGGATGGGCTCGAATAAACGATCACCTCCGGCTGCTTGATGTCGAACGGCGCGATCAGGATGATCGTAAAAGCCAGCCCGATCAGCACCACGGTGAGAACCGTCACGACCGCCGATGTGAGGGAGGAAGCAAGCTTCTGCCTCCGCAGCGCGGCCTCCGCCTCCGGGGTGAGATCGATGTGAATGCTCATGTCCGGTGTGAACGCGGGAGGTTCCGGTTTTCCTGGAGCAATCCGCCGTGGGAATTTTCCGGTGGAACCGCGGGAGCGATCATCGGTTCCACCCTCACCGTGCCGGGAAAACCGGGACGTTCTCCCACTCGATGAGGTAGTCCCCGAACCCCGCGGAAATTTCCCTCCGGGCTTCATCCGAAATCGGCTGCGTGGTGAAAAGCGGCAGAATCGGGCGGCCGTCCGGCGCGGTCTTGTAGGTCACTCCGCGCTCTTCCACCAGAAGGATGAAGCCGACATCCCCGCCCGGACGCTCGCCCAAACCGATGTCCAGCTTCACTTCCTCCCCGGCTTTCAAAGTGATCCAGTCGCCGAAGATCAGCGGAACGGAGCGCAGCCCGCTCGCATACTGGTCCACGGTGCCGCGCGCCGGTTCCCAGCGGCCGCTCACCGCCTCCTGCAAGGACGGCCAGGAAGCGTGAAGCCTGGGGCGGCCGTTGACATAGACCGCCAGGTAATCGTCCCCGCGGCCCGCGAAGCGGAACGTGATGTTCCTCGGGCTGACGATGCGGCCCTGATAGTGCGCCATCCAGCCCCGCGGCTCGATGTCCTTCTCCGCGTTGAAGTGGGCCGGGCCTTCATTCGCACTGGTGATCGGAATGGCGAGCTGGGTCAGAGACAGTTCCTGCGGCGCTTGGAAGAACCGGTTCAAGGAAGAGTCCGAGAACCCCGCTTTCTGGATGCGGTCGATGCGCTCCGCGTAAGGCTCCATCCGCGAGGGATCGAAATCCTCCACCGGCCGGTTCCGGTGGTCTTTCTTGAAATCGAACAACCGCCCCCGCAATCCGCCCGCGATCGCCTGCGTGCTGCCAAAACCGATGCTCGATCCCCCCATGCCGGCGCCGTTTCCCTCATTTCCCCAACCGAAGCCGAACCCCTGCGAGTCCCCGGCTCCGAAATCCAGTGAGTCCGACTCGAAATCCGGCGTCGGGATCGCAACCTGCGCGGCGGTGGACGTCACGATCATTCTCGACGCGGAGGCGCTGGAAGAAGGCGGCGAAGGTTTGTTTTGCGTCACACGGTTCAATGGTTTTTCCGCAGGCTGCTCCTGCATGGAAGGGCTCGAATAAATGATCACCTCCGGCTGCTTGATGTCGAACGGCGCGATCAGAATGATGGTGAAAGCCAGCCCGATCAGCACCACGGTAAGAACCGTCACGACCGCCGATGTGAGGGAAGAAGCCAGCTTCTGCCTCCGGAGGGCAGCCTCCGCCTCCGGGGTAAGATCAATGTGAATGCTCATGCGGTGGAAACGCATGAAATCCGGATTTTCCTGGGCAAAACGGCGGAGGACGCTTCCGGTGGAAATATAACCAACCTCCCTGTCACCTCCCGCCGCAGGCCATGACCGGGGCCGCCCGCCCCATCAGGCCGCCCTCCCCGCGATCTCCCTCCGCGCCGCCTCGATCGCCCCCTCCCGCAACTCCGTCCGCGCCACATTCTCCGCCCGGACAAACTCAATATCCGTGATCCCGAAAAAACCAAAAACCCCGCTCAGATAACTCTCCTGATGATCCAACGCAGCCAGCGGCGTCCCCGCATAAGCCCCTCCCCGCGAAGACGCCACCACCACCTTCTTCCCCCCCGCCAGGCCTTCCACCCCGCCCTCGCCATAACGGAACGTCTTTCCCGCCACCGCCAGCCGGTCGATCCACGCCTTCAGTTGGCTCGGCACCGAAAAATTATACATCGGAGCCCCGATCACGACGATATCCGCCGCCAGAAACTCCTCCAGCGCCGCCGCCCCCTCCGCCACATCGACACCGGCATCCCCCGCCAGATGCGCTCCCGACAAATGCTGCAACGGCTCCGCCGCCAGATCCCGGTAAATCACCTCAAGCCCCGGATGCAACCCGCGCTCGGCCGCCACCAAATCCGCGGTCAGCAACCGGCTGACCGAACCGCCTCCCAGAATGCTCGAATCAATATGAAGAAGTTTCATTGTTTCAATAAGTTGGAATTAAAATAAGGACAAATGCTTTCTAAGCAACATATGTCTATTAAATCCGATCGCCCCACCCCGCAAGAAAAAAATCAACAGTTGTCGCTTTATGAACCATCGTTGCCTTCCGGCTCACAACAGCTATCTTCTCCTCCCATGAACACCCGAGAATTGGATCCCCGCGTGAAACGCACGCGCCGGATGCTGTTCCAGGCCTTGGAAGACCTCCTCGCCCGGAAAGAATTCGAGGCCATTTCCATGCAGGACATCGCCGGGCAATCCACCCTCAACCGCGGCACCATCTACCTCCACTACAAGGACAAGTTCGCCCTCCTCGAAGCCATGATCGAAGAAAATTTCCGCGATCAATTCGAGACCCGCATGGCCGGAGCTTCCGGCGGCTGCCTTGCCGGCCTTCGTCAGCTCATCCTCTCCGTCTGCGACTTCCTCGGCCGCATCGGCTGCGAAGGCCGCAGTGGCCCCTTCGAGCCCATCGTCGAATCCACCGTCCGCCGCGTCGTCCGTTCCTTCCTCGTGGAAGGCCTCAAAAAAGGCGGCAAAGCCACCTCCTGCTCCGATGCCGAACTCCGCGCCACCGCCGCCAGCTGGGCCATCTGCGGCACCGTCCTCGAATGGTCCCGCACCCGCGCCACCTCCCCCGAAGAACTCGCCGGCGCCGTCCTCCCTCTCGTCGCCTCCGCCCTCTTCCTCGACTGATCCTCCGGACGCACCGTGCCATCGGAAGGCATCCTCAATTCCCCCGCACCCCACCCCCGGCAGGATCGGAACCACCGTCGCCTTTTCGGGATGCGCGTTGAATTTTCACGTTTTATGAGGAGGATGCCCGCTTGTCTGAAACCCGGTTTCAGGCATGATAGGCCATGCCACCGACCGAAACCAGCAAGCCCCGCGCCCGTTGGCGCCAGGATGGCGGCGGGGCGGTGCTCGAACTTTCCGGCGACTGGCTGCAGGACGGACCCGCGACAGAGGTGGAAGGCGCTCCGCCCGATCAGGCTCCGCAACGCTACGAAACCGCGGATCTCGGCGCCTTCGATTCCACTCTGCCCGCCTTCCTGCTCTCCCACCTCCGCCATGTGGGGAACCTGCCCTCCGGCGAAGACGGCGAAAAACGCCAAGCATCGCTGGAAGGCCTGCCGCAAAACCTCCAGGGCCTCATGGAACTCGCGCTCGCCGTGCCGGAACGCAGCGAGGCGCGGACAAAATCCACCAAATCCTCCGAGCTGAGGAAACTCGGGCAGATCACCCTCACCGTCTGGGCGGGCATTCTTTCCATCGCCGATTTCACCGGCCAGACCATGTTCGCGATCGGGCGTCTCCTCACCGGAAGAGCCCGTTTCCGCGGCCAGGATTTCTGGATGATCGTGCAGCAATGCGGAGCGCAGGCCCTGCCCATCGTCACCCTCATCAGCTTCCTCATCGGCCTCATCCTCGCCTTCGTGGGGAACGTCCAGCTCGCCAGTTTCGGGGCCAGCCTCTACGTGGCCGATCTCGTGGGCATCGCCATGGTCCGGGAAATGGGCGTCGTCATGACCGGCATCATCATGAGCGGCCGCACCGGCGCCGCCTTCGCCGCCCACCTCGGCAGCATGAAGGCGAACGAGGAAATCGACGCCCTGAAAACCTTCGGCTTCGATCCCTTCGATTTCCTCGTCCTGCCCCGCATGCTCGCATTGGTGCTCATGATGCCGCTGCTGACCATTTACGCGAACTTCGTCGGCATCCTCGGCGGCATGCTCGTCGGTGTCGCGGTGGGAATCCCGCCGGTGCTTTACTGGAACCAGACGCTCCTCGCCATCTCGCTCACCACCGCCTCGCTCGGCGTGTTCAAGAGCTTTTTCTTCGGCGCGGCCATCGCCATGAGCGGCTGCCTCCAGGGCATGAACGCCGGAAACTCCTCCGCCGCCGTCGGCCAGGCCACCACCCGCGCGGTCGTCGCCGCCATCACCGCAGTCATCGTCATCGACTCCGCCTTCGCCGCCATCTTCACCGTTCTGGGAATCTGACTCATGCCCGAATCCAGGGACAAATCCTCCACGCGCGCCAAGATCACCGTCCGGGATCTCACGATGGCCTACGGCTCCTTCGTCGTCATGAAGGACCTCAATTTCGAAGTGATGGAAAAGGACATCTTCATCATCATGGGCGGCAGCGGATGCGGGAAAAGCACCCTGCTCCGCCACCTCATCGGCCTGCGGGAACCCGCCACCGGCACCATCCTCTACGAAGGCGAGGATTTCACCGCCGCCGGGTCCTCCGAGCGCCAGAAATTCATCCGCCGCTTCGGCGTCATGTACCAGTCCGGCGCGCTCTGGTCCTCCCTCACCCTCGCGGAAAACGTCGCCCTCCCCATCGAGGAAAACACCGATCTCGGCCCCAAAGCCATCCGCGATCTCGTCTCCTACAAACTCTCCCTCGTCGGCCTCTCCGGCTACGAGGACTACTACCCCTCCGACATCAGCGGCGGCATGAACAAACGCGCGGGAATTGCTCGTGCCATGGCTCTCGACCCTGATATCCTCTTTCTGGATGAACCCGGGGCCGGTCTCGATCCGCTCAGCTCCCGCCGACTCGACGACCTCATCCTGCGCCTCCGCGACAGCCTCGGCTCCACCGTCGTCATCGTCACCCACGAACTCGCCAGCATCTTCGCCATCGCGAACAACTCCATCTTCCTCGATACCGCCACCCGCACCCAGGGAGCCACCGGAAACCCCGCCGAACTCCGCGACCACTCAGACAACCCCGCCGTCCGCACCTTCCTGCGACGCGGCGAAGGG
>CAZVSA010000287.1:0-5565 GCA_964629955.1 uncultured Luteolibacter sp.
CGCGCCCGGCGGTCACGCCCTACCTGCCGGAATCATTCCCGGAACACTTTTGGCGCAATGCCCGCGCCACGTTCTGTTTCCGCTGTCCGGCGGATTGACGCGTGCGCCGGTGAATGTTTTTGCTTCCTCCCCTGCGGCGGTTTCCTGCAACCTCGCTTCCGCTAACCGACCCAAACCCCACCATGTCACGTCCAGTCACACTCTTCACCGGCCAATGGGCCGATCTTCCGCTTGAGAAACTTGCCCCGCTTGCCAGCGAGATGGGCTACGACGGCCTGGAGCTGGCCTGTTGGGGAGACCATTTCGATGTCGATGCTGCTCTTTCCAGAAAGAGCTACGTGAAAGAGAAATGGGAGCTGCTCGCCGATCACGGGCTCACCAGTTTCGCGATTTCCAACCACCTGGTCGGCCAGGCGGTGTGCGACAACATCGACGAGCGCCACAAGGCGATCCTTTCCCCGGAAATCTGGGGCAACGGCGATCCGGAAGGCGTCCGCAAGCGCGCCGCGAAGCAGATGATCGCCACCGGCAAAGCGGCCCGCGCGTTCTTCAACGCGAAGCCCGGCCGCGGGAGCAAGGACGATTTTCCGGCGGTGGTGAACGGTTTCACCGGTTCCTCCATCTGGCACTCCATCTACGCCTTCCCGCCCACTTCGCAGGAATATTACGAGAAGGGCTTCAAGGATTTCGCGAAACGCTGGACTCCGATCCTCGACGCGTTCGAGAAGGTGAACGTCAATTTCGCCCTGGAAGTGCATCCCACCGAGATCGCGTTCGACATCGTTTCCGCACAGCGGGCGCTCGATGCCGTGGGAGGGCACAAGCGTTTCGGTTTCAACTACGATCCCTCCCATCTGGGCTATCAGGGAGTGGACTACATCAAATTCATCCGTGATTTCGGCAAGCGGATCTATCACGTCCACATGAAGGACGTGTGGTGGAATCATGGCGATGGCACCGTGGGGGTTTTCGGCGGGCACACCAACTTCGGAGACGCGCGCCGGTTCTGGGATTTCCGTTCCCTGGGCCATGGCGACATCGAGTTCGAGGACGTGATCGTGGCGCTCAACGACATTGGATACGCGGGCCCGCTGTCCGTGGAATGGGAGGACGGACGGATGGACCGCGTCCACGGTGGAGCGGAAGCGGCGGCCTATGTCAGGAGTCTGGATTTCCCGCCGAGCAATGTCATTTTCGACGCGGCGTTCGACAAATCCAACCAGTAAGGGGAAATCTTTTTTTCAATCTCAATCAATCATCAATCATATGGCTACCAAAGTTGGAGTAATCGGTGCGGGCGGGATGTTGCAATATCATGCGGCGGGGTTCAGGCAGGCGGGTGCGGAGTTGGTTGCGGTCGCGGATCCCGCGCCCGGCGCCGCCGCGAAGGCCGCGGAAAAGTGGGGTGCGCCGAAATCCTACGAGTCGGTGGAACAAATGCTTGAGGAGTGTATCGAGCTGGATGCGGTGAGCATCATCGTGCCGAACAAGTTCCACTCCGGTCTTTCGATCCAGTGTCTTGAAGCCGGGAAGCACGTGTTCTGCGAAAAGCCGCCGGCCCTGAACGCCGCGGAGGTGGAAACCATGATCGAAGTCGCCGACAAGGCGGGCAAAAAATTGATGTTCAACTTCAACAACCGCGCCCGGCCCGAATCGAGGGCGATGAAGGAATACATCGATTCCGGCGTGGCGGGGACCATCAACTCCGCGCAGGCGAAATGGATCCGCCGCACCGGCATTCCCGGCTTCGGCGGTTGGTTCACGACGAAGGAGCTGTCCGGCGGCGGCCCCGTGATCGACCTCCTGCACATGATCGATCTGGCGATGCATTTCATGGGCTATCCGGAGCCCGCCCATGTGCTTGCCAAGACCTTCGATACCTTCGCGACGGACAAGCGTTTCAAGGGACCATGGGGAATCCCGGACCGCGAAGGCGGTGTCACCGATGTGGAGGCCGCGGCGCACGGGTTTGTCACGTTCAAGACCGGGCAGGTGCTGACGTTGCAGGTTTCCTGGGCGGAGATGGTCAAGCGCGAGGAGGTTTCCGTGGTGTTCCAGGGCACGGGAGCGGGCGGCAAGGTGGAGCGCCTGTTCGGGCGCGACGGGCTCGACGAAACCGCGATCGACACCTGCGAGCTGTATGTGCAGGAAAACGGCACCACGGTGAACCGGACGATCATCACGCCGGAGTGCGAAGACATGGGCCGGATTTCCTCCTCCGCCAATTTCATCGAGGCCATCGAAGGCCGCGCCGAGCCTTTGAATTCTCCGGTTCAGGCGTTGCGGCTGATGCAAATCATCGATGCGATTTACGAATCCTCCAATACGAGCCGGCCGGTGGCCATCTGATTCCCTTTTCTTCAAAAAACCGCATCACGACATGAACAGAAAACTGCGCATGGGAATGGTCGGCGGCGGGCGCGGCGCCTTCATCGGCGCGGTGCATCGCATGGCCGCGAATCTGGATGGAAAGATCGAGCTGGTTGCCGGCGCGTTTTCCTCGGATCCGGAAAAGTCGAGGCTCTCCGGAGAGGATTTTTTCCTGCATCCGGAGCGTGTTTATGCAAGTTATCAGGAAATGGCGTCGGCGGAGGCCGCGTTGCCCCTTGGCGAACGGATCGATTTTGTGAGCATCGTTGCGCGCAACGATCTGCACTTTCCGGTGGCCAAGGCGTTTCTGGATGCGGGCATTCATGTGGTGTGCGAGAAGCCCATGGCTTTTTCTTTGGAGGAGGCGAAGGAGCTGAAGAAAATCGTGGATCGCTCCGGGCTCGTATTCGCCCTGACCCACAACTACACCGGGTATCCCATGGTGAAGGAGGCCCGGGCCATGGTGAAGGCTGGCAAGCTCGGGCGCATTCTCAAGGTGGTGGCGGAGTATCCCCAGGGATACGCGATCACCGCGCTGAAAGATGAAACCATCAGCCAGATTGCCAACTGGCGGATGGATCCCAATACCTCCGGCGTCTCCAACTGCATGGGGGACATCGGTTCCCATGCCGAGAACCTCGCGCGTTACATCACCGGATTGGAGCTGCAGGAGGTCGCCGCGGATCTGAGCACGTTCATTCCCGGTCGGCTTCTCGATGACGATGGAAGCATGCTGGTGCGTTACGAAGGTGGCGCGCGCGGAGTGCTTTACGCCTCGCAGATTTCCACCGGGGACGAAAACAACCTGAACATCCGGGTGTACGGCACGGAAGCGTCCATCGAATGGCATCAGGAGTATCCGAACGAGCTGATCGTGAAATTCGCGGAAGAACCCCGTCAGATCTGGCGCCGTGGCAACAGCTACAACGGACCGGAAGCGGCGAAAAACACGCGGATCCCGTTCGGTCACCCGGAAGGTTTCATCGAAGCCTTCGCGAACATCTACGTCGCGGCGGCGGAAGCGATTTCCGATTGCCTCGCCGGAAACTACCCGCGTCCGGAAGGATATGATTTCCCGACGGTGGACGATGGAGTCGAGGGCATGGCGTTCATCGAGGCATCGGTGGCATCCTCCAAGGCGAATGCCGCCTGGACACAAGTTCACGGGAGGTAACGAAGCGTTGCGAGCGAAGGAAGGGGAGGGGAGAAGCCTGCGGACAAGCGAATCGCGGAGAAAGGCCCCTCGAACGGGGTTGCCATCGATGACTCCCGCAATTACCGTCCCGCCATGATCCTCACCTTGCCTGACGATCCTGCCTTGGCGGGCATGAGCGAAGCCGACATTCGTCTCGATCTGGCCTGCGCCCTCTTCGCGGCGGGGAGAGTCTCCCGCTCCGTGGCATGCCGCATCGCGGGAATGGAGCGGCACGGGTTCGATGCGGAACTCGCCTCCCGCCATATCTCCGGCTACACGGTGGAGACGCTGGATGAAGACCTCGCCACCCTGAAAATCCTGTTTCCCCGGTGATCGTCGTCACCGATACCTCGGTGGCTCTCAACCTCTGCCATCTGCGGCAGGAACGGCTGCTGCCCGCGCTTTTCGGAACTGTCCTCGCTCCGCCCGCCGTGGAGGCGGAGTTCCGGAAACTTGCCCGTGACGACCCACGGTTCCGCGGACTGGTTTTCCCGCTGTTTATTGAAATCGCGGCTCCCATGAAAATCGCAGCACCGCTGAAGGGAAACGCCCGCTTGCATGCCGGGGAAATCGAAGCTCTTTCGCTGGCTCTCGAAACCAACGCCGCCGCCGTGCTGATGGATGAACGGGCGGGCCGGGCCGCGGCCGCGGCATTGGGACTTCGCGGCATCGGGGTGCTGGGCATTCTCATTCAGGCAAAACTCGACGGTCTCATCCCGCGAATCGGCCCCTTCCTCGATCAACTGCAGCAGCAGGCCGGTTTCTGGATCGCCCCGGCCTTGCGGGGAAAGGTGCTCGAAACCGCCGGAGAATAGCCCTCACTCTTTGCCGAGGGCCTTGGCCTGGGCGACGCTTTCCGGGGACAGGCGGGTGAAGGAAATTTTCGATTCCTTGCCGTCTTCCAGACGCACGATGACAGCCTCCTCATCAAGTCTCACAAACTCTGCCTTGATGGTTTTGCCATCGTTGTTAGTCCATGACAAGGGGGTGGCGAGTGCCGGGGGTGAAGGAGACGACGGAGGTGCGGCGGGTGGCTCTCCTTCCTTTGCCGGGTAATCCCGCCATGCACGAGTAGTGAAGCTCTTCGCTCCGGGTCGGTGGTAGATCGTGAAATCAGGAGCGCTTCCCTTAAAGGCGAATACGTTGTCGATCATTTCATCATATGAGGGCGCGTCGCCCTCGAAAAGTGCGCTGTTCAGATTCTCGCAGTTGCCAAACGCATAGTAACCGATGGAAGTAACGCTGTTTGGGATCGTCACGGCGGTCAGCCCCGGTGATCCCGTGAATGCATAGGGATCAATGGAGGTGACGCCAGAGGGAATGACGTAGTTCCCTTTTCTCGCGCCCGAATATCTGATCAGCCGGGTCTGGTCGGCATTGAACAATACCCCGTTCACGCTGCAGTAAGCGGGATTGTCTTCGGCCACTTCGATTTTTTGCAAAGCCGTGCCGTCGGCACGGAATGATGTCATTTCATGCCGGATGACGCTTTTTGGAATGAATAGATCGGTCAGGCCGGTGCAGTATCCGAACGCCCAACCGTCAATGGCAACAACCTCGTCGGGGATGGTGTAACTCCCCTGCTTTCCCCGAGGATATGCGAGCAAGATCGTTTTATTCTTGTCGAACAATACGCCGTCCACGCTGCAAAGGTCGGGGTGGTCCGCCGCCACATCGATGGCAAGTAAGGGCGTGCCTGTGAACTTGAAGCCGGGAAGAGTTCCGGCGGCCAATCCTTTTCCAAGGGTTATCTTTTTGCAATCACAACCATGGAATGCATGCGCGTCGACGTATGTGACACTATCGGGAATGGTTACACTCGTCAGCGTTTTTCCTCCAAACACCCCCGACCCTTTTCCAATTCTACGCACCGGCAAGTTACCAATCTTGTCGGGAATTGTCACCGCACCGCCTTCCCCGGTGTAGCCGGTGATGGTGATGGCGGAACCGTTGCTGGCGTATTTGAAATCGCCGGATTGCTTCTCTTCGGCGAGGAGGGT
>CAZVSA010000288.1:0-5520 GCA_964629955.1 uncultured Luteolibacter sp.
GAAAAGAAACATGCCGGAGGCGACGCCCAGCACCGTGAGCAAGGAGCGCACGCGGTGGCGGACGAGCTGCGTCCACGCGAGTTTGAGGAGATTCAGGATGGCTCTCATGCGGATTCGAGCAGTTTTCCTTTTTCCAGATGCAGGATTCTGTCCGCGGCAGCCGCGGCCTTCGCGTCGTGGGTGACCATCACGATGGTCTTGCCGTGAGTGCCCGCGAGTTCGCGCAGCAGATCGAGGATGCGTGTCGCCGATTCGCGATCGAGGTCTCCGGTCGGTTCGTCCGCCACAAGCAGCGGGGGATCGGCGACAATCGCGCGGGCGATGGCCACCCGTTGCTCCTGGCCTCCGGACAACTCGGACGGCGTGTGGTGCATCCGGTCCTCCAGCCCGGCGAGCGACAGCGCCGTTTCCACTCTCGTGTGGCGTTCCTTTTTTGAAAGATTATCTAACAGAAGTGGCAGCTCGACATTCTCGAAAGCGGTGAGCACCGGTACGAGATGATAGAGCTGGAAGATGTATCCGACGTGTTTCGCCCGCCATTTCGTGAGCCCGCGGCGGGAGAGTTTCTCGATCTGCGAGCCGGCGATCGTCAGCGAGCCGGAAGTCGGGGAGTCGATGCCGGAGAGAAGATTCAGCAATGTGGTTTTCCCCGATCCGGACGGTCCCATCAGGGCGAGGAATTCGCCCTTGGGCACATCCAGATCGAGCGCCTCAAGAGGTGTCACCACGTGGCTGCCCTTGCGGTAGCTTTTCGACACATCGCGGCATTGGATCATGGATTCGTTCATGGTTCGACAAGGTTGGGATGAACACGCCGGCCCTCGCCGAGGTTCGCCGGGGACAGGACGACCCATTCCCCCGGGCGAAGACCTTCGGCGATGCGAACGTGGCCGTCGCGGGCATCGCCGGTGGTTTGGACGGCGCGCTGGCTCACGCGTTTCGTTTCGGGATCGCAGACCCATACGCTGCCACCGGCCACCGCAGATTCCGGCACCCAGGTGGCGAGAAATCCGGTGGCCGGTGAGGATGTTGAGTGGTGGGTTTGGGTTGCGAGAAATTCGACACGGCAGAGCATCTCCGGGCGCAGTTCGTCGGCGGGATCGACGATGCTCACTTTCGCTTGCAGGGTGTTTCTCTGGAGATCGGCCTCGCCGGAAAGGTGGATCACTTCGCCGTGGAAAACCCTGTCCGGAAGCAGGCCGCAGCGGATGCGCGCCTGCTGGCCGATGCCCAGCCCGGAGGCATCCGCCAGAGGGACATCCACCCGCACCTGGAGGTTTTCCGGCTGATAGAGAATGGCGATGGTGCTGCTCTCCGGGGCCTGGTCCTCCAGCATTTTTTTCTGCCCCGGTGCCGCGAGCAGGCGGAGAATGCGCCCGTCAATGGGAGAGGTGATTTTCGTCCGTTCGAGGGAGAGCTGTGCTTTTTCCACTTCCAGTTCCGCGCCCCGGATCTCGTCCTGCTTCACGTGCCTTTCCGCTTCGAGCCGTGCGACTTCGGCCCGTGTTTCCTCCGCTGCGGCGACCGCCGCGAGGTATTGGGCTTCCGCGTGATCGAGGCGGAATTTTGCGGAAATCAGATCCGCTTCCGCGATCGCTCCGGACCCGAGGCGATCCAGGCGGGTGTGGCGGTCGGCCGCTTCATTTTTCAATGCCGCTGCTGCCAGGGTTTGGGCGTCCAGGGTTTCCGCTTTTTTCCCTGCGGAGGAAATCGCGGATTCGTGGACGGCCAGAGAGGAACGAAGCGTCCGGTGGTTTTGCTCCGCACCGGCCAGGGCGAGCCGGGCGTCATCGGGGATCAGGGTTGCGAGCGGGTCGCCCTTTTTCACATCCTGCCCCGGGAGGACGTGGACGGTTTCCACCACACCATCGACGAGAGCCGTGGCGATGACCGGCAGCGGCGAGGGCTCGATCCAACCGCTGGCCTGGAACAGCGGATTTCCAGAAGAAGAGGGTGCCGCGGGGGAGCCGGATGCGAAAGGAGCGGCGAGCACGACCGCCACCGTGACCTCGGGAGCCGGTAGCAACCGGTCGCGGAACAAGGCCAGAAAGAGAATCGCGAAGCCGAGCAGGATCGCGGCGGGAATGGACCAGGCGGGTGCCCGCCGGATGGCTTTGGGCGGCTCCGGCTGGCGGGAGAGAGTTTCGAGAGAGGGAGAATTCACGGAATGGAACGAATGGGAGACAATCCGGCCCGGTTGCAGGGCAGTACGGCCGCATGGATGCGCGGCCACGAAACGGTCGGACGGACCGCTTCAAAGTCTCCAAACGCCCAAAACCGAGCGGAACGCCGCCGGGGAGTCCGGGCCGCGGATCGGCGGGTGGCGGTGGCTTGGGAAATCATCCGCCGCGATTTCGGTCGTCCGCACGGGTTCAAAAAACGGCAGTTGAAAACCGGAAAAGGCAGGCGGAACGAACAAGCCGCCAGGCACGGTGGCATCCGGCATTTGATCGAGGTCCGCACAGCAATCCCGGCGTTCCGTATGGCAGGTGGAGCAACAATCCGGCACCCTGTCCTTTTCCTCGAGGAGGCAGACCCGCACAGGCATCGCAGCCGCGGGAAGCATCATCCCGAAGCAGATCAGCAGCAGTGTCGCGATGATGCCGTTCACCTTGGTAAGCAATCTCTTTCCTTGGAGCCGGTGGTCAAGCTGTTATTCCCGGTATTCCGGCCAGGGCCCTGATCCTTGACGTCCAAAATCCTGCTAGCGGACGCATGAGCGGTCGGGTATGTTCCCGTCGCTATGAAGCTCGAAGAAATCGCCACCGAAGCCTCAAAACTCTCTGAGGAGGAACGAGCGTCGCTTGCCTCCCGCTTGCTCCACGGATTGGAGAGCCCCATTTACGAGGTTTCAGACGCAGAGGTTTTCCAACGTGTGCAAGAGGCGGAGAATGATCCCGCCGCCTGGCTCACTTTTGATCAACTGGTTTCCGGCTTGAAGCGTCGTGGTGGTTAGATTTCACCGTCGCGTTCAGGTCGACCTGAATGAGATCCTCGAGAAGTATTGCGGCATTTCAGACCAACTGGGTGACGATTTTTTCGCGGAGTTCCAAATTGGGGTTGAGAAGGTCTGTTCCAATCCCCGGTTCTTTCATTTTGACTCCAGTGGACTACGGCGCTGCAATCTTGACCGGTTTCCATACCATTTCTTATACGACATTCGAAGCGAGTCACTTCGAATCTGGGTTGTGCGGCACGATCATCGGAACCCCGGTTTTGGACTTCGGCGTTTCACACGTTAACAACAAAGCGAAGGCAGTGGAGCCAACCCGGAAAAGCCGGGTGACTGATTCCTGAATCTACTCCACCAGGCCCTCGACGATGGCGTTCACGTTGTGGCGGATCATTTCCGCGTAGCTGATTCCTCCGGAGCCGTCGGCGTTGAGGGGTTTGCCGAGGCGGATTCCGGTGTCCGAGGTGAGGGTTTGCAGAATTTTCGGGTTGGATTCCTTTTCCGGGAAAATCGCGCCGACCTGGTTTTTTTTCAGATCGGCGACGAGAGAGGCGAGCTGTTTGGGGCCGGGCATTTGTTCGCGGTTGATGCCCTGGACGGGGTGGGGGGTGAAGCCGAAGTCCTTGCAGAAATAGTTGAACGCGGCGTGAGCGGTAGCGAGGTGGCGGCGCTCGCGGGGGATGCGGGCGATTTCGCGTTTTGCCCAGCGTTCCAGCTCGTCGAGTTCGGTGCGGCAGGCGGCGGCGTTAGCGCGGATGGTTTCGGCGGCATCGGGGCGTGCGGAGGCGAGTGCGTCGGCGACGATGGTTGTGGCGCGCCGGAAGAGATCGATGGAGTGCCACCAATGGGGATCCACGGAGTGGTGGTGATGGTGATCGTGGTCGTCATCGTGGTGATCATGATCGCAGTCTCCTTCCAGGGAGGGGAGGGTGGCGCCGACTTCCAGAATCGTGACCGATTGGGGGAGAATGGACCGCAATCTGGGCAGGTAGCTTTCCAGTTCCATGCCCGAGGCGAGATAGAGAAGCGCCCCTTCCGCGCGTTTGAGATCGGCGGTGGAGGGCTCGAAACGGTGAGGATCGCCCGTGCCCACGAGGTCGATGATTTCCACGTGTTCGCCGCCGATTTTTCCCGCGAGATCGGCCAGCAGGGGATGCAGTGTCACTACTTTGGTTTCGGCGGCGGTGAGGGCCTGCAGAGCGAATAGGGCAAGTGCGAGGATCAGGCGTGGCATGGCGGGAACCTGCCAAGGAATCGGGTGAATGCAAGTGATTTGCGGTAAGGGGACGGGCGGAGCAATGGAAACGGCGGCGGGACGGAGCGGAAAAAAAGGCGGAACCTCCGTGAGAGGTTCCGCCCGGGGAAGGGTGGGAGTTTGTTTTCCCGCTTGCGGGTCAGGCCTTGCCGAAGATGGTTTGGCCGGTGGAGCGGAGATCGTCGCAGGCGGCTTTCATGCGCTCGGCGAGACCGATTTCACCCTTTTTGAGATAAGCGCGCGGGTCGTAGGCTTTTTTGTTGCCGACCTCGCCGTCGATTTTGAGCACGCCTTCGATGTTCTCGCAGATGTGGGTGACGATGGGGCGGGTGAAGGCGTATTGCGTGTCGGTGTCGATGTTCATTTTCACGACGCCGTAGTCGAGGGTTTCACGGATTTCGGAAAGCTCGGAACCGGAGCCGCCGTGGAACACGAGGTCCATTTCGGCTTCGGGGCCGTGTTTGCCGGTCACGGCGTTTTGTCCGTCGCGGAGGATGGTGGGTTTGAGCTTCACCGCGCCCGGCTTGTATGCGCCGTGGACGTTGCCGAAGGTGGCTGCGAAGAGGAAGCGGCCGAGCGGTTGCAGCGCTTCGTAAACCGCGAGCATGTCCTCGGGGGTGGTGTAGAGCTTGTCCGCGGGGACGCCGGAGGTGTCGTGGCCGTCTTCCTCGCCGCCGACGACGCCGGCTTCCACTTCGAGGATGATGCCGAGATCCGCGCATTCCTTGAGGAGTTCCTTGGAAATGGTGATGTTTTCATCGAGCGGGAGTTCGGAACCGTCGAACATGTGGGATTGGAACAGCGGGCCTTTGCCTTCGGCGACGCGCTTGCGCGATGCTTCGAGAAGCGGCTTGAGGAACGGCTCGACCTTTTTCGGATGACAGTGGTCGGTGTGGAGGGCGATGAGGACATCGTGTTTCTCCGCGAGGAGATGCGCGGCCTCGGCAAGGACGATGGCACCGAACGCGGCGTCCTTCACCGCGGTGCCGGAGGCGAATTCACCGCCGCCGGTGGAGACCTGGATGATGCCGTCGGACTTGGCTTCGGAGAAAGCGCGGAGAGCGCCGTTGATGGTGATCAGGGAGGTGACGTTGATTGCGGGATACGCGTAGCCACCCTTTTGGGCGGCATCGAGCATGGCTCGGTATTGTGCGGGAGTGGCGATAGGCATGACGGCGTGTGCGTAACTTGGAGGGGCGGGGAGGACAAGCCGGAATCCACCGGCGGGGGAGAGAGATGGGCTTGCAGGGCCGATGCATCAAAAAACAATGGATTCACCGCAAAGCCGCAAAGGTCGCAAAGGGTCGCGGAG
>CAZVSA010000289.1:0-5484 GCA_964629955.1 uncultured Luteolibacter sp.
ATGGAGAGGAGGGTGCAGAGCTGCACCTCGCCATCCGGCCAGTGTTTGTCGTGAACTTCGCGGGAACGCTTGATCAGCTCGAAAAAGGGAAGTTCGTGGAGGGCTTTGAGCTCGGCGAAGTGCATGGAGGGAGAGAAATTGATTTCGGGAGATTGTTGTTTCAACGGACCCATGAGCCGCGGACAAAGGGCATTTGCCCGTAGCTGCCGACCTTGGTGTACATCGTGGGGCCTTTGGCGCCTTCCAGAGGGATGCCGACGGTCCGGCCCCACGCGGCGCTCATGCTCTCGCCGGTGTGGCAGCCCCAGCTTTTGCAATAGGCGTTGCGGTCGAAGACGGAGGAGCGGATGCGGGAGAGATCGCGCTCGTGGAGCCACGCGGTGGAGGCGGCCATGATGTCACTGCCGTAGTCGAGCATGAAGGCATGGCGGTTGGAGTGACCGAAGAAATCGAATGTCTGGATGGAGCCGCGGGGCCGCGAGTTGATGGCGCGGATGAGGTCTTCGGTGGTATTGACCCAAACCAGAGTGGCATTGCGCTTGGCGGCCTGGCTGGAGATCCAGGTGGTGTAGGGTTTTCCGTCTTCGCGGCCGCGGGCCTGATAGCCGCGCTGGTGGACGATCCAGACGACTTTCGCACCGGAGCCGTAGGCTTTGCGGATCTCATCCATACGGTAGGAGGCCGGGGCGATGAAATTTCCCCACCAACGGTCGTGCTGATCCTGCTCCACGCGGAGATTTTCCCACCGGCGCAGGCTGGGACCGCCGGAAACGATGACGTGCTCGGCGTGGACCGCCGCGGCGAGCAGGAAGAACAACAGGGGAATGAGGCGGAATCGGCCTGTCATGGGCGGAACCCTAGGGGATCGCCGGAGGAGATGGAAGGGGAACTTCGCCGGAAATCTCCGCCTGCGGTCTCAATCGGCGTGTGGAGTGCCGTTGTGAATGATGTCCAGAAAGCTCTGGGGCTCCAGCGAGGCTCCGCCGATGAGGGCACCGTCGATGTCTGGGCAGGCCATGAGTTCCTCGGCGTTTCCAGGCTTCACGCTGCCGCCGTATTGGATGCGGATTTTCGCGGCGGTATCCGCGCCATAGAGTTCCGCGATCACCGAGCGGACGAAGGCGTGCGCTTCCTGCGCCTGCCGGGAGGTGGCGGTGACGCCGGTGCCGATGGCCCAGACGGGCTCATAGGCGACGACGGTTTCGGTCATGTCTTTTTCCGAGAGTCCTTCGAGCCCTTCCGAGATCTGGGTGCGGAGAACGGATTCGAGTTTTCCGCCTTCGCGTTCCTCAAGGGTTTCCCCGATGCAGAAGATGGGTTTGAGATTGGCCTCGCGCGCCTTTTTCAGCTTGGCGTTGATGGTGGCGTTCGTCTCGCCGAAGATCGAGCGGCGTTCGCTGTGGCCGAGGATGACGTAGTGGACGAAGAACTCGCGCAGCATGAGCACGCTGACTTCGCCGGTATAGGCTCCGGAATCGTATTCGGAACAGTTTTGGGAAGCGATCTGGATCGCGTGGGCGTTCTGGCCCGCGGTGGCGGTGTGGAGGAGGTCCGCCA
The DNA here is from genome assembly GCA_964629955.1 of uncultured Luteolibacter sp. Taxonomy (GTDB): domain Bacteria; phylum Verrucomicrobiota; class Verrucomicrobiia; order Verrucomicrobiales; family Akkermansiaceae; genus Luteolibacter. The sequence goes on from CAZVSA010000289.1 coordinate 1,558, forward strand.
GCTTCGGCAGGGAAACGAAGGGAGGGGCGATCACGATTTCGCACGCGGGGTTCCGGCCCTGGATTTTGGAAAGGAAGCTTCTGATGAAGTCCTCGGTTTCCGAGGCTCCTTTGTTCATTTTCCAGTTTGCGGCGAAGATAGGCTTGCGGTTCATGGAGGTGGGGAATCGATGACGGTCGTAATCGGAAAAACGGGGGGGAGGGGGAAATCAGGCATCACTGAGAGCGGCGACTCCCGGGAGGACTTTTCCTTCGAGAAGCTCCAGAGAAGCACCACCGCCGGTGGAGATGAAGGTCATTTTCCCGTCGAGGCCGAATTTGTTGACGGCGGTGACGGAATCCCCGCCGCCGACGATGGTGACGGCATCGGAAGCGGCCACGGCTTCGGCGATGGCGCGGGTGCCTTTGGCGAAGGAATCGATCTCGAACACGCCCATGGGGCCGTTCCAGAGAATCGTTTTCGCGGAGGCGATTTCCTTGGAGAATTCGGCGATGGCGACGTCGCCGATGTCGATGCCTTCCCAGTCATCGGGGATGGCTCCACCGTCCACGTAAGGTGCGATGAGTCGGGTTTCCGCGCCGTTCTTGAACTCCTGGGTGATCAGGGTGTCCGCGGGGATGAGGAAGCGGATGCCCTTTTCCTCCGCCTTTTTCAGGATGTCCAGGGCGAGATCGAGCTTGTCGTTTTCCACAAGGGATTTGCCGACGGCGTGGCCCTGGGCCTTGCGGAAGGTGTAGGCCATCGCTCCGCCGATGAGGAAGGCATCGGCCTTTTCCATGAGGGCGGTGATGACCTGGATTTTGTCGGAAACCTTCGCTCCGCCCATGATGACGAGGAACGGGCGCCCGGCCTGGTCGAGCTTGTCCACGAGGTATTCGAGTTCGCGGGCCATCAGGAATCCCATGGCGCTTTGGGAGACGTGGTGGGTGACTCCCTCGGTGGAGGCGTGGGCGCGGTGGGCGGTGCCGAAGGCGTCGTTGACGAAAATGTCCGCGTTGCCCGCGAGTTCTTTCGCGAAGTCCGGATCGTTCGCTTCCTCCGCGGAGTGGTAGCGGGTGTTTTCCAGCAGGAGAACCTCGCCGGGCTGGAGCGCGGCGCGGAGAGCGGCGGTTTCGGAACCGGTGCAATCGGGAGCGAGTTTGACTTCCTTGCCGAGGAGTTCGCCGAGATGGGCGGCTGCGGGAGCGAGGGAATACTTTGGTTCCGGGCTGCCTTTGGGGCGGCCCAGATGGGAACAGAGAACGAGCTTCGCACCGCCATCGACCAGGTGCCGGATGGAGGGAAGCGCGGCCTGGATCCGGGTGTCGTCCGTGATGGCGCCGTTCTCGAGGGGGACGTTGAAGTCCACGCGCATAAGAACTTCCTTGGAGGAGACATCAAGATCGCTGATCGATAGTTTGGCCATGGGCGGGGAATCCCGCCCGAGAGCGGGCTTCGTGTCAAGCCGGGCGTGGTGCCCGCTGCCAAGACTCTTCGGTAAAGGAGGGGCAGGAGGCAAAACCATGATCGAAGCGACGCGGGGGGCTGGAACAGGGTGAATCCCATGGAATTCCGCCAAGCAAACGGTGGCGGATCAATGACGGGCGAAAATCCCATTCATGCCCGCCACCCTGCTCCGTGAAATCTTCTTTCAGAACCGCTTCCGCCGCAGCAGAAACAATCCGCCGAGCAGGCCGAGCACGGCCGTTCCCGGCTCGGGCACGCCGAAGATGTCGATTTCGGCAATTCCGGCATGACTGTTATCGGCATCGTAGACCCGGAACTCGACATACCGCACGCCTTCCGCAATGAAGGCGCCGCCATCGTCGATAATGCGCACCTGATGCGTGACAGGGCGTCCGGAAGGATCGTTGTTACCGCTCTTTTGATAATCCGCGATCTCTGTGAAATCCACGCCGTCCCCGGAGACCCAGACGCGGAAACTGGACTGGTCCCGCCCGCCATCGTTCCATCCCATGAACACGTCAATGTAGGTCAGATCGAAGATGCCGCCCAAATCATATTGGACGAGGCTGCCGATTCCAACCGATCCATATGCATGGTGGGCGACCGTGTCCTCCGCTTCATTTTCGGGGGAGGGTGCTGGAATGCCCACTCTATAGGTCGTGGCGAGCGACCCATCGGTCCATGCCCCGGCGCCTCGCGCAAACTCGTAATTGGGATGGATCCCGGGGTGGGACTCATGGGACGGGAGAAGCCCTTGGATCAGATCGATCGAGGAAGCGGTCAGCGCGGGTGTGTACGCCTGGGAGGAGCCAGGATTCGGATCGAGAAAGGGAGCGATATCCGTTTCGATGATCGTCGCGGTCACCGCTCCTTGGGAGAGGCCGGCGAGGGAAACACTGCCGAGCGCGGCGGCGGCGAGCAATGTCCGGAGATTCGTGGGGTGGCTTTTGGCCGGGTTGATCCGCGGAGCGAGGGGCGGGAGCTGATTCATGGTAAAACGGGGATAATTGGATGTGCGGGAAGGGTGCCACACACCATGAAGGCGTGACATTACGGCGAGAATGGCTGCATGGCGATGGAATCAGGTTCCAGATTCCTGCCAAAGGGAGTTTTTGCCTGCACCGATCCCTCCTCTCAATGAGCGCCAAGAGCGCTTGCCATTGAGGGGGATCCGGGCGTAGAAAGTCCCGCCGGGGCGGCGGACGTAAAGTCCGGGTGTCCCGGTGGTTTCCCAAAGAGTGGTTTCCTGTTTCAGAGTGTTGCGTGGCCTGGCGGCTTGCATCGGTAGAAATCAGGTACCACACGAAGGGAGAAAATGCGCCGGAAGTGGCTGATAAATAAAAGGAGGGGTGGCAGAGTGGTCGATCGCGCCGGTCTTGAAAACCGGAGAGCCGCAAGGTTCCGTGGGTTCGAATCCCACCCCCTCCGTTTTTTCCGTCTTGGCCGTCCTTGGACAACCCCGGCCAAAACCGCCTCTGATTCCTCGTTATCAAGGCTTTTCGCATTCGCCGCCGAACCGGCGACTTTCCCGCCGCTGGACACGTTTGGACAGGATTTCCCGGATTTAAGGGATGGAAAAAGGGATGACTCCAGCGTCGGCACTCGCCGAAGCTGCTCGGCCACCGGCATGGCCGCCTCATCGGTGTAATCGCGCATCGTCACCCTATTCCTCCGGCTCCCATCTGCACGACCTGCGCGAACGCGCCGGGATTTCCGTGCGCGAGCTGGCCCGCCAGCTCGACATCCATCACACCAATACCCGCCTTGCCCCCGGTTTCGCACAAGGGGTAAGGCGTGACCAAATCCCCTTCCTCGTCGCGGGCCGGGCCGCGACAGCGGCCCGGCGGCGATGCCGCTTGCCTCGTGGCGTGTGTCCACTTGTTTCCATTGGTTGCCACTCCCCCGCCGAGAGTGGCAACAAGTGGACACGCCGCCCCTCAAGCCGGCTTAGGGAAGACGCCTGCATAACTTTTTGGGAGGTGCCCGCCCCGCCGTTTCGCCCGTCCGCGAAGCCGTTGCCAAACGGATTTTGCGAACGCAAAACCGATGGCGGCTTCTTCCGCCGCAGGGCGCGGCGTCAAGCGATCCCGCAGGAACGACCAAGCTGCACAAGCGAGGAACGAGCGCGGAAGCGCCGGGAGTGACGAGGACAGCGCTTGATGCCATGAGCGCCCGGAGGCGGCAGCGCGAGCCGAGGCGGCCCGAGTCATCCCCGCGCTCGCCCGATGCGCTATCCTCCGGTGTCGCCTCCGGCAAGTTCAGGGTGTAATGAAAGAACCGGGACAAAGGAGGGTGGCCCGGACGCGGAGCCGCGCCAGCGGCCCGCGCCGGGCTCCCGCCCTTTCCTTGTTTATTTATACAAACGCTAATTGACCGAACGACAAAACCCCCTTGCGCGGCGTTTCGGCCCGGATCAGTCTGCCTCCCATGAACATCCCGGTTGAGGTGGCGCGGGCGCAAGGGGAACACGGGACGAAGGGG
>CAZVSA010000290.1:0-5474 GCA_964629955.1 uncultured Luteolibacter sp.
CCCCCGGCTGCCGTGGCTGCGATGGCTCCGCCATCGGGCCGCGGCGCAACCATGGCCTTCCAAGCTTGCCCGATGCCAGTGTGAGAAATGCAGGCTAGAATCGGACGGCGCCGGTCAGCTTCGGCGGGATGAGGAACAGCAAATCGCCGGAAGCGGAGGGAGGATCGATGCTCAGGCAGGCGAGGGCGCCTTTTTTTACCTCGATGTAACCGGAGTCCGCGCCGAGGCAGGATGCGATGAGTTCCGAGAGATCCGGTTCGTGCCCGACGATCATCACCCGTTCGCGGTCCCGGAACGGGGAGAGTTCCTTCAGCGCGGTGTCCGGACTCATTCCGCATGCGAGCCAGGGGGCGATCACGGGAGCGGGAATTCCGGCTTCCTTGCAGAATTCCTCCGCGGTTTCCCGCGCCCGGAGCAATGGACTGGTGAGGACCACTTCCGGCAGCAGCCCGGCGGATTTCAGCAGGGCCGCCGCGGCACGGGATTGGGCGAAGCCTTTTTTCACCAATGCCCGCGCGCCGTCTCCATCGGGATGCCCGTGGTTTTCCGCTTTGCCGTGGCGGAGGATGAGAAGTTCCATCGCGTGCAGGGGCCGGAGTGAGGGTCACATGGTCATCCCGCCATCGACGGCGATGATCTGACCCGTGATGTAGCGGGCGGCGGGACTGGCGAGGAAGGTGACGATTTCCGCGATGTCCCTGGTTTCCCCGAAGGCACCGAGCGGGATTTTTGCGAGGATGCCTTCCTTGAGGTTTTCCGGAAGCTCGTCCGTCATGTCGGTGGTGATGAATCCGGGAGCGACGGCGTTGCAGGTGACACCCCGGCCGGCGAGTTCGCGGGCAATGGCTTTGGTGAAACCCATGAGGCCGGCCTTGCTCGCGGAATAGTTGGCCTGCCCGGCGTTTCCGATCAGTCCGATCACGGAGGCGATGTTGATGATCCGGGGGTCTTCCGCTTTCATCAGCGGCCTCATGAAGGCTTTCACGGTGTTGAACGCGCCTTTGAGGTTGGTGTCGATCACGGTGTCCCAGTCTTCCTCCTTCATTCGCATGAGGAGTCCGTCGCGGGTGACGCCGGCGTTGTTCACGAGGATGTTCACGGTTCCCATTTCCTCGGCGATTTTTTTTGCGAGTTCCTGGACCGCGGTGTGGTCGGCCACGTCCACGGCATAGGCTTTCGCGGAACCGGGATGAAGGGCGTTGATTTCCTCGGCGGCCTTGCCGCAGCTCGACTCGCTGCGGCTGACGACGGCGACTTTCGCGCCTTCCGCGGCGAGGGCCCCGGCGATTTGCTGACCGATCCCGCGGCCACCTCCGGTGACCACCGCCAATTTGTTTGCAAAGCGTTGCATGCGGGGAGCTTGGTTTGCGGCGCGCGGAGTGGAAAGCCCGGAATGAACAGGGACGGTGCATCAATTTTCCATTTCACCGCAAAGCCGCAAAGGTCGCAAAGGGACGCGAAGAGGAGGAATGGAGGATCGGAAGCCGAAAAAACAGGCGAGACGTCATTCATCCGCCCTTGATCTTCTTCGGAGATTTTCTCTGCGATCCTTTGCGACCTTTGCGGCTTTGCGGTGAATCCAATGGTTTTCTGATGCGCCGGTCCTGCCGGAATGAAAGGCCATGATCGCAATGGCATCCGGGCCGGGGCGGGGATCAGGGATTGCGGGGCGGGAGGTGCCATCTTGGGGTTTCCTCGATGTGCTTCCGCATGGCGGGGAAGTTTTTGCCCGTCTGCTCGGCGAGATAGGGATAGAGGACAATCGTCAGGAGGTTCACCGCTCCTACGAACAAAATGACGAAGGCGGCGATGCGGAGAGGGTGAAGCGGAGCGGCGGTCATGCGATGACCTCCCGCGTGATCCCACAACGGCTCGCCGAGGCGGCGGGTGGTGAAGAGGCTGATCAACTGGCAGAAAATGGAAAGAAACGGCCAGCCGAAACCGATTCCCATGACCAGCACGCGGGCGGAGCGGCGGGTGGCCTCCATAAGGCTGAGGCGGGAGCCGTCGGCATTGTGGACGCGCAGGCCCATCAGCCATTTTCCGGGAGTGGTGCCGGTGTAGTGGAGGAGGATGCTCTCGATGATGAACCACGGGAGATACTGGAGCACCGTCACCCATGGGTTGAGGAAGGTGGCCCGGATGTCCCGGCCGAGCGCCCACATCGCGAACCACCAGAGCGCGACGAAGCAGATGAGATCGAGCCAGCGCGCGCAGAAACGCCGGATGACCGGCTGCGGAGCGGGCGGGGTTTCGGGGAGAGGGGGAGGGGAGAGCGATTCCTGTTCTTCCGTCTTCGCCTTCTTTTCAAACTCGTTCCGGAAAAGATCGATTTCGGAGAGAGGCCGCCATTCCGGAAGGCCTTCGTGCCAGGCGGGCGTGGACGGCTCGATCCCGCCGTTCTCGATCCGGTTGCGGATCTCGTAGTCATGGATGGGGCCCGATTTCTCGCCATCGCGGATGATCCAGATGTCCATGACGTCAGAGGTTTCGCAGGGATTTCGCCGCATCGCTGCGGGCCGCGAAAAACGCCGGCACGAGCGCGGCGATCGAACAGAGGACGAAGGCCATGACCGCGATCACCGCCTGTTCCACCGGATCGTTGTAAGCCGGGAGGACGTGGAAACCGGTGAGAGGCGTGGAAAAAGGATCGAAGCCGAAACCCCGGAACAGCGATTGCAGCGGGCCGCGGAAATGAATGACCACCCTCCCGAGGCCGACGCCCAGAATCGCGCCGAGCACGCCGAGGATCATGCCCTGATAGAGGAAAACGCGGACGATTTGTCCCGGAGCGGCGCCGAGGGCTTTCATCACTCCGATTTCCCGTCGCTTCTGGATGGTGACCGTGAACATGACCGCCATCATCGAGAACGCGGAGACGAGAACGATGAAGGACAGGGCGAAATACATCATCACGCGTTGTTGGTTGATGAGGCTGAAGAACGCCTGGTATTGCTGGCCCCATGTGAGAAAGGTCCATCCCGGGCCGAGGGCGTGCAGGGAGGCCATGGCCACCTGATCGGCGGCGTAGGGATCGTCGAGGCGGAGCGCGATTCCCTGGACGGTGCCATCCAGCCCCGCGAGATTCTGGGCGAGGGGAAGAGGGACAAAAAGATCCGGGGTGACGGCCATCTGGGACGCGAGATAAACCCCGATGACCTCGGCTTCCTTGGGCAGAACGAAGGACCGGAGATCCTTCAGGCTTTCCGCGTCCATTTTTTCCTGATCGGTCGCGTTGAGTTCGGCGATGGTTTCCCCGATGGATTCCTTCATCGCTTCCTCGAAGAGAAACACTTCGGCGTCTTCGGGCTTCGTCGATTCGTCCATGGATAGGAGGATTCTCTCGATGAGTTCCCTTTCCGGTTCCCGGATGTCTTCTTCGTAGAGATCGGTCAGGATGAGGTAGACATCGCGATAAACGTCCGCTGGCAGGAACAGGGCGCCGTCCTCGCTTTTCCAGCCGGATTCGAGTGTGGAGACCGCCCGCGTCCATTCTTCCTCGAATGCCTCCCGCACGGGAGGGTTTTCGGTGGCTTTGTATGTCTGCATCACCGCTTCAAAATTCCGGGTGGAATACAGGCGGATGATGTCGCCCACGCCGAGGCCCAGTTGTTCGGACAAGGTGGAGGAAATGATCACGCGGTCGTCGATTCCCAGATCCGCGCTGGAGTGGGGATGGTCGTCGAGATCGAGCATCCGCTCGATGCCTTTGATCTGGGCCTCGTCCGAGGTGTCGATGCCGCGGAAGAACACGGGCCGCTGCCACGATTCCACATCGATGATGACGTTGTCCGCGATGTAAGCGGTCGCGGATTGGACGCGGGGAAGGGTGAGGGCTTTTTCCGCCACATCCTGCCAATCCTCCATCGGGGCTTCCCTGAAACCGTTTGGCTGCTGGCGCAGCAGGATGTGCGGGGTGAAGCCGAGCAGGCGGTCCTTCACGTCCCGCTCCATGCCGGCGTAAACGGCCATGACCACGATCAGCACCAGAACGCCCAGCATCACGCCGATCAGCGAGATGAGGGTGAAGGAGGAGAGGACCGCCCGCCGTGGGTTGAGGTAGCGCAGGGCCAGGAGGAAGCTGAAGGATTTTCGTTTGATGCGGCCCTAGCTAGACGCTGAACCGGGCCGGGGCAAGCCCCGCAGGACGATTTCCACGCCGTCAACCGCATATGGATTTTCAAATGGGAGAACGGGGTGCGCTTGCCGCCAGGGCCGACACATCAAAAAACCAATGGATTCACCGCGAAGCCGCGAAGGTCGCAAAGGGTCGCGGAGAAAAATTCCGGATGAAATCGGGAGCGGGTTCCGCCTGTTTCCGGTTTCCGATCCTCAATTCACCCTCTTTGCGTTCCTTTGCGATCTTCGCGGCTTTGCGGTGAAATAAAACCCCTGTCTTTTGATGTGTCAGCCCCGGGCTTGCCAGTGCGTTTGCCCGGAACCATTTTGCGGGTGTCATGGCCCGCCCGATTCCCGAACCCGTCGATCCCGCAGAGCTTCCCGGACTGGCCCGCGCCACGATGAAGGCGGCGAAATTCCCGATGCTCGCCACCGATGATGGTGGCCAGCCACGGCTGCGCCCGGTGTCTCCGGTGAAGGAGGAGGGATTCACCGTGTGGGTGGCGAATCTCCGCGGCTATCACAAGACCGGGGAAATCGCCGCGAATCCGCGTGTGGAGCTTTGCTGGCTGGACCCGGATCATCACCAGGTGAGAATCACCGGCGAGGCGCGGATCGAGGATGATCCCAACACGCTCGCGGCGATATGGGAAAAAAGCCCCCTGCTGCGCGCGTATCTCGGCACGCCGGATCACCCGGAACTGGTCGTCTATCGGATCGAGCCGCGGCGGGTGCGCTTCATGAAGGAATGGGCGCTGGAATACCACGAGGTGCCGCTTTGAAGACGTCGAACATCGAACATCGAACGCCCAACATCGAACGTCGAAGTGAAGAAGAATCCGGAAACAAGAATCCGGAGTCCTTCACCGCTCACTTCTCTTGAACATCGAAGGGAGAAACGCTGAAAACGGAAATCTTCCACTTCGACGTTCGATGTTGGGCGTTCGATGTTCGATGTTCAATTAACGCGCCAGGCAGTCGTCCATGGCTGCGATGAGTTCCCGGATGGTGTCCTCGGTTTCGTTGCCCATGTTGGAGATGCGGAAGGTGGTTCCCTTGATTTTTCCGTATCCTCCGTTGATGAGGAAGTTGTGCTTGGTTTTCAGCTCCTTGATGAAACCGGAAAGATCGAAACCATCGGGAGTGGCGAAGCAGGTGAGCGCCTTCGAGCTGCGGTTTTCCGGAGAGAAGAGCTGGAATCCATGGCGATCTCCCCATTCGCGGATCAGGGCGTTGGTGCGCGCGTGCCGGGCGATCCGTTTCGGGAGGGTTTCGCTTGCGATGTTGCCGAGAATGAAACGCAGGCCGTGAAGCAGGGAAATGGCGGGGGTGGAGGGGGTGTTGTTGACGGCGGC
>CAZVSA010000291.1:0-5432 GCA_964629955.1 uncultured Luteolibacter sp.
TTGCCGCCGCGATTCCCGGAACACTTTCGGCATTCCGCCCGCGCCACTTTTTGGCTTCCGGGGCAACCCGCGCCGGGTGTGGAACGTGGAGCAATTTGGAACGGGGTGCCGGTGAGCCCTCAAATCACGGATCGTTCCGCAACAACGGATCCCTGGGAGAAACCGCGGCGAGCCGGCTTCTTGCCAGCCCCAGTTCCGCGTTTGCCTTGTGGTATGCGACGTTCAGGCGGCGGGAGCGGGCTTGCCAGGTTTCCAGGCTGCCGGGAACGGAAACGCGGCCCCGGGAGATCTGGTAGGAGGCTTCCTGCGTTTGCCCGCGGAGGATGTCCGTTTTGGCCTGCAGCGTCCGCACCATCAGCCGGAGGGTTTCCAGCTCCGCCGCGGAGGGAGGGGCCGGTTTGCGGCGGGGGGAGGGACGGGAAGCGCTTTCCTCCTCCCTGCCTTCAGGGCGTCCGGCCAGTTGCTCGCGGTTCTTTCGCTCCCGCTCCAGAGCCATGTGGCGTTCCTCCGCATTCCACTGGAAACGGTCCTGGTAGGAATCGTCGAGGTCCGGGGCCTGGATCCGGGCCAAACCGTCGTCATGATGAATTTCCAATCCCACGGGGGTGACCAGCCTCACCACCGCATTCCGGTATTCCCTTCCTCCGCGGATCCGCAGGTTTCCGAGTTTTTCCCCTGCCGCCGCCGCCCAGACGATTTTCCGGTAATTCGCCCGGTACGCCGCATACTGTCCGTCGGTTTCCGCCACCTCGCGGGCGAGTTCTTCCGACAATGCCTTCAGTCCCGATATCGCCGCGCCGAGTTCCTCCGAGCTTTCGACAAGTTCCCGATGGAGTTCGTGATCGCCCGGATTTTCCAGGGATTCCAGTTTTTTGGAACGGGCCAGATGCCGTATTTCAAGCTCTTCCAGCCATTCCGCGTTCGTTCTGATGTCCTTTTTCGCCCGGTTGGCGCCGCTCGAAAACTCGAAGCGGCGGTCCACGAGCAATGAAAACCCGACACCGGCGAACACCACCACGGCCAGAGCCGCAAGAGCGCCGAACGCACCCCGATAGTCGTCCGAAAAGAGCATTCTGTCAGCGGGAACTCCGGAGTTTTTCCAGCGATTGCCGGACGGCGTCGACCTGGCGTCTCTTTGCTTCGAGCTGCGTCTGCAAGGGCCCCTCGCGGCTGACGTGGCTCCGTCCCGCGGCCCTGGCCGAGGCCGCGGCTCTCCTGGCGCGGCTGATCTCGCCCTGCAAGACGGAGATCTCGCCCTGCAAGGCGGCAAGCTGGCGTTCCCTCTGGAGAATCTCGCGATCGGCGGTGCCGGAGTTCCGCTGTCCCTGGGGTGTCCGCCGCGGTTGCCGCGGCAACCGCCTGTTCGTGCCTGCGGTGCATTTCCTGTTCCCTTCTCAGGGCGGTGGCGCGCTGCTCGTCGTCGAACTGGAAATGATCGATCATGTCCTGCGGCAGGTCCGCGTAGGGAATGCGCTTGTGGCCGTCCCGGTGGCGGATCTGCATGCCGATCGCGGTGACTTCCCGGATGCTCACCTCATGATAGACCGTTCCGTCGGCGGTCTTCAGTTCGTCCATTTCCCGGCCCTTGGCCTGTTCCCTCACATGGGTCCGGTAGTCGTCGCGGTATTGGACGAACGCTTCCTCCCCGGCTTTCAGCGCGGCCTCCGATTCCTCGATTTCCGTGGCGAGCGCCAAGGCCCGGCTTCTGAGCGGCCTGATTTCCAGTTTCGTGCGGTCGAGTTCCGCCTGGATTCCGGCGCGGCCTCCGGCGGCGGCCAATTCCTCCTCCCCGATCCGGATCAATTGTTCGCGCTTCTCGATTTCCCGGCGTTGTTCGGCGATGTAGGATTCGATCGTGCGGTCCCCGCCCTGCATGCCTTCGTCGAAAACGAAGACGAACAGCAGGCCGAAACCAATCATGACGAAAAGGGCCATCACCACCCCGATCGCTCCCGGCCCGCGGCCGCTCGACATCATATCGGTGAAAGACATGGTGGTAATTGGTTAGGGTATGGGGTATTTCGCCTTGTATGCGTCGAACTCGGCCTTGAGTTCGTTTCTCCGGGCTTCCAGAGCGGCGACTTCTTCTTCCAGGCCGGTCACTTCCCGGATTTGTTCGTCCGCGCGGGCTCTGGCTTCTTCCAGTTCCCTGGAAACGTCCGGTGGCAGGTTCTTCAGCTTTTCCTCGATCAGTTCCAATTCACCGGTCAAACGGGCGATCTCGACTTTCTGGCTTTCGCGCTTCGCCACCAGTTTCGGATCGTCCCCGCAGGATGTCAGGGGAAGGGCCTGCGCCAGCAGACACGTGTACAAGAATAGCCGTTTCATGTGATATGAGGAGGGGGTGGGAAGGATGGGATGTGAGAAGACCGGGAGCAATCCTCAAGGCACGACAACCGGGCAGGTACTCACCACCGGAGGCCTGGAAACAGGTGCTGTCGGAAACCGCTGCATCTGGGCATTCCGAACCGGAGGCTGGCTGACGCCACACGTTCCGGCCGGACGCACGACGCGGTAATAGTTGTAAAACGTCGCTCCCTGTCCGGAGGAACGCCGCCGCACGGTGAAGCGGGTGGGGGAATCCGATCCGCGCTTCACCAGCGGGCTGTTCCGGGAATTCACTGCAATGGATGCGGCGCGAATGCGGTTGTTTTCCCGAAGCTTTTGCTTCGCATCGGCGGCTTCCTCGTCACGGCGTTCGTTTTCCTTCCGTATCGCGCTCATCCGCTGGTCGATCCAACTTTCATAGGCCAGGGCATCCTCACGCTCGGTCTCCTCGGCGGCCACCGCGGTCGCGTGCTCCAGACCAAGCCATTCCCTCTGCTCCATGCTCAATTCGGAATATTTCAGCCGGACGGAACCATCCCGATGCCGCAAGGTGACTCCCGCGTCGTTGACGGCCATGATCCGGACATCGTCGTACACACGGCCTCCTTCCGCCTCAAAAGTTGCCATCGTCCTGCCAATGGCCGCCTCCCGGCGCTGCCGCACGTTCCTGTCGCGCAAGGATTCGAGGTCCGCGGCGAGCGCGGCGATCTCGCGGCTCAATCCGGCCTTTGTGGTCCGCAAGGCGCCCGCGGCGATCCGGGCATGATTTTCCGTTTCCAAAGCCTCCCTCAGAAGAGCCGTGTCAGGGCGCGGCCCGGCCTGCTCCAGGCGGTACTGCTGGAGCGCCAGACGCTGTGACAGGAGAACCTGCTCCCGCTCCAGCTCCCACGAAATCATGTCTCCCCCGCGGTCGCACCCGGCAACCGAAGCCAGCACCAGACAGCCGGTGAAAAACATGTGATTTCTCATAACAAACACGTTGTCGAGAGACATTCATTGCTTCCAACGGAAACAAAGTCAACGTTGTTTTCGTGCGATTATTTCGGGAGTGATTGGAAAGGAGAGGGAGGAAAGACGGGCATTGCGCCCCGTGGTGGCGATCATTGGTCGCCACCTCTCTTTTTCACCCCACGCTCTCGAACACCCCGCCACCTAACAAAAGCCCGCCATCGTAAAACGCGCAGATCTGCCCCGGGGCGATCGCCCGTTGCGGCCTGCGGAATTTCAGCCTGATTTTCCCCTCCCCCGCCGGTTCCATCACCGCGGGCTCGGCCTTCGCCCGGTATCGGGGTTGCGCGTCCACCAACCGGCGGCGGTCGAACGGTTCGTGCATCGCCGACAGCGAACCGATGATGCATTCCTCCGCATACAATCCCTCCGTCTCCGGCAGATCCCAGCCCACCACCAGACGATTGCGCTCCACATCCTTTCCCACGACCACGTAGGCCATCCCTTCGCGCGGCGACGCCACCCCATGCCCTTTCCTCTGCCCCAGGGTGTAGAGATGCAGCCCCCGGTGCCCGCCCAGCACCCTGCCGGAGACATCCACGATCTCCCCCGGCGAATCCGGCAGATAGTGCCGCAGGAAATCCGTCATCTTCACCTGCCCGAGAAAGCAGATCCCCTGGCTGTCCTTCTTCCCCCACACCGGCAGATCGAAACGCCGGGCCACCTCCCTCACCTCCGGTTTCAGCATCTCCCCCGCGGGAAACAGCGCGTGCGACACCTGATTCGCCGTCATCAACGCCAGAAAGTAACTCTGATCCTTGTTGGGATCCGCCCCGCGCAGGATCGCCGCCCTCCCGTCCGGAAGATCCCGCCTGCGGGCGTAGTGCCCCGTCGCCACCCGCTCGAATCCCTGGTCCAGCGCGTAATCCAGAAAAATCCCGAACTTCATCTCCCGGTTGCACCACACGTCCGGATTCGGCGTGATTCCGGACCGGTATCCCTCCACCAGATAATCCACGATCCGCTCCCGGTAGGCGTCGATCAGATCGATCACCCGGAACTCGATTCCCAGCGCCCTCGCCACCGCGCGCGCGTCCTCGATGTCCTGCTCCCAGGGACAATCCCCGGGCAGACCCTCTTCATTGATCCAGTTCTTCATGTAACCGCCCGTCACCTCGTGCCCCTGCTCCACGAGCAGGGCCGCGGCCACCGAGCTGTCCACTCCCCCGGAAAGTCCCACCAGCACCTTCGCCATGCGGCGGAACATTGAACATCGAACATCGAACGTCCAACGTCGAAATTCTTCACTTCACGTTCGATGTTCGATGTTCATCCTCCCCGCATGCAATCCATGACAGGCTTCGGCCGGGGCACATCATCGGCGGGCGGTTGGCAGACAAACGTGGAAATTTCCTCGGTAAACCGCAAACAGGCGGAAGTCGTCGTCCAGATGCCGCGCGAACTCTCCTCCCTCGAAGCGGAAATCCGCAAGGAAGCCCTCGCCGTGGTATCCCGCGGGCGCGTCCAGATTTCCATCAACATCGATCCGGCCGACTCCTCCCTGCCCGCCGTCCAACTGGACGCCGGGCTGGCGCTCGCGTTCGACCACGCGTTCCAGGAACTCGGAAAAACCATCGGGCGCACCGTACTGCCCACCGCCGCCGATTTCCTCCGGCAGCCCGGCATCCTCTCGCTCGGCGGCGGCTCCCTCGATGCCGAATCCATCCGCCCCGCGATTTTCCCCGCCCTGCGGGAGGCCCTCGATCAATTGCACACAATGCGTTCCCTGGAAGGAAACGCGCTCAAGGCCGACATCCTGCAACGGCTGGAACTCCTCCATTCCCTCACGGAAAAAATCTCCGCCGCCGCCCCCGGCCGTCCGCAACGCCAGCGGGAACTCCTCGGCAAACGCCTGCGCGATCTCGGCGTCGAGTCCGTCGACCTGGCCGACGAACGCATCGTCCGCGAACTCGCCATCTTCGCCGACCGCTGCGACATCAGCGAGGAACTGACCCGCCTCGGCTCCCACTTCACCCGGTTCCGCGAATACCTCGACGCCGCCGACGCCTCGGGAAGAGCCCTCGATTTCCTCTGCCAGGAATTGTTCCGCGAGTTCAACACCATCGGCTCCAAAGCCAACGACGCGAACATCGCCC
>CAZVSA010000292.1:0-2505 GCA_964629955.1 uncultured Luteolibacter sp.
GTATTTTTTCGCGCCGAAGAACAGGCGCTTCACCAGGGCGCGGGCGTTCGCGGCGGTCGGCGGGTCGCCGGGACGGAGTTTGCGGTAGATGTCCTTCAGCGCGGATTCCTCGTCCTTCGCGGGATCCTTGCGGAGGGATTTGAGAAGAATTTCGTCCTCGCGGCCATCGATCACCTCGACGGTCTTGTGGCCGAGGGCGAGAAGCTGGCGGACGATGCCGATGGTGAGCGGCTCGTAGGCTTTGGCGACGACCAGTTCCCCGTCGAGGATGTCTTCAAAGGGAACCTTGTGGCCGAGTTCGCTCTCGTCCATTTCCTCACTCAGCGCGAGGGCTTCGGGCGAGTAGAAATGCCCGATGATGTCGCGGTCCGTCGGGTAGCCGAGCACGCGCAGGAACGTCGTGGCGAGGAACTTGCGGCGGCGGCGGCGGCGGTCGAGGTAAACGTAGAGCAGATCGTTGGTGTCGAACTGGACTTCCAGCCACGATCCGCGGTCCGGGATGATGCGGAAGGAATGGAGGAGCTTGCCGTTGAGATGCTGCGAGGTCTCGAAGCAAATACCGGGCGAGCGGTGGAGCTGGGAGACGATCACGCGCTCGGCGCCGTTGATGATGAAGGTGCCGCGGCGGGTCATCATCGGCAGTTCGCCCATGTAAACGCGCTCCTTCTTGTTGCCGGTCTCGTCCTTCAGCTTGAAGGTGACGTAAAGCGCGGCACTGAAGCTCTCGCTGTTGCGGAGGGAGTCCAATGAAGTGATTTTCGGATCCTCGATGTCATAGGAAATGAAATCCAGTTCGATCGCCTCATCATAGCTCTTGATGGGAAAAACCTCGCGGAAGACCGCCTGGAGACCGGTATCGGACCTCTCGCTGGCGCTGATGTTCTTCTGCAAAAATTCGTCGTAGGACCTGCTCTGGACCTCAATAAGGTTGGGGGGTTCGATGACTTCTTCAAATTTCCCGAAATAGAGACGTTCAGCCATGGCGTTAGGTGGTATGCTTCTTACAAATTGAGCCCGAGCCGCGAACGGTCTCAGGCAGGTGATCTCAGAGGATGGTGGAGTGGGTCGGAATCGGCGCGAAAACCTGAATGGGAGTTAGATGCTCGCGCCGGTTCCGGCGGGATGTGGCCCGGGACGGATCGCTCCGCCCCGGGGTGAAATCCAGTGGAAGTTATTTGAGTTCGATTTTCGCTCCGGCTTCTTCCAGTTTCTTCTTGGCTGTCTCGGCGGCGTCCTTGGCAACGCCTTCGAGCACCTTGGCAGGCGCGCTTTCGACGAGCTTCTTGGCATCCGCGAGGCCGAGACCGGGAGCGACTTCGCGAACCGCCTTGATGACGGCGATCTTGTTGCCACCGGCTTCGGTGATGACGACGTCGAATTCGGTTTTCTCCTCGACGGCTTCGGCAACGGCGGCAGGGCCTGCGGCGGCAACCGGCGCCGCGGCGGACACGCCCCAGCTTTCTTCAAGTTTCTTCACGAGGTCGACAGCTTCCAGAACGGTAAGTTTGCCGAGTTCTTCTACAAGTGTATCAATGTTGGCCATAAGTTTCTCCATGTGCGGTATTGTCGCCCCCGGGAGCCTCCGGGGATTTCAGAGCGGCGGCCGCCGCTCCGACAAGGAACCATTGTGTGTTCAGGTGGCAGCGGGAGACGCTGCCGCCGTCCGTTCAAATTGTTGGTTTATTCAGCAGGTGTGGGTTCTTCGGCGGGCGCCGCTTCGTCCGTGCCGGATGTAGCGCCGTCCGGGTTGAATTTCGCCTGAATGACCCGCGCGATCTGCGAAGCGGGTTCGAGAATGGTGCCGAGGAGCTTGGAAAGCACGGCTTCGCGGGAGGGAATGTCGGCGAGGGCCTTGAGTTTGTCCGCATCCAGGATGGCATCGCCGAGGATGCCGATTTTCATTTCCGGCTTCTTGAACTCCTTTTCAAAATTCTTGATGGCCTTGGCGGCGGCGAAAACCTCGCTGTCGCCCATGACGAAAGCGGTCTGGCCGACGAGGTCGGAGCCGATGTCGGGCAGGCCGGCCTCGGTGAGCACCTTCCGCATGTAGCTGTTTTTCGCGACGGTGCATCTCGCGCCACCGGCATCAAGGCGGTTGCGGAGTTCCGTGAACTGCTGGACGGTCAATCCGGTGTAATCAATGACGATCAGGTAGGGCGACGCGTTGACGCGATCCAGCAGGCCGTCGATGATGATTTGTTTGTCGGGATTCATGGTTCGTTGGCGTGCCGGGTTCAGGCGGAAGTTTTGGAGTAGGTGCTGGCTTCCAGGGGCAGGCCCGGAAGCATCGATGCGGCGATGGTCACGGACTGGATGTAGTTCCCCTTGGCGGTGGCGGGCTTGGCGCGGACGACGCCGTCCACGAAGGCGCGGGCGTTTTCCTCAAGCTGGGCGGCCTCGAAAGAGGATTTTCCGATGGAACCGGAAACGTTGCCGTTCTTGTCGAGTTTGAAGTCGATGCGGCCCGCTTTCACTTCCTTGACGGCCTTGGCGACGTCATCGGTG
>CAZVSA010000292.1:2515-3130 GCA_964629955.1 uncultured Luteolibacter sp.
GTCGGTGACGGTGCCGGTCTTCGGGTTCGGCATCAATCCGCGGGGACCGAGGACCCGGGCGATTTTCCGGACTTCCGTCATGGCATCCGGGGTGGCGATGGCGGAATCAAAATCCGTGAAACCTCCCTGAACCTTCTTGATGAGGTCTTCATAACCCACGTGCTCCGCACCGGCGGCGATGGCGGCTTCAGCGGCGGCGCCCTGGGCGAAAACGGCGACGCGGACGTTCTTGCCGGTGCCGTGGGGAAGGGATACGGAACCGCGGACCATCTGGTCGCTCTTCCGGGGATCCACACCCAGGCGGAAGGAGAGAGTGACGGTCGGCGTGAATTTCGGCGCCGGGAATTGCTTCACGGTGCTGATCGCATCGGGGAGCGAGTAGCTTTTGCCGGCCTCGACGAGTTCGGCGGCTTTCTTGTAGCGTTTGCTGCGGTGTTTGGCCATTTTTGGTGTTGGTTGGCAGTTCGTTCGGAAACTTTCGAGGTTCCCTCCTGCGGGTGCCTTGGAGTTTTACGTCCGCGGCGGAGATTTTTTCAGGGAGATCGCTGGCGGTGGCGTTCGATCAGAAACCCTCGACTTCGAGACCCATCTGGCGGGCGGTGCCGGCGAGGATGC
>CAZVSA010000292.1:3140-5042 GCA_964629955.1 uncultured Luteolibacter sp.
GCGGCGGCTTCCGGGTCGCGGGTGTTGAGGTCGGGCATTTTGATGTTCACCACTTCCATGAGCTTTTCCTTGGAGATCTTGCCGACCTTGACCTTGTTCGGTTCTTTCGAGCCGGAAGCAAGACCCGCGGCTTTCTTGAGGAGATTGCCGGCGGGGGGGCGTTTGGTGACGAAGGTGAAGGACTTGTCCTTGTAGACCGAGATCACGACGGGCAGGACATCGCCGGACTGTGCCTGGGTGGCGGCATTGAATTCCTTGCAGAATGCCATGATGTTGACACCGGCCTGACCAAGCGCGGGGCCGACGGGCGGTGAGGGATTGGCTGCTCCGGCATTGATCTGGAGCTTGATGATTTTGACGACTTCCTTGGCCATGGTGATACGGAGTTGGTGAGATTGTGGGAAAAATGAAAATCAGGCGCGCTCGACCTGCCAGTATTCGAGTTCTACGGGAGTGCTGCGGCCGAAAATGGTGACGGAAACCCGGAGTTTGCCGCGTTCGGGATCGATTTCCTCGACGATGCCATTCTGGCTCTGGAACGGGCCGTCCGCGACTTTGACGGTGTCGCCAACCTCGAAACTGATGGCGGGACGGACGTTTTCCTCGCGCTCCTTGATCTGGGAGAGCATCGCCTCGACTTCGCGCGGCCGCATGGGAGAGGGCCGGTCTTTCGTGCCCGCGAACCCGATCACCCCTTCCATCTCCTTGATGAAAAACCAGGTCTTCTCGACGAGCTGGTTGTCCTCGGTGGTGAGGTTCATGTTTACGATGATGTAGCCGGGGAAGAATTTCCGCTTGGTTTCGGTTTTCTTGCCCCTGCGGATCTCGGAAACCATCTCGGTGGGGACGAGCACTTCCCGGATGTAGCCGGTCATTTCCTCGGCCTCGGCGCTGCGGGCGATCCGGTCCCGGACTTTCTGCTCCTGGCCGGAGAGAACCTGGACAACGTACCATTGGTCGCGGAATGGCGGGGTTTCTGACATGACGGGTCGGTCGGAGATAAAGGGAAAAAAAACGGGCGGGAAGTTTCCTGCCTCAGCGGGCTAGATCGGTGAAGAAACCGACGATGAGAACGTGGATGAAGTCCCAGAACTGCACGAATCCGGCAAGAAGAATCATGGCGATGAGGACTACGATGGTGGAGTCGATCAACTCCTTGTATTTCCGGAATCCCTTGATCTTGGGATCGGATTCCCAAGGCCAGTTGGCCTTGCGAAGCTCTCCTTTGACCTCGCCGATGAAACTTGCGATTTTGCTGAACATGTGATGTCGTGGAACTCGGAAACTGGGATGAAAGTGGCACGGCAGGAGGGACTCGAACCCCCAACAGACGGTTTTGGAGACCGTTGCTCTACCAATTGAACTACTGCCGTTTTGAGGCGAATCGAGGGCATCCCGTTTTGGAGAGCAGGATGCCCCGGATCCGGTTCCCCGGATTCCCCGCCCGGAGGCGGGGGCCGGAGTTTGGTTGTTGAATGAAATCAGTCAAGAATTTCACCGACACGACCGGCACCCACGGTGCGGCCACCTTCGCGAATGGCGAAACGCATGGTCGGTTCCATGGCGATCGGGGTGATCAATTCGACTTCAAGGCCGATGTTGTCGCCGGGCATGACCATTTCCACACCTTCCGGAAGGGAAATGCTGCCGGTCACGTCGGTGGTGCGGAAGTAGAACTGCGGGCGATAGTTCGAGAAGAACGGGGTGTGGCGGCCGCCTTCTTCCTTGGAAAGGACGTAGATCTCGGACTTGAATTTCTTGTGGCCCTTGACGGTGCCCGGCTTGGCGATGACCTGGCCGCGCTCGACCTGGTCTTTCTTGAGGCCGCGGATCAGGAGGCCGACGTTGTCACCCGCACGGCCTTCGTCGAGAAGCTTGCGGAACATTTCGATGTCGGTGACG
>CAZVSA010000292.1:5052-5425 GCA_964629955.1 uncultured Luteolibacter sp.
CCGGTGCAGACGGTTCCGCGGCCTTCAATGGAGAACACGTCCTCGATGGGCATGAGGAAGGTTTTGTCAACCGGGCGCTCGGGCTCGGGGATGTAGGCATCCACGGCGTCCATGAGCTTGAAGATGTTGTCCTTCTGGGTGGCATCGCCTTCAAGCGCCTTGACGGCGGAACCCTTGACGATCGGGATGTCATCGCCGGGGAAGTCGTAGGAGGAAAGGAGGTCGCGGACTTCCATTTCAACGAGTTCAAGGAGTTCCTCGTCGTCCACGAGGTCCACCTTGTTCATGAAAACCACGAGGGCGGGAACACCCACCTGGCGGGCGAGGAGAATGTGCTCGTGGGTTTGCGGCATCGCGCCGTCCGCGGCGGAAA
>CAZVSA010000293.1:0-5333 GCA_964629955.1 uncultured Luteolibacter sp.
AGGATGCGGGCGCTTTCCCCGGTCCGTCCTTCACCATGGGCGGCGGGGCGCTGACCTTCACACCCGGCGCGTCCACCGAGGTCGTCCGGCATCCCGAAGCCGCGCAGGACTTCGACAGCGCCCACCTGCGCGTCAATAATCCGCTGGGAACCACCCTCCATTTCGCCCTGCCCACCACCGGCTTCCAGCACATCGCCATCGACTACCTGACCCGGCGCTCCGGCCAGGGCGCGGGCGTGCAGACCATCGAATACACGACCAACGGCGTGTCCTGGACGGTGCTGGAAAACTACAACGTGCAGGACGCCGCGCCGCAGCACCTCTCGTTCAACCTCGCCCCCATCGAGGCGGCGAACAACAACCCCAACTTCGCGGTGCGCGTGACCTTTTCCCTGGGAAGCGG
Organism: uncultured Luteolibacter sp.; assembly: GCA_964629955.1. Taxonomy (GTDB): domain Bacteria; phylum Verrucomicrobiota; class Verrucomicrobiia; order Verrucomicrobiales; family Akkermansiaceae; genus Luteolibacter. The sequence goes on from CAZVSA010000293.1 coordinate 404, forward strand.
CGGGACCGCGGGCAACAACCGCTTCGACGACGTGACCGTCTCCGGGGTGCGGTTGCCCGATGTCAATCTGCCGCCGATCCTCACCGATGCGCTGCCGAAACGTCTCGACGTGATCGAGGGCGCGGCCTCCGCGGCGTTCCCGGTTGCCGATTGGTTCGCCGACCCCGACGAAGACCCGCTCCTCCTTGCCGCCGAAGCGCTCTCTCCCTCCATCGCCACCGCAACCGTGATCGACGGCCAGCTCGTCATCACCGGTCTCCAGCGCGGCGAAACCGGAATCCTCCTCACCGCCGACGATGGCGAAAATCCGCCAGTCGAGGCCGTAGTGCGCGTGCTCGTCCACCCCGCGCCGCATGTGCTGGCCTCAGGCTCGTATGCCTTCGGCGAATGGGCCGCCAATACTCCCGCAGGCCTCCATCCTCCGCACATGATTTTCCTTCAGGGCGCGGAAAATGACAGCACGCTCGCCACCGAACTCGACCGCGCCTACCACATCCCCCTCGCGGACGCCGCCGCACCCGTCGACGCGGAGTTCCCCTATGCCGCCGCCAACCGCAGCCGCATCAACGGCCTCGGCAACGATGGCATCGCCTTCATCAACACCGCCCGCGGCCGCGATCTGGGCGGCGCTCTGCTCGCGCTCGACACCACCGGACTCGACGACGCCCGCGTCGGCTTCACAGCCGGCACCGTGCTGCCGAACTTCCGTATCTATGCCATCCGCCTGCAATACCGCCTCGGCATCGACGGCCCCTTCACCGATCTGTTGGATTCCAACGGCCAGATCGTCGAATACGTGCGCTCCGCCAGTTCAGGCCATGAACTCGTTTTCGATCCCATCGACCTGCCGCCCGCCCTGCTTGATCAGCCCTATGTCCAGCTCATGTGGCGTTATCACCACCTCAGCGTGACCAGCGGCGCGCGCGCCCAGTTGCGCCTCGACGATATCCTCGTCGCCACCGACACCCCGGGCGGCGAGCCTGAAGGCTACGCCTTGTGGCGTCATCTCCACTTCGATCCCGCCGACATCGGAAACGACGCGATTTCCGGTCCACAAGCCAGCGCCGCGGGCGACGGCATCGCCAACCTGCTGCGCTACGCCCACGGCGTGGGGCCATGGGACTCCGTGCACGGGCTGCTGCCGCGCCTCGGCGATTTCCCCGGCGGCGGCCTTTCCTTCCAATTCCGTTACGATCCTGAAAAATCCGGTGTCGTCTGGATCGTGCGCACCTCGCCCGACCTGGAGGACTGGTCCGCCAGCCCCCTCTTCGACAGCAGCACCGATACTCCTCCCGAGCCCGGCTCCGGCGGCTGGACCAACCTGCCGGTGCCCACCGAAGGCAACCGCCTTTTCCTGCGCCTCGAACTGCTCCACACGGAACCCTGATTCGGGGAATCCCGGGATGAGGGCCAGGGCTGATGCATCAAAAGACGGAGGTTTCATTTCACCGCAAAGCCGCAAAGCCGCAAAGCCGCGAAGGTCGCAAAGAGGGAGAATTGAGGATCGGAAACCGGAAAAACAGGCGCAACGCCATCCATCCGCCCCTGATCTCATCCGGAATTGTTCTCCGCGACCCTTTGCGACCTTCGCGGCTTTGCGGTGAATCCATTGTTTTGGGCGTCGGCCTCGGGATGAGGGCTTGAAAGAAAGACCCGGGCATGGCCTCCTTGGGGATCATGAAAATCCAACGATTGATGTTTTTGGGGTTGGTGGCAGCCAGCCAGAGCGGAGCGCAAGGCGAAGTGCAGGGTTATACGGATGGCCCGAAACTTCCCGATGTGGAGTGGACCGTACACGATCCCACCCGGCCGCAGCCGAGAATCGTGGGGAATGCGGGAGCCGTGGTCGTCCAGCCGCCCCAGGACGCGGTGGTGTTGTTTGACGGAACGTCTCTGGATGCCTGGACGAGCGATGGCGGGCCCGCGGCGTGGGAAGTGCGCGATGGAGTGATGGTTGCGGCGGGCAAGGACGTCCAGTCGCGCGAATCCTTCGGGGCGATCCAGATGCATTTCGAGTGGCGGCTGCCGGAAGGCCGGGAGGTCAACGGGCAGGGCGGGGGAAACAGCGGGGTTTTCCTGATGGGACTGTACGAAGTTCAGGTATTGCAGAGCCACAACAACAAGACCTATCCGGACGGCCAGGCGGGATCGCTCTACGGTCAATATCCTCCGTTGGTGAACGCCACGACCCCGCAGGGCGAATGGCAGAGTTATGACATCACGTTCGAGCCGCCGGTTTATGAGGGCGGCAAGGTGAAAACCCCCGCGAAGATCACGTTGATTCACAACGGCGTGGTGGTCCAGCACGGGCAGAGTTTCCTGGGAACCACCCGCCACCGGGATCTGGCGAGCTACCCGGACAATCATCCGGAAACCGGTCCGCTGCGCCTCCAGTTCCATGGGGATCCGGTGGAATACCGGAATTTCTGGGTGCGTCCCCTGGGCGAGCGGGATCAGGGCGAATGATGGCCCCTTTGAACATCGAAGAAACTCCGCTTCGCTCCGCGTCTCAAGGTCTGAAAGTCTGAAAGTCTGAAAGTCAAAAGTCCTCCCTCACCAAACAACTCTCGATCCCAAACTCTTCCGACCTTCAGACCTTCGACCTTCAGACTCTTCCTCTTCCCCCAATAACAAATCACGAATAACAAATAACTTTTCTTGCCCGACCTCTTCACGACTCCCGCCGCTCTTCCGGACAAGCCGACGCCTTCCGAGCCGTTGGCGGCCAGGATGCGTCCCCGGTCGCTGGAGGAGGTGGGCGGGCAGCAGCACATTCTGGCTCCGGGGAAATTGTTGCGGCGGGCGATCGAGTCGGACCGCTTCGCTTCGCTGATTTTCTACGGTCCTCCGGGAACGGGGAAAACGACCCTCGCCAATGTGATCGCGCGAACCACCGGTTCGCGGTTTGAATCCCTGAACGGGGTGGAATCCAATGTCGCGGAAATCCGCGCGAAGATCGACCAGGCCCGGACCTGGAGGGATCTCCGCGGGGAAACGACGATCCTGTTCATCGACGAAATCCACCGTTTCAACAAAGCCCAGCAGGACGTGCTGCTTCCGCACATCGAACGCGGGGTGGTGCGGTTCATCGGGGCCACGACCCACAATCCTTATTTTTACGTCAACTCGCCTCTCGTTTCGCGCTCGCAGATTTTCCAGCTCGAAGCGGTGCCGGTGGAGGATGTGATCGTGGCGATGGAACGTGCGCTTGAGGACGGGGAGCGGGGTTTGGGAGGGAAGGGGATTGTCGCGGAGCGGGACGCCCTTCATCACCTCGCGGAGAAATCCGATGGGGATGTTAGGAAAGCCCTGACCGCCCTGGAACTTGCGGCTCTCACCACTCCGCCCGATGAGGATGGCGTCGTGCGGATCACCCTGGATGTGGCCGGCGAGTCAATCCAGCGGAAGGCGGTGGTGTACGATGCCGATGGAGACGCCCACTACGATACGGCGTCCGCGTTCATCAAGTCGATCCGGGGTTCCGATCCGGATGCGGCGCTGTATTGGCTGGCGAAAATGCTGCATGCCGGAGAGGACCCGCGCTTCATTTCGCGGCGTCTCGTGATCGCGGCCTCGGAGGACATCGGCCTGGCGGACTCGAACGCGCTGCGGGTCGCGCTGGACGCCCATCATGCCTTCGAGTTCGTCGGCATGCCGGAGGGGAGGATTCCCCTGGCCCATGCGACGGTCTATCTCGCCACCGCGCCGAAGTCCAACACGGCATACGCCGCTCTGGGCAGGGCGATGGCGGATGTGGAAAACGGCCGCACGCTGGCGGTGCCTCCGCATTTGAGGACGAAGACGAGGAAGAAGCTGGCCGCCGCTTCGGGGGAATCCGAGGAGGCGATGAAATATCTTTACTCGCATGACTACGAAGGGGCCTACGTCCCGCAGGCATATCTTCCGGAAGGAAAGATATACTATCATCCGGGCGTGCAGGGATTGGAGAAACGGATCAAGGAGCGCCTCGATTACTGGAGGGAAACGCTGGCCGGTGGGAAACCGTCCGGATCAATTTCACATGACGATTGAGGAACAGATTCCCTGGCTGGCATCGGCTTCGAGAAGGAAACGGTGGCTGGCGGGGATTTCCGGCGGAGCGGATTCGGTGGCGTTGCTGCATCTTCTGCACGAAGCGGGATTCCGGGAAGTGGTGGTTTGCCATCTGGATCACCGGTTGCGGGGAAGGGCGTCGGCGGGGGACGCGAAGTTCGTGCAAAAGCTGGCGGAGGGGCTGGGATACCGGGTGGAAACGGGCCGCGCGGATGTGCGGGCGCTGATGGGAGAGAGCGGCGACTCCATGGAAGCCGCGGCGAGGGCGGCGAGACATGCCTTTTTCGCGAATTGCGCGCGCAGGCATCGTTGTCCGCGGATTGTGCTGGCCCATCACCTGGATGATCAGGCGGAAACGGTGTTATGGAATCTTCTCCGCGGTTCCCGTGGTTTGAAGGGAATGAGGGAAGTGCGGGAAATGGAGGTGGCGGGAACTCGTTTGGAACTGATCCGCCCGCTCCTGGGGGTGCGCGGGGGTGCGTTGCGCGAGTGGTTGGCGGGAAAGGGGCTTCGCTGGCGGGAGGATGCCAGCAATGGCGAACCGGTGGCGGTGCGGAACCGGCTGAGGAACGAAGCGTTTCCGTTGTTGCGGGAGATTTGTGGAAGGGATGTTTCGGCAACGCTGGCGCGGGGTGCGGCGGATGCCCGGGATTTGGAGGAAGTGGAGAAGTGGGCCCTGGATCAAGCGCATCTGATGGATCCCCGGGGAAGATTGCATCTGCCGTCCCTGCGGAAACTTCCCAGGCCGGTGCAATGCTCCGTGATTCGCCGTTATCTGGCGGAGCAGGGAATCGGAGGATTGGACCGGGCGTTGCTGGATCGCTGCCTGGCGCTGCTGGATGTGAAGGACCGGCGGTGTTGAATCTGCCCGGGGGAA
>CAZVSA010000294.1:0-5304 GCA_964629955.1 uncultured Luteolibacter sp.
GTCATGCATCCGCCCGCACACGTTGATCGGGTCGATCTGCACATATCCCAGATGGTCGAGCGCGGAGGCGACGGAAGGGAATGGCGTATCGAAACCATGGATGCGCAGAAGAAACCGGCGAAGCTGGGCGGAAGAAAAGGGCTGCATGGGGAATTCCTGCCAGGAATCTGCTTTTTGGCGCACGGCTTTGAAACATCTTTTGCCAAGAATCGACGTGCGAATCACCGACTACCACTGAGGCCATGAAAGACGAAATCCCTCTTACCAACAGCGCCGCCGCCATGCTGCGCGATTTCCTGGACGATCACGGACTCTCCCAGGCCAAACTTGCCGCGGATCTTCCTATCAGCCCGCAATTGCTCAATGACATCATCGCCAGCCGCCGCCTGCTGACTCCGGAGCACTGCCTCAAGCTGGGCCGTTACTTCGGCAACGAGCCCGAATACTGGATGCGGTTGCAGAACCATTACCTGTTCCGCAAGACCCAGCGGGATAAAGCCAGGGAACTCGCCGCCATCCATCCTCTCGGGTAAATCATTTCAGAATCAAGAGTCCAGAGTCTTCCCTTGCTTCCTGGTTCCGGACTCGGGATTCTCTTCCCTTCGACGTTCGATGTTGGACGTTCGATGCCAAGAATCCCCCTTGCCCCCCGGCGTTCTTTTCCTTAGCGTGGCCGTCCGATGTTTGACCGGAATGTAAAAACCCTCCGTCTCGGCGCCATCATGCTGGCCGGGTTCGGTTGTTGCGCGCCTTTCCCCCTGGCATTCTCGCAGGAGACGCCTCCGGTAATGCCCGCGCAGTTCGATCCATCGGACGTTTACTTCCAGGGCTATCTCGCCTTCCGCGCCGCCGAACAGCTTGAAGCCGAAGGCAACTTCACCGGCGCATGGGAAAAACTCGAACAGGCCCGCAAATTCTTCCACACCATCCGCACCCACTATCCGGAGTGGAGGGCCGACATGGTGGCCAACCGCAGCTCCATCACCGATGAGAGCATTGCCAGCATCCGCCCGAAGGCCGAGGCCCAGCGATTCAAGGAGCAGAACATCGTCGCGGAACTCGAAGGCGGAGCCCTCGCCTCCGGCAGAACCATCGATCCCGCCGAAGGGGTCATGCCGCTCACTCCCGGAATTCTGGAAGTCGAGCCCCTCGCCGCACGCCGCCTCAAGGAAGCCGAAGAAGAAGCGCAACGGCTGAGGGCGCTGCTGGCGGATTCCAACGCCCCGCCATCGGATGCCTCCCGCACCAACTCGCGCCTGCGCGACGTTTCCCGCCAGCGCGACGATTTGCAACGGCAGCTCCGCGCCGCCGAGACCAACATCCAATCCCTCCGCGCCCGCCTCGCCGCAAGCCCCGTGGAAGGCGAGATGAAGTCCCTGAACAACCGCATCGAAGAACTGGAAAAGGAGCGGGAAGCCATGGGAATGGCCCTCTCCAAAAGCCGCGGAGAACAAACCGAATCGCTCGCCCGCGTCCGCATTCTGGAAAGCGATCTCGAAGTCATGCGCCAGAAACAGGCCGACCTCGACCGCGATCTCAAAACCGAGCGCGAAGTGGCCAATGAAGTCGTCGCCGGCCAGCGCCGCCAGCTCCAGGAACTGGAAAACCAACTGAAGCAGAAAAGCAGCGAACTCGCCGAAGCCCACGAGCAAATCGGCGCCCTCCGCCAGCAGCTTGAGGAAAGCCACGCCGCATTCGCCCAGCTTCGCGACGAACGCGATTCCCTCCTCCTCGAACGCGACCAGATGGCCGCCCTGCTCAAACTCAACGAATCCGGCCGCATCCAGGATCTCATCGAGCAAAACATGGGGCTCGCCAAAAATCTCCGCGAAGCCAACGAAAGACTCGAACGCCTCAACCTCGACAGCAACGCCGACAAGGACGCGCTCACCAACGCCAAGAACGATCTCGTCATCGCCAAGGCCCGCATCAACAAACTTCATCAGGAAAAGCGCGAGCAGGACCAGCGCATCGCCGATCTGGAAAACCGCCTGCGGGGAGAGGAAACCGCCCTCGCCAGCGGCGCGGTCGGCATTGATCCCGCCGAAGTCGAAATCCTGCGGGACATCATCAAGCGCCAGCTCCGCGTCCAGGAGCGCCGCCGCCAGGCTCGTGACCTTCTTGTCCAGGCCGTCCGGGAAATGGGAACCCAGGATGAAAAACTGGCCCAGGCCATCGAACTCTTCGACGGACAGGAGATCGCCCTCACTCCCGAGGAACAAAGACTTCTCGCGAACAAGCAGGTGGACGGAGAGTTCATTTCCCCCTTCGCCCGCGACCGCGCCATCGTCGGACGCGCGACCGATGAACTCCACCGCGACATCGCCGTATTCGAGCGCACCGCGACGAAAGCGTTCGCAGCCGGCAGACTCCTGCCCACCCGCGAACTCTTCCAGATGATCGTCGAGCAGAATCCCGGCCACAGCCCCGCCTTGTGCAAACTCGGCGTGGTGCATCTCCGCCTCGACGATCCCGCCGCCGCCGCGGACACCTTCCGGCGCGCCGTCGAACTCGATGCCGACAACCCCTACGCCCACCGCATGCTCGGCCTTTCCCTCATGACTCTCGGGGAACTCCCCGCCGCCGAACCCCACGTCAACCGCAGCGTGGAACTCGCGCCGGACGACGCGAACAGCCGCATCCTGTTCGGCAACGTCCTTTACGGACTCGGCCGCCCGGAGGAAGCGGAGCAGCAATTCAAAGCCGCCATCTCCGCAGATCCCCTTCCCAGCGAACCCTACTTCAACCTCGCCCTCCTCTGCGCCAGGGACAAGCGCATGGACGACGCGAAAACCTATTACGGCCAGGCCCTCGAACGTGGAGCCGTGCCCGATCCCACCCTCGAACAACGCCTTTTCGGACCATGATCTCCCGGTTTCTGCTTCCGGTCATCCCCATCCTCGCGCTCGCCTCCTGCTCCACCAGCGGCGACGGCGGCTCCACCCCGGCGGCCACCAACACCTCGCGCATCCGTACTGCCGACGACTGGGTGGCGGATAAAACCAAGGACAACGGATTCAAGCAGGACGCCAGCGGCAATCTGGTCCCCAGAAGCGACCGCCGCTCATCATTTGAAACCCGGCGGCAATCGGCTTACTTCAAAGGCGACTATCAGAAACAGGAATTCAAAACCGCCGGCTCCGGCTACGACACCAAACCTTGGTGGGGAAAAACCGAACACGCCCGCAAAACCTACACCGGCGACACCGATGGCAGCCGGTTCCAGCAAAGCTCCAACCTCCAGGGCCAAACCTCGCGGGAAGCCGGTGCCAGCGCCCGCATCCCGGATGGCTACAATACCGGTGCCTACGCCACGGGCGACGCCCGTGAAACCGGAGCCATCCGGCTCGACCACATCTCCGATGCCGAAACCGATTCCCGCCGCAGGGTTTTCGTCCCGCCCGCCGTCATCGACTGGCGCGCCCAGCGCCAGATGACCATGGATCAATCCCGCGGCATCCTCGGCCGCTGATCTCCACGTGGCGCGGGCATTCAAGGAGCGTGGGCGTCCCGCCCACTTTGAGCAGGGATGTGGGCGGGACGCCCACGCTCCTTGACTCGTTTTCACAAAACGCCAATCAGAGCCCCGCCAGCCTCTTGCTGGTGGCCTCGTCCAGCACTTCGCAGATGCGGTAGCCCTCGCCATGCCCGGGCAAGGTCATCAGGAGGGCATCGCGCTCATAACTGGAGGGAAAATCGAGACCAATGAGCGCACGGCCGATCCGTTCCCCCGATTGCCGGTAGTTGAAATAGCAGAGACTCGCGTTGCCCCGGATGCGCTGGCCGAGGAAATCATGGAGCGCTCCCGGCCGTTCGTAAAAATCGAGCCGCAGGAAAGCCGGATGCTTCAGCAAATCGCCGCGCAACGGAATGGCACGGAACGCCACGTCGATCGCTCCCGTCAGATCTTCCCACGGCAAGCCGCGGGCATCGAGCTTGTCCGACACCGCTTCGAGCATCGCGGCGTCTTCCCCGGAAACCGTGAAAACGGGCCAGGCGTCATCCTCGCCGGTTTTCCCATATTGGAAATCGGCGATGTTCAATCCCTCGAAGCAACGGTCCAGCAGCTCCAGCATCGCTCCCGGCCGCTCCGGAATTTTCACGCGGAGAGTCCGGCTGCGCTGGTTCGCCGCCCCATTGGACTGGGCGATCAAACCCAGTTGCAAAAAATCAATGTTCGCGCCGCACAACACCACCAGAACCTTTTTGCCAACCAGCGCGTCGCGGTTTTTCAGCACCGCCGCCAAACCCATCGCACCCGACGGCTCCGACACGCAGCGCAAACCCTCCCACAACGTCCGGATCGCGAAACTCACTTCGCCATTGGTCACCGTTTCGATGCGGGCAAGCGTGTTCTTGCAGATCTCAAACGGAAGTTTCCCCGCCTGCCTCACCGCGGTGCCGTCGCAAAAGAGATCCACGTTTTCCAACACCGGGCGCTCACCGGCATCCAGGGCAGCCTTCATCGATGCCTGGTCCACACCCTCCACCCCCACGATTTCGATGCCCGGCCAATAGGTTTTCAACCACGTGGAAACCCCCGCCGCCATGCCACCTCCGCCGATCTGCAGGTAGGCGGCGTCAAAAGGACCATGGCCGGAAAGGACCACCTCATCGGCCAAAGTCCCCTGCCCCGCCATCACCATGAGATCGTCGTACGCATGCACGTAAACGGCCCCGGTGGCGGCCTCATCCTCACGGGCCGCGGCCACGGCTTCGTCATAGCCGTCCCCGGCAAGGTGGATCTCCACCAAATCGCCGCCGTGCTTTCGCACCGCGTTTTGCTTCACCCGGGGAGTCGAGCGCGGCATGTAAATCCGCGCGTGGATTCCCAGAATCCGTGCCGCCAGCGCAACGCCCTGCGCGTGATTGCCCGCGGATGCCGTCACCGCCCCGCGCCTGCGCTCCGCCGGAGTGAACACCGCCATCCGGTTGCAGGCTCCGCGCCACTTGTATGCCTTCACGGAAGACAAATCCTCGCGTTTGACCCAGATCTCCGGCCCGGGCCCATCGAGTTCCAGCCGCTCCAACGGGGTCGGTTTTCCAAACCGATACACCCGTTCCCGCGCGAACAGGATCTCCTGCCGCATTTGCCTGTCCAGTGGCAGCGCCTCGCATTCCATGCCGCTGGTCTGCACCAATCCCCCGCCCTCCGCAAATCCGGAAATCTCCCCGGATCAATCAAGGGAGCGTTTCCCCGACTTGAAAAACCTCCCCGCACACCGCCCCTCAAACAGGAAATCCCACCCCAGGGTCCCTACATTAGGGAGAGTGGGTAGATTGTGGCATAAAAGTGGCATAAAA
>CAZVSA010000295.1:0-5301 GCA_964629955.1 uncultured Luteolibacter sp.
GACGGGCTCGAGGTGGGGCAGACGCTTTCCACGGACCGTTTTCCCGCCGGTACCGTCATCACCGGCATCGCAGGCGATGTCATCACCCTCAGCAACAATTCCACCAACACCCACAGCGCGGGCCAGCAGATTTTCTTCTCCCAGCCCGCTTCCGTCGTCTTTGGCGCGGGAGGGGGTGCCGCGGGGACCGTCACCGTTTCAGGAACCCAGGCGGCGGATGGATTGACGCTCAACGCGGCCACGGGCGGAGGAAGCCACACCTTCAACGGAGGATCGATCACCGTCAGCTCGCGAAACGGTTCCACCGCTCCCATCGTGGTCAACGCCAGCGCCACGTTTAACAGCGCGTTGAACTGGAGAAACATGACCTTCTCCACCGCCGGACAAACCGTGACGCTGGCCGGAGGATCGACCGCGGGCTCCGCCATCGGCGCTTTCAACGGCAATGTCGGCGGTTCGTCGGATGCCATCGCCAGGGACAGCACTCTTGCCATCACCGCCGGATCCTACGCCGCCGGAGGAGCGGGCAACTCGATCAACATCGGCGATGCGGAAGCGGAAACCGGCGGGCTCCGGATGTCGGGCGGCGCCATTACCGTGGGCGGAAATTTCCAGGTCGGCACCGATGGGGGCCGCAATGGATTCGCATATCTAACGGGAGGAACCATCAACAGCCAGGGGCAGTTCACCATCGGCCGCAACAATACCACCACCACCGGCAAGGTCGTGGTCGATGGCGGCGCGATCAATCAGACCGGCGGCAGCACGACGGACACCAATTTCGCGATCAGCCGCAACAATGGCGTCGGCACGCTGGAAGTCCGCGGCGGTTCGGTGCGGGTGACCGGCAATGGCATCACCGGGAATGCGGGCGGCATCATGGTATTGAATGCGGACGGCAACAACGCCGCCGCGAACGGCACGCTGCTCATCGGCGGGGGCACCGTTCTCGTGAAGGAACTTCGTCTCAATGGCGGAAACAATGTCGCGGGAAGCGCCTCCAACGGCAGTTCCAACGTCATCATGACGGGCGGCAGCCTCTACATCGGCGGCACGGTCAGGGACACCCCCGCCACGACCCGCGCGGGCGGCATCGTGAATTCGGGGACGGGTTCCTCCACCTACAGCATCGACTTTTCCAATGCCACCATCGGAGCGAATGCGGACTGGAGTTCGGATCTGGACATGGTTCTGTCGGGCGGCGTCACCACTTTCAAAGCGGCGGAGGAAACGACCGCCACCGGCCACGACATCGCCCTGAGCGGCGTTCTTTCCGGGAACGGCGGCCTGAACAAATCGGGCGCGGGCACGCTCACTCTCACCGGTGACAATGCCTACGCGGGCGGCACCACCGTCGCCGAGGGCATCCTGCTCATCGACGGCTCCCACTCCGGCAACGGCCCGGTGGACGTGGGCGCGGGCGCCACCCTCGGTGGAAGCGGATTTGTTTCCGGTGCGGTCAACGTCACCGGCGTGCTGGCTCCGGGGAATTCCATCGAGTCGTTCGGCACGGGGGACTTGTCCTTCCTCACCGGCTCCACCTTCGCCTACGAACTCGACGGCAACGCTCTTGATGGCGATCTGGTGCATTCCACCGGCACGCTGGACATCGCCGATGGCACGGTTCTCACCCTGACGGAACTCGCTTCCGGCACCCTCTCCGTCGGTTCCAAATTGACTCTCATCAGTTATACCGGCGGCGATTGGACGGGAGGATTGTTCACGTATCTTGGAGATGAACTTGAGGACGATTCCACCTTCACCCTCGGAAGCAACGAGTGGTTCTTCGACTATGACGACACCGCGGGTGGAAACAACTTCGCCGGAGACCAATCCGGTGCCACCCGCTTCGTCACCATGACCGTGATTCCCGAGCCATCCGTCGCCCTGCTCGGCGGCTTCGGTTTGCTGGCCCTCCTGCGCCGCCGCCGGGAGGTTTGAGGGGCGGTCTCCCGAGGAAACCGCCGCCACGGAGTGCGGCGTGACGGCGACCAATGATCGCCGCTACGATGACGGGGCGAAGTGCTCCAGGATGATGCGGTGGATGTCTTCCGCGCGGGAGATGGGGTGGCGGGAGCCGATCAGCACCGGTTGTTCTTCCACGGGAAGCTGGTCGCGCCCGTGGGAGCCTTTGACGAGGGTGGAATCGAGCGGGATGACGTCGAGGAGACCGCGGATGCCGAGTTTCTTTTTGAGAAGGAATTTGGCGATCTTCAGTTTCGGGAAGGGGATGGCTGGATCGATGAAGAGTTCGCAGGGGTCGTATCCGGGTTTGCGGTGGATGTCGATGGTCCGCGCGTAGTCGGGGGCGAGGGCGTCGTCATTCCAGTAGTAGTAGGTGAACCAGCGGTCGCTTGCGGAGATGGCGATGAAGTCGCCGGCCCGCTCGGTTCCGGGGCCGGGGGGCCATGTGGAGGAAGGCTCGCGGATTTCCTCGATGCCGGGGGTGGCTTCGAGCAGCGAGCGGACTTCGGAGCGGATCGAGGGGTCGTTCACGTAGACGTGGGCGGCCTGGTGGTCGGCGACGGCGAAGGCACGGCAGCCTCCGCAGTCGAGGGTTTCACGGCCGAGTTCGTCTTTTACCTGGATCCATCCCCGTGCTCGGAAGAGGCGGTTGAGGTGGATGGGTTCGGTGACGGGGGAGATGCCGTATTCGGAGAGCACGAGAACCCGGATGTTACGGGATTCGTAGTATTGGATGAGATCGGTGACGACGGAGTCGGTTTTTCGCAGTTCTCCGGGGATTGTCGGGGAGTCCGGGCCGTCTTTCTGGAGCGGGTAATCGAGGTGGGGCAGGTAGACGAGGCTGAGGGTGGGGGAGTGCTTTTCCTCCACCCATTTCGCGGATGCGGCGATCCATTCGGATGAGGCGATTCCCGCGGCGGGGCCCCAGAAGGCCTGGAAGGGGAAGGGGCCGAGGGCGGCTTTCAGCTCCTCCCGCATGCCCATGGGCTGGGTGTGGATGTCGAAGACTTTTCGCCCGTCGGCGGGGTAGAGCGGGCGCGGGGTGATGGAGTAGTCCGCGCTGGAATGCATGTTGTACCACCAGAACAGTTTCGCGCAGGTGAAGCCGGGAATTTGCGAGCGCAGCGTGTCCCAGATTTTTTCCCCACGGACGATGTGATTGCTTTGTTTCCAGAAGCGCACTTCGGCGGATTCGCGATCGTACCAGCCGTTGGCGACGATGCCGTGTTGCGGGACGGGCAGGCCGGTGACGATGGTGGACTGGGCGGTGCAGGTGACGGCGGGGAAGGCGGGCTGGTAGGACTGGAGGCCGTGGGTTTCCGCAAAGCGGGAGAGACCCGGCATGTGGGGGCCGAGCAATGAGCGGGAGAGCCCCACGAGGTTGATGACGGCAAGGCGCATGGGAGGGAAAACGGGGAGGCGGGGCTTCAGCTTCCGATCTGGCGCGCGGCTTGCAGGGTGTTTTTCATTAGCATGGCGATCGTCATGGGGCCGACACCGCCGGGGACGGGGGTGATGGCGGTGCAGAGGGGGGCGACTTCGTTGTAGGCGACATCGCCGGTGAGGTGGTAGCCGGATTTTTTCGAGGGATTGTCCACGCGGTTCACGCCAACGTCGATCACGACCGCGCCGGGTTTGATCCAATCCGCTTTCACGATTTCGGGGCGTCCGACGGCGGCGATGACGATGTCCGCGCGGCGGCAGATCGCGGGGAGATCGAGGGAACGCGAGTGGGCGACGGTCACGGTGGCGTTGGCGTTTTTCGCCATCAGGAGGAGTGCCATCGGTTTGCCGACGATCATGCTGCGCCCGATGACCACGACTTCCGCGCCCGCGGTTTCGATGCCGGAGGTTGCGAGGAGTTTCATACAGCCGGCGGGCGTGCAGGGGACGAAACCGGTGGGGTCTTCCAGCACCAATTTCGCGACGTTTTCCGGGTGGAATCCATCGACATCCTTGCGGGGGTCGAGCGCGCGGACGATCTGTTCCTCGTCCAGGTGTTTGGGCAGAGGGGATTGGACGAGGATGCCGTGAATCGCGGGATCGGAGTTCAGTTCCCCGACGATGCGGAGCATTTCCTCCTGGGTGGTTTCGGCAGGGAGTTCGATTTTGCGCGAGTGGAAGCCGAGGTCTCCGCAGGTGCGGACCTTGGAGCCGACGTAGACCTTGGAAGCCGGATCTTCCCCCACGAGGACGACGGCGAGGCCGGGGGTGATGCCGCTTGCGGCGAGGGATGCGGCTTCGGCACGACATTCCTCCAGTACGGAGGCTGCCACGGATTTTCCGTCAAGGATGAGGGGTGCGTTCATGAGCGGGGGAGAATCGCCGGGAGGGCGCGGGCTGGCAACGGCAATTCCCGTTTCTGGTTTCGGGGAGCACACGCGTCGTGGTGGCGATCATTGGTCGCCACTTCTTGTGCTCCGGGGGTTGGTATGGCCAAGCCGTCCCGCATTCGGAAACCTCCCCGTGATGTCCGCCAGGTTTCCGGCGATGGCGCCGAAAACAGCACGCGATGGCGCGTGCGGTCCCCATTGGTGGCGATCATTGGTCGTCGGTGCCGGCGAGCAGGGCGGATTCGATCCGTTCGCACTCCGCTTCAAATGCGGATTCGTCCAGCTCGCGGTCCACATGGAGCAGGTCCCCGAAGGTGACGCGCACCCGGCTGAAGGGCTTGGGAATCACGAAGCCGTCCCATGTTTTGACACGCCACGCGGAGCCGAAGGTGGCGTGCATGGGAAGGATCGGCGTGCCGGTGGACTGGGCGAGTTTGACAATTCCGGGGGAGAGCTTGTAACGGGGGCCGCGGGGTCCGTCCGGGGTGATCGCCACATCGTGCCCGTCCCTGAGCGCCCGTTTCATGGCCACCAGTGCGGCCACGGCCCGGCGGGAGGAGGAGCCGCGGATTGCGCCGAAGCCGAAGGTTTTCATCGCGCTGGCGAGCATCGCTCCATCGTGGCTGGCGCTGGTGAGGACGACCGCACTGCGGTGTTTTCCCGTGGCTTTCCGCCAGGCGGGTGAGAGGGCGAAAATCCGGTTGTGCCACAGGGCGAGCAGGAGCGGGGTGGAAATTTTTCCCGGCGCGGCGACGCCGCAGCGGTCCTCGACTTCGTAGCGGAGGGTGGATGCCCAAATCCGCATGAACCATCCGGCCAGGGTGCCGAGCAGGTGGGATTTGCGGTCACCGCGGATCTCGGTGTTTTTCATTTACAGGAAACCGGCGGGATGAAGGGTGTCCACGAGGTATTGCTGGCGGGACATGAGTTCCTGATAGAGTTCGTGGGCCTGCATGTCCGGCTCGCGGCGGGATTCCATATCGCCGCTGACGAGGTAGGCGGA
>CAZVSA010000296.1:0-459 GCA_964629955.1 uncultured Luteolibacter sp.
GGATTTTCCAACGGCCACCTTGCCTTTCAAAATCGATGCGGAATAGTCGCCGCGATGACCATCGCCCCAGACCAACTCCTCGAATCCATCCGCTGGCGCTACGCGACGAAATCCTTCGATCCCACCCGCAAAATCCCCGCGGACACCTGGGACACCCTGGAACAAACCCTCGTTCTCACCCCCTCCTCCTTCGGCCTGCAACCGTGGAAATTCCTCGTCGTCCTGGATCCGGAAATCCGCGGCGAACTCTCCGCCGCCTCCTGGGGCCAGACGCAGGTCACCCACGCATCCCACTTCCTCGTCCTCACCGCACGGACCGGGATCGACTCCAGCGACATCGAAGCCTGGATCAACCGCCTCGCGGAAGTCAGGGGCACCCCGCCCGAAAAACTCGCCCCCTACCGCCAGGTCGTCGAATCCTTCATCGAGCCCATGACCATGGAAACCCGCCTGTCCTGG
>CAZVSA010000296.1:469-2273 GCA_964629955.1 uncultured Luteolibacter sp.
CCAGTTGATGGCCACCGCCGCCATTCTCGGAATCGACACCTGCCCGATGGAAGGAATGAATCCCGCGCGCTACGACGAAATCCTCGGCCTGACAGGCAGCGGCCACACCACCGTGGTCGCATGCGCCGCAGGCTACCGGGCGGCGGACGACAAAGCCGCCGTCGCGCCCAAAGCCCGCTTCGACAGCAGCCGGATCATCTCGCACATCGGCACCGCCGGATAAGTCAGCCGGAAATCCCCGCTGTCCGTCATGGCATGCTAAATCCCGTCATCCGGATCCTGTGGCGGACTGGCGGCATCGATGACCGCCTGCACCTCCTTCATCACCCTCATCGCCAGTTTCTCCACCTCACTCCTTTCCTTCCGCTTCCCGGAAACACCGATATGGAGCGCGGGAACATAGCCCATCTCCGTCGCCGCCTCACCCACCTTGATGAAAATCCGCCGTTCCAGCTCAAGCACGGCCTCCTCTTCGGAGGAAAATCCCAACCCCTTCACCACGTCCTCCTCCCTCACCATTTTCAACAGGCGCTCCCTCTCCAAAATCATCGTTCGCAGCTCCGCGGCCACTTCTTCGCGCTTTTCCTCGGGCAGCTCCGGGTTCAAAAGCAGCGGCATCCATCGCGGATCCGGCTGATTGAGCTTCATCAGCACATACCCGGCTCCAGCGCCGAAAACCAGCACCACCGCGATCACCACGCTCACTACCATCCAACGTTGCATGAAGCATCGTTAGCGGATCACACCCTCCTCATCCAAGCCGGAAATTCATGGAATACCCCCTCACCACCGCCACCGTCGAAACGCTTCCCAACGGCCTCACCCTGATTCTCGACCCCGATCCATCCGCTCCCGTGGTCAGCGCCCAGATCTGGGTCGCCACCGGCAGCGTGCATGAAGACGAGCTTCTCGGCTCCGGCCTCTCCCACTTTCTGGAGCACATGGTCTTCAAAGGCACCCGCGGCTACGACTCCCAAGCGCTCGCCGACACCGTGCAAGCCGCCGGCGGCCACTGGAACGCCTACACCTCCTTCGACCGCACGGTCTATTACATCGACGGACCGTCGGACTCCCTTCCCGTTTTTCTCAACGTCCTCACCGATCTGGTCTTCTTCCCCCTCATTCCCGAATCGGAATTCGAGAAAGAAAAAGACGTCATCCGCCGCGAAATCGACATGGGGCTCGATGATCCCGACAACGTCTCCACCCAGCTCCTTCTCTCCACCGCCTTCACCGCGGACCCCCGCAGGCATCCCGTCATCGGCCACCGCCATCTCTTCGGAGCCATCCAATACGGCGACCTCACCGCCTACCACCGCCGCCGCTACACCCCCGACCGCTGCACCGCCGTCATTTCCGGAGACTTCGATCCGGACGAAATCCGGGAAACCCTCGCCGCCCTCACCCGCGAATGCCTGCCCGGCTGCGGGCGGGAGCCGCTCGTCGCCAAAGACCCCAAACAACTCGGCCCCCGCCGCGGACGTGCCGTCTTTCAAATCCCCGTCAGCAGGATCTCCCTCGCCTGGAAAAGCCCGGCCCTGGACCACCCGGACGCACCCGCCTTCGATGTCCTCGCCGCCATTCTCGGCCGCGGGCGAGCCTCCATTCTCCATCGGAAACTGCGCGAGGAAAAGGAACTCGCCCTCGAAATCTCCGCCTTCTCCTGGACCGGCCCGGGACGCGAAGGACTCCTCGCCATTTCCGCCGAAACCGGCCCGGACAAACGCGATGCCCTCATCGACGCCATTCACGCGGAGCTTTCCGCCATCGCCGCCTCTCCGCTCGACGACCAACTCGCGAAAGC
>CAZVSA010000296.1:2283-5291 GCA_964629955.1 uncultured Luteolibacter sp.
CCCGCCGCTACCTCGCCGCCATCCAGGCCGTCACCCCCGCGGACATCCTCGGAGCCGCCGCCACACTCACCGAAGAACGCTCCACCCTCTCCATCCTCGATCCCCTGGAAGCCCCCGCCCCTGCGCGCGGCGCGAAATCCAAACCCAAATCCGCCGAAATCGAAACCCACACCCTCCCCAACGGCCTGCGGATCGCCCTCCTGCCGGATCGCCGCGTCCCGTTGGTCCACCTCCAGGCCGCCGTCCTCGCCGGACTGCCCTCGGAAATTCCCGAAAACAACGGCCTCAACCAGCTCCTCGCCTCCACCCTGCCCGAAGGCACCACACGGCGCGGCTCGCACGAACTGGCGATGACGCTCGAATCCCTCGGAGCCTCCGCAAGCGCGCGAACCGGCAACAACGCCCTCCTCGTCCAGGCCGCCGGACTCGCCCCCGACTTTGAAACCATCTCCGGCGTATTCTCCGAAATCATCCTCACCCCCTCCTTCCCCGAAGACTCTCTCGCCCGCGAAAAAGCCAGCCAGCTCGCCTCGCTCGAAGAAGCTTTGCAGGACCCCATCCACTCCTGCTTCAGCAACCTCAGAAAACAAATCTTCGACGGCACCGGCTACGGCCTCGACCCACTCGGCTCCCTCGATTCCCTCCCCTCGCTCGACCGGCTTTCCCTCAGCGCCCACCACGCGCGGCACTTCAACGCCGCGAACATGACGATCGCCATTGCCGGGGATTTCGAGCCCTCCGCCGTCCTCGATTCCCTTTCCGGAAAATTCTCCGGCCTCCCGTACGGCTCCCCTTGGCAAGCCCCGCGCGGCCCCCTCCGCATGGGCGGCGACGGCGCGCTGCGCCTTCCCAAAATGCAAGCCGTCATCGCCATCGGCTACCCCGGTGAAACCGCAAACAGCCCGCGGCGTCATGCCCTCGCCATGATCCAGGAATACGCGTCGGACATGGCCGGCCCGCTCTTCACCCGCCTCCGGGAGGAACTCGGCCTCGCCTACCGCGTCGGCGCCACGCAATTCCTCGGCCTCGATGCCGGCCTGTTCACCTTCTACATCGCCACCTCCCCCGAACAAGCCGAGCTGGCACGCACCGAACTCCTCGCGGAAATCGGAAAAATCGCCGCCAACGGCATTCCGGACGACACCTTCGACCGCGTCCGCTCCACCGTTCTCAGCGGCCTCGCCATCCAGCAGCAATCCCCCTCCGCCACCGCCCGCCACATCGCCCTCGATCTCCTCTTCGGCCATCCCGCCGACGAACACCGCCGCCTCCGGGACATCTACCACGCCCTTCGCCCCGGGGACGTCCGCGCCGTCGCCGCGGAAATTTTCCATCACCCGCCCACCTTCTTCACCGTCCTTCCGAAATGAGCGATCCCTCCACCGCTGCCGCCGCCCTAGGAATCGGCAACCTCGAACGCCACATCTTTCTCTGCGCCGATCAATCGGAAGCCAAATGCTGCACCAGGGAATCCGGCCTCGAATCCTGGGAATTCCTCAAGCGCCGCATCAAGGAACTCGGTCTCGGTGCCAAAGTCTTCCGCACCAAGGCCAACTGCCTCCGCGTATGCCTGCAAGGCCCGGTGGCCGTCGTCTATCCGGAGGGGGTCTGGTATCACTCCTGCACCCCGGAAGTGCTGGAACGCATCATCCAGGAACATCTGATGGAAGGAAGAATCGTGCATGAATTCGCCTTCGCCAGCGATCCTCTCCAAGGGAGCAGCGGCATCCCGCCGGCACTCCCTTTTTGATCTCACAACCTCGTCCCTTCCAAGGCATCCCCTCCCCCTCCCAGCCGCACAAGATTCTCCACCGTCACCCGGGCGATTTCCGACAACGCCTCCACCGTGAAAAACGCCTGATGGGAAGTGATCAGCACGTTCGGGAACGTCAGCAACCGCGACAACTCATCGTCCTGCAACACCTCTCCCGAGTGATCCTCGAAGAAAATCCCCTCCTCTTCCTCATACACATCCAGCGCCACCCCGCCGAGCCTGCCCGCCTTCAAAGCTCCGATCAACGCCCCGGTATCCACCAGTTTCCCCCTGCTCGTGTTCAGCAGATACGCCCCGGGTTTCATCCGTCCCAGCGTTTCCCCGTTCAACAAATGGAAAGTCTCCGGAAACAACGGCACATGCAGGGAAACGACATCCCCTTCCTCCAGCAATCTCTCCAGCTCCACATACTCCACCCCCGCCTTCTCCGCCCACTCCCGGTCCGGCGACACATCGCAAGCCAACACCCGGCAGCCGAACCCGCGCAAAATCTCCGCCGTGATCCGGCCGATCTTCCCCGTGCCGACAATGCCCGCCACCTTCCCGTGAAGATCGAACCCCACCAAACCGTTCAGCGAGAAATTCTGCTCCCTCACCCGGTTGAACGCCCGGTGGATCTTGCGGTTCAACGTCAGCAACAACGCCACCGTATGTTCCGCCACCGCGTGCGGCGAATACGCGGGCACCCTCGTCACCGCGATCCCGAACTCCCTCGCGGCTTCGATGTCCACATGATTGAAGCCAGCGCTTCGCAGCGCGACATGCTTCACCTCCGCATCCCGCAGCACCTCCAGCCCCGCACGGTCCAGCGCGTCATTCACGAAAAGGCAAACCGCATCCGCACCCGCTACCGCCGAAACCGTTTGCGGCCCCATCCGAAAATCCAGAAAGCGGAAATCGATGTTCCTCCCCTCCGCCGCGGCGGACAAAAACTCGCGGTCATATGGCTTTGAATCGAAAACTGCGCAGATCATCCGCCAACTCTCGCCAATTTTCCGCCAACCGGCAAGCACACCCCTCGCCCAACAGGCCGCCTGTCGCAAACCGGACGTGATCTGCTGAGAAGTCCGCGGAATGCCCGGCCCACGTGGCGCGGGCATTCCGCCAAAAGTGTTCCGGGAATGATTCCGGCAGGTAGGGCGTGACCGCCGGGCGCGCCGTGACTGTCTCTCCGCAACAGGTGGGGCTGTATTTGGCGGAGAAAGCGGAAGGGCCGGGATGGATGCCATGCCAA
>CAZVSA010000297.1:0-3946 GCA_964629955.1 uncultured Luteolibacter sp.
CTCCGCCATGAACCCCGGCGTTCCAAACCCGGAAGAGAAAACAGCTTGTCAGCGGATTTTCGGGCCATCGATCCGCATCCGATGATTGACTGCCAATCCTTTGCAAAATCGACGGGAGTACAGGAGAACCCCTCCGTGAGAAATGCAGGCTAACAGAGTTACAACTTTGGAAAAATCATTTCCTACGGAGAAAATCAGAGGATCTCCACCTCGCCATCCCTCGATTTCCGGAACGCATGGAGCAACTTTCCATTGGCGTCGATGTGCCTGAGGATGAAGTGCCCGGCTGTCACCTCCACATGGGTGAACCCGTAGACCGCCTGGGAGAAAGGACCGCGCTCCGTGTTTTTCAGATCCCTGACCCGCGCTCCGCCTCCACCGCTGACCACGAACGAAGTGGGGTGGTTCTCGGCCTCGATGTGCTGGAGATCGTGATCGTGCCCGGCGAGGTAGAGATCGACACCATGCTCCTTGAAAAGGCTGCCATAGTCCCTCCCCATCCGGGCGTCGTCCCCATGGACGCCGTTGCTGTAAACGGGATGGTGTCCCATCACGAATCTCCACGGGGTTTCGAGCGGTTTGGCGATTTCCTTCCTGAACCATTCCATCTGCCCGCGCCTCTGCTCCTCGCCCACCCAACCCTCGTTTTTGTAAGTGAAGTTGGTGTCGAGGGCGAGAAAGCCGACCAAGGGGTTCTTTTCGGGAAACCCGAAGGAATACCACTGCGAGGGCAGGCTCCAGCGGGTGCGGGGATGGTCCCTAGCGTAGGCGAGCTGGGCGTCCCGGGAACGCAGTTCCCTTTCGTCGCTGTAGTCATGGTTTCCGAGAACCACATGAATGGGGCAGTTGAAGTGGCTGGTCGGATACATGTCCTCGATCTGGCGTTTCCATCTGGGCGAGCGCGTTCCCTTGCCATCCAGTCCACCGTAGAAATTGTCGCCGAGGAGCAGGAGCGCCTCCGGCTTGATCTTGTTTTTCCTCAAATAACTCTTCATCCCGGAAGCCACCGCCTCCTGCCGGACCACGCTGCTGCCGAGGGCACCGAAATCACCGACCGCGATCAGATGGGCCACCCCCCTCCCGGTGTCCGGGGCCGGGGCATCCCTCGCGGGAACCTGCTGCCCCGGGAGACGCTGGTGCAGCAGCATGGCGGCGCTGAACGCGAAGGTCCGGCGGATGAGTTGGCGGCGCGTGATGTTTTCAAAGGGCGGAAGGGACTCATTCATATCAGGAAATCATGGATACGCGGCTTCACGCCTGGTTCTTTGCAAAGCCTCGTCAAAACCACAAAAGCCCGAACGGCAGGCAATGCCATTACTCCGGAACCGGCCCCTCAACCGCCCGGATGGCCGAAGGATGCTTCCACATCGGCGTCGACGAATGGTCCAGCCCTTCGGCCTCCACGAGATCCCACGCGAAATGCCAGCCATGTTCCGCGGCGAGCTCGCGTCCCATTTCATAACACCGCCTCGTTCTCTCCACCCTGTCGGCCCCTTGCCGCCGGGCGGATTCACTGTCCGGCAATTGTTTCGATCCAGTATCGGCGGTTCCGATGTAAAGTGTCATCGGCACGGCCAGATAACGCCGGATCGCCTCATCATTGGAAAACTCCTCCGGCAATCCACCAAATCCATACGGGTAATCCAGCTCGCGCGTCGGGAACACCAGCGCGCCCGCATTGACCACCACGATACGGCTCACCGCTTCCGGGGCCATCGCCGCCATGCGGTTCACGAACTGCGCGCCCGCCGAGTGCCCTACAAGGAACACCTCCTCCGGCCTTTTCCCCTCGCTCCAGGGAGTCGCATCGATCAGCGGGCGGACATATCCGAAAGTCCAATTCTCCGGGCGTGCGGGCTTGCCGCCCCGCATCACCCCGCCTTCCTGATAGGCCTCCGGATCGAATCTCTTCCGGTCGAATTCCGGAACGGCCAATACCGCCCTCATGCGCTCCGCGAGAACCCTGCCCGAGTGATGATAGGAATCCGCGTCGCGGCTCGCCCCATGGAACAGGACCAGCAACCTTCCTTCCTCCACTTCTTCGGGATGATGCGTCAGCACCCTCACCTCCCGTTCCTGATGGGAGTATCGGAATTCCCCGGCCCGGGCCCGATCCGCAAGTCCCATCGCAAGGATTCCGATTCCCGCCAAAATCGTGATTCCCCCGGACCGGAATCTCAAACCATGACGGGCGGGCGCGGATTTCATCGGATTCATGGGCGAAGAATACGGGGAACCGCAGCCCGGTCTCTCCGGAATCGCCGCTCCACACCCGGCACGGAAATTTCCGCGTCTTCCCTTTGGCATACGGCAATCCGCGTGTATCGAATGTTTTTCATGAACCCAAGCCATACGACCCTTTCTCCCGCGGCGCTGACAGAACGGCTCGCCTCCCCGCACCCTCCCCTGCTCCTCGATGTCCGCCTGCCGGAAGACTGCGAATGCTCCCGCCTCCCCGGAGCCGCGGGCAATTGCGTCTTCGAAGTCTCCTTCACCGGGAGACTTCCTGAGCTCGCACCGGACAAATCCCGTCCTCTTTGCGTGTATGGCGCGGGCTCCGGCAGCCTGGAAGGCCGCATGGCGGTGGAAAAGCTCATCCGCCTCGGCTACACGGATGTCTGCGAGCTTTCGGGAGGCATCGATGCCTGGCGTGCGGCCGGCCTTCCGCTGGAAGAAAGCGGCATTCCTTCCCCGGCCACTCCCACGGTGAAGGACGGCGTCCATTTCCTCGACCTCGAAGAAAGCCGGATTCTCTGGATCGGGAGGAACCTCCTCAACCGCCACGAAGGGCGGATCGCCTTGAAATCGGGACAGATCCGGATCGAAAACGGGCGGCTCACCGGCGGCGGGTTCGTCATCGATATGACCGCCATCGAATGCTCCGACCTCGCGGGAGATCCTTTGCACGACGTGCTGATCCGCCATTTGCTCGATCATGATTTCTTCGATGCGGAGATCCATCCGGAGGCCTTCTATCAGATCACCGGATCCACCCCTGTAGCCGGTGCCGCCCCCGGCTCGCCGAATCTTATTCTCCACGGAAATCTGACGCTCAAGGGTGTCACCGCCCCTCTCGACATCACGGCCTGCGCCGGAGTCACCCCGGAGGGAAAACCCGCCGCGCAGGCCGTGCTCGCATTCGATCGCACTCTGTGGAACGTCCTCTATGGCTCGGGAAAATGGTTCCACCGCCTCGGCGGGCATCTGGTGAACGATTCGATCGAATTGCAACTGAGGATGGTGGGCAAATGATCAAGGCCCGGCAATCCCCCACATCTTCTCGACGAGCCGGTAGCCATCGGGATCGAAGGTCTTGAGTTCGGCGCGATCGAACGGCTGGAAGTCGTTCCTCCCGAAATAGGCCTCGGAGCATTCGGCGAAGTATTCCATCGGGTTGGTCAGCGCGTAATGGCGCGTTTTCCGGCCGTCGGCATGCAGGACTTCGTCATATTTCCCTGATGCGGCCGCCGCCTCGTATGCCTCCCGGATTTCCGGATTCCCGTAGCCGTCCGGAAGCACCCGGTGATGCCAAGCGTGGGCGAGTTCATGCAGCACGATCATCGGCTGTGTCACGGCGGACCAATCGAGAAAGTGATCGATGTTCTGGATCTCGATGGAACGCGCCATTTCCACCACCCGGCCGTTTTTCTCCAGCCACTCCGCGGAGGGATGATAACACGCGCCCGGCGCGGTGTTCCGGCTGAGCCAGAAGGGCACTTTCCTGAGTTCCGGCAGGGCGGCGGCGGGAACCAGGGCCGCGATCTCCGCGAATTTCCGTTCCAGCAACTCCAGCGCCTCCTCCCTCCGGGGGTGATCTTCCAGCGATTTCTCGACATGGACGGTCCAGCCCTCGATGCCACGCGGCTGGTAATCGTCCGCGGAAAGCCGCTTGCCCTCCTCTTCCGCGTTCAGCCGGGAGAAAATCGTCGCGCGCGCGCGCGCCATG
>CAZVSA010000297.1:3956-5282 GCA_964629955.1 uncultured Luteolibacter sp.
GCCGGAGATAGAAAAAAATGAGAAGGAACAGCGTTCGCGGGATCACATCATGAGAACGCCGGACCGGGCCGCGATATTTCGCCCGGTATGACCGCCGCCGCGCAAACTCCTTTCCAGAGCCTCCCGGAAATGATTTCCAAATGTTTTCGGTGAGTTTGTCCGTCCGCCCTCCGTAGAAAGCATCACAACCCATGAACACCACCCGCCGCCAAACCCTCAAATCCCTCGCAGCCCTCGCCACCATCCAGATTGTTCCCGGCCGCGTGCTCGGGCTTGGCGGAGCGACGCCTCCCTCGGAGGAAATCACCAAGGGCATCATCGGCTGCGGGGGCATTTCCGCATCCCACCTCCAGATGCCCGGCCGACTTCTCGCCCTTTGCGATGTGGACAAGAACCGCCTCGCGGCCCGCATGGGGGAGACCGGCGGCGAGGAAAAAGGAATCACCGGCTACTCCGATTTCCGGGAATTGATCGCCCGCGACGACATCGATGTCGTCCACGTCGCCACACCTCCCCACTGGCACGCGCTCATGGCCATCGCCGCGGCGCGCGCGGGCAAGGACGTATGGTGCGAAAAGCCCATGAGCCGCACCATCGGCGAAGGGATCGCCATGGTCAAAGCCGTCGAGGAACAGGAGCGGGTATTCCGGCTCAACACATGGTTCCGCTTCCAGGGAAATTTCTACGGAATGGGAATGCCGGTTCATAATTTAAAGAAAGCCGCAATGCACGGGCTCCTCGGCTGGCCGCTCAAAATCACCGTCTCCGGCACGACCGGATTCGATTGGAAGCTCGGCATCTGGACCGGAAGAACCGACCTCACCGGGCAGCCCGTCCCCGATCATCTCGACTACGATCTCTGGCTCGGCCCCGCCCCCCTCAAACCCTACCACCCGCACCGCACCCACGGTTCCTTCCGCGGCTACTGGGACTATGACGGCGGCGGTCTCGGCGACATGGGGCAGCATTACCTCGACCCCGCCCAATACATCCTCGACAAGGACAACACCGCGCCCATCTCCGTGGAGATCGACGCCGACCCGCAGGACGACGATGCCATCGGCACCTGGAGGCGCATCGAGTTCACCTACGCCGATGGATGCAAGATCGTCCTCGATGGCGAAAACAAAGACACCGGAGCCCCCTACATCGAAGGACCCAAAGGAAAAATTTATCAGGGATTCCGTTCCGACATCCCGGACCTGGAAAAACGCCTCGCCGAGCTGCCCGATCCCGAGCCGCAGCAAACGGATTTCCACGACTCGGTCCGCACCCGCAAAAAATTCGCCCTCAACGAGCGGAACGGCTTCTGGTCCTGCACCATGG
>CAZVSA010000298.1:0-5140 GCA_964629955.1 uncultured Luteolibacter sp.
CCCGCCTCCGGCGTTGCCGCCGCGATTCCCGGAACACTTTTGGCATTCTGCCCGCCGCCAATCATAAGCAAGTGGAGGGTTGACCGGCATTTCTTCCGCAACAGGGTTGCCGCGTCCTTCGGATTCGTGGGAACCTTCCGGGGTAATGAGAAGCCGATGCTCCAACGCGATTTTTGCCGCGACCGCCACCATTCTGTTCGCATGCGGTGCGGGTGCGAATCCCGTGATTCCGGCGGCGGATCCCCACGCGGAGGTGATCGATGGCGCGGTGTGGATGTATCCGACGAGGACCAGGGATGGGAGAAACTTCCTGGCCTACCGGTCCACGGATCTGAAGAACTGGGAAGAGCACGGGCCGATTCTCGATTTCAAGGACATCCCGTGGATTCGGGAAGACGGGCGCGGAAACCATGGTCCGTGGGCGCCGTGCATCGCGGTGCGCGGTGATCGTTATTATTTCTATTTCTCGGTCGGCCCTCAATCCGCGCGGCATCCTTCGCGAATCGGCGTGGCGGTGGCGGATTCCCCGGAAGGTCCCTTCCGGGATTCGGGCAAGGCGCTTCTCACGGGAGGAAACGGATTCGAGGCGATCGATCCAATGGTGTTCCGCGATCCGGAAAGCGGAATCGATTACTTCTACGCCGGTGGCAGCGACGGGGCGGCGCTGCGGGTTTTCGAGCTGAACGAGGACATGATCAGCTTCCGGCGCGAGGTGGCCGTGGAAACGCCGCGAAGATTTACCGAGGCTCCCTTCCTTCATCATCACGAGGGAAAATATCATCTCACCTACAGTCATGGGAGCTATCGGGATGCATCGTATTCGGTCCATTACGCGACATCGGAATCCCCGGTTGGTCCGTGGAAATACCGGGGCGCGATTCTGGAAAGCGACGCCCGCCACAAGGGGCCCGGGCATCACTCGATCATCCGCTACCCCGGGGACGGTGGGTGGTTCATCGTTTACCATCGCTGGAACGCCCGGGAGGGCGATGGCCCCTATTCGGGCCGGAGGGAGATCGCCATTGACCGGATCGAATACGACGGGGAGGGATTCCTGCTGCCGGTGACGATGACCGATGAGGGGATTGCTCCCGTGGGGAGGTGAAAGCCGCCTGCCGATGTTCGCGCTTTGCGGGGGGCGAAGCGGCTGATAACACCTGCTCCCCCATGAGCGACGCCGATCCAATCCCCACCTGCACGGCGATCGTCGTGGCGGCAGGGTCCAGCCGCCGGATGGGTTTCGACAAGCTGGCCGCGCTGCTGGCAGGAAAGCCGGTGCTCCAGCGCACTCTGGAAGCTTTGGCCGCCGCGGAATCGATCACGGAGGTGGTGGTGGTTTGTCCCCGGGAACGCTGGGAATCGCTCGGGCTTGGAGATTTTCCGAAACCCTTGAAACGGGTGGACGGAGGAGCGGAGCGCCAGGATTCGGTGGCGGCGGGCCTGGCGGAGGTTTCTTCGGAATATGTGGCGGTCCACGACGGTGCCAGGCCGTTGGTGGCTCCCACGGAGATCGACCGGTGCCTTGCGTGCGCCGTGGAACACGGGGCGGCGGCTCTCGCGCGGCGGGTGGCGGAGACGCTCAAGCGGTCGGATGCCGATGATTTCGCTTCGGAGGCGGTTTCGCGGGAAAACCTCTGGTTCATGGAAACCCCGCAGGTTTTCCGCACGGAATTGCTGCGCGCCGCGTACGCCGCAGTATTGTCCGTGGGAATCCGTGTGACCGACGAGGTTTCCGCGCTGGAAGCGGGCGGCGGACGGGTGAAATTTCTGGAATCCCTCTCGCCGAACCCGAAGATCACGACACCGGCGGATCTGGTGCTGGCGGAGGCAATGATCCTTTCATGAGCAAGGCAATCTATCATTGGCGGCAGTTGCCGGGAGGCCCCCGGCTGGCGGTGGCTACGGTGGCGGAATCGGAGTGCGCCGCGCTTTCGATCTACATTCCGGCGGGGAGCCGTGATGAGTCGGGGCTGCCCGCGGGGCTGGCGCATTTCGTGGAACACATGGTTTTCAAAGGCACGGAGCGGAGAAGCGCCCGCGATTTGAGCGTGGAGATCGAGAATGCGGGCGGGCAGATCAATGCGTGCACCTCGGAGGACCAGACGGTGTATGAAGGCAGGGGGGAAGCGGAACTGATGCCGCTGCTGGCGGACGTGCTCGGAGACATGGTCTGGCATGCGGCGTTTCCGGAAAACGAAATCCGGCTGGAGCGGGAAGTCATCGGCGAGGAAATCACGCTCTACAGGGAATCCCCCGCGGATCACATCGGGGATCTGATCTCCTCCGCGCTGTGGGGTTCCCATCCGTTGGGAAATTCGATTTCAGGCACGCTGGAATCCATCGCTCAGGTGGATCGGGCGAAATTGCTGGATTTCAGAGCCCGGCATCATTTCCGCAAGGATGTGGTGATCGCGGCCGCAGGCCCGTATTCTCCGGAGGAAATCACGGAAATGCTGCTGCCGCACCTTCCCACGGGCTTTCACAACGGCGTCAAGGTGGTGGATTTTGAGCGGAATGGAGCCGTCGCGGGCAACGTGACCGACGAGCGGGATACCGACCAGCTTCAGCTCGCCATGGCCTGGCACACTCCGGGTCGGCATTGGGCGGGGCGGCATGCCCTGCGGTTGCTGAGCCTGATCCTCGGAGAAACGGCGAGTTCGCGGTTGTTCCTGGAACTGCGGGAAGAACGCGGGCTTTGCTATCAGATCGGCAGCGATGTGACCCTTTTCCACGAGACCGGGGCATTCGAGATCAACGCGGGACTGGATCCCGATGCGCGGGAACAAGCCGTCGCATGCATCCTGCGTGAAATCGACGCGCTGGCGAGAGAGGGGCCGAGGCCCGGTGAGCTGGAGAGGGCGAAGAAGCTTTCCATCGCACAGAGCAAGCTCGCGTTTGAATCGACCGGCTCCCACGCGGCGTGGGCCGGGGAGAGCGTCCTGGATTTCGGGAGAATCCCACTCCCCGCCGAGTGGAGGGAAACCGTCCTTTCCGTGACGGAGGAACAGGTGAAAGCCGTGGCCGCGGAAATTTTTTCCGGGCGGAATCCTTCCATCGCGGAGATCCGGCCAATTTGACCCGTATGCGAAAAGAGATCCACTCCCGTCGTGCCCGATCCCTTCCAGCCATTTTCCCCGCAACATCTCATGGCCGCGCTGGCCGGAGCGGTTGCGGTCGGGTTTTTTCTGCTCGCAGGCCGGCGCGGCGGTGAATCCCGGCGGCGGGCGACCGCGTTGCTGGCATTCCTCAATCTCAGCGCGTATCCGCTCGGCCTGCTGGCATGGCTGTCCCTGGACGCACCCAAATCGCTCGACAACCTCCTTCCCGTTCATCTCTGCGACATCGCGGCGTTCACCGCGGGGTTGGCATTGATCACCCGGAAGCCTCTCCTTTGCTCCCTGACGTACTTCTGGGGGCTGGCGGCCACCTTTCAGGCGCTGCTGACGCCGAACATCTCGGTCGGTTTCCCCCATCTGCCCTTCGTGATGTTTTTCGTGCACCACTTCGCGGTGGTGGCCGCGGCACTGTATATTCCGGCCGTTCTCGGCTGGAGGCCGAAGTCCCCGCTGTGGAAAAGCCCGGTGGAGGCGTTTCTCTGGTCGTTCGCGTATCTTGCGCTGGCGATGTCCGTGAACAGCCTGCTGGGCACGAACTTCGGCTTTGTTTCGCGCCCGCCGGACAACCCCAGCCTGATCGACCATCTCGGCCCCTGGCCCTGGTATCTCGTTTCGATGTCGTTCATCGCCCTGGCGTTCTATTTTCTGCTCGCCCTTCCCTTGTGGCGCCGCACCCCGGCAAAATGAGTTGGTTCCCGGTTCTCCGGGTTTATACTTTCCCCGATGAACGAAACCGCCTCCGCGACTCCTGAAAAAAAAGCCAGGCCCCGTGTGAACGTCCGCCGCCCGGATGTCATGGAGCTTGTCTCCGCGGAAGTGGCGAACCACTACAACTCGTCCATCGTGGAAAAGCTCAAGGACCAGGGCGGCCGGATCCGCATCGGCAACACCACCCTGCGGCTCGCCCAGCAGTTCGGTTTCTGCTACGGCGTGGAGCGGGCGATCGATCTGGCATACGCCTCGCGCAGGGTGTTCCCGGACAACCGGATTTTCCTGATCGGCGAGATCATCCACAACCCGGAGGTGAACCGGCAGTTGCAGGACATGGGGATCGTTTCCCTGCCATGGCAGGAAATGGACGCCAGCTACGACCAGCTCGCGGAGGACGATGTGGTCATCGTGCCCGCTTTCGGCGCGCCGACCACGTTCATGGAAAAAATCTCGGAGCGCGGTTGTTATGTCGTGGATACCACCTGCGGCGATGTCATGAAAGTCTGGCGGCGCGTGCGGGGATACGCGAAGGACGGCGTGACCTCCATCATCCACGGCAAGGCAAACCATGAGGAAACCCGCGCCACCGCATCCAGGGCGCTCGGCGAATCGGGGGAAGGGCATTATCTCGTCATCCTTACCCTCGCGGACACCGACTTCGTTTGCAGCTACATCCGGAACGGGGGCGACCGGGACGGGTTCATGGCGCGCTTCCGGGATGCATGTTCGCCGGGCTTCGATCCGGACCTGCATCTCCGCCGGGTGGGCGTCGCCAACCAGACCACCATGCTCAAAAGCGAAACCGAGGAAATCCAGCGGCGCATCAGGGACGCCATCGTGGAGCGGGACGGAAACGACGCGGCGTTCCTGGTTTTCGATACCATTTGCGGGGCCACCCAGGAGCGCCAGGACGCCCTTTTCGACATGCTCTCGACACCGATGGATCTCCTTCTCGTCGTTGGCGGATACAACAGCTCGAACACCGCGCATCTGGTGGAAATCGGCGAACAGAAAGTGCCCACCTTTTTCATCCGGAACGCGGCCTGCATCAAATCGCTGGAGGAAATCGTCCATTACGATCTGCACCGGAACATGGAAGTCGCGTCCTCCTATTCGCAGCTTCTGCTGAGCGACCGCCCGGTGGTCGTCGGGGTCACCGCGGGCGCGTCCTGCCCGAACAACCTGATCGAGGATACCATCCGCAAGGTTTTTGAACTGCGCGGGATCGACAGGGAGGCCCTTGCCGGAATTTAGAGAATCAAGGAGCGTGGGCGTCCCGCCCACATCCCCGCTCAAGTGGGCGGGACGCCCAC
>CAZVSA010000299.1:0-5098 GCA_964629955.1 uncultured Luteolibacter sp.
GAAAGGATCACCGCCGTGATCCTTTCCGCGCTGGCGCGGCGGGCGGCATCCACCATGATCAGCAGCTCCATGAGGTTGTGGTTGGTGGGCGGACAGCTCGGTTGGACGATGAAAACGTCGGCTCCGCGGACGTTTTCGTTGATTTTCACGGCAGTCTCGCCATCAGGGAAAGCGGTGACATGGACGTCGGCGAGGGGTTGGCCGAGGCATGTGGCGATGCGCTCGGCAAGGGCGCGGTGGGCGGTTCCACTGATGATTTTCATGGGCTGGTGAAGGCGGGCTTCCTCCGGGACGCGGGATTGTTGACAGCGGGTGGGCGGGCGGCAATACTTTGTGCGGATTTCCTTGGAGGATTTCCCGCAATCATCCGATCGATGTCCGAAGACCCCACCGATCATGCCATTGGCAGCCGGCAGCCCGCGGAACGGGGAGTTCCCTCGTTGATTGTTTGGCTGGCCATCGCGGCTTCCGTGATGGTGCTGGTGTGGTTTTACGGATTGTTTCCCGCGTTCGGAGAGCACCGGAATGTCTCCGCGCTGCAATGGCTGGTGAGCGCCTGGAACGGGGAGACGGACTACGAGCACGGTTTCCTTTTTCCGGTGGTGATCGCGGGGCTGATTTTGTACCGCTTCAAGGATTTGAGGAAATCGGCCACGCAGGGAAGCATGTGGGGCTTGGTGTCCCTGTTGATCGGCGCGTTGTTGTTCGCCATTTCGATCCGGACCCTCCAGCCGCGGATCGCGGTGGGGGGGCTGCCCTTTCTGATGTGGGGCTCCGCGCTTTACCTGTGGGGCTGGCAGGTGGGGAGAATGCTGCTGTTTCCGTTGTTCTTTTTCTGGCTGGCGGTTCCGCTGCCGACGTTCCAGCAGGCGACGGTGCATTTGCAGATCATCGCGACGACGATGACGCATTCGCTTTCGGGGCTTTTCGGGGTGGAGACGTATTATCAGGGGACGGAGATTTTTTCAAAGAGCGGCAACTGGGAACCGCTGAGCATCGCGGGTGGGTGCAGCGGCATCCGCTCGCTGATGGCGCTGCTGATGATTTCGGCCGCGTGGGCGTATGTGGCGAAGATCGCGCTGTGGAAAAAGGTGCTGCTTTTCCTGAGCGCGGTGCCGCTGGCGATTCTCGGAAACGTGCTCCGGCTGACATCGATCTTCGTCATCGCCGAGTATGGCGACGCCAGATGGGCGCGTGAGACCTGGCATGATTGGTCCGGCCTGCTTCTGTTCTATCCGATCTCCCTGCTGCTGCTGCTGGTCTTCCACTCCGTTCTGGAGGGAGGCTTGCCGTGGAAACGGAGCGGCCGGAAAAAATTGACACGGACGGTAATCCGCCGGACGGAATCCGCCGAAACCTCACCCGCCGAATCATGATTCTCCGCGCGTTTTTCCTGCCGTTTGCCCTGGCCGGCGTTCTTGGTTCCGTCTATTTCCTGCCGAAGGCGGGGGAAGTGGCGCAATCGGCGGCAAACATGGATCTTCCCGGCAGCGCGGGAGCGTGGTTTTTCCAGCACATTCCTCCCAGTGAGGCGGAGCTGAATACGCTGGCCCGGGACACCAAGTTCTCCAAAGCGATCTGCCATCTGGCGCGGCCCGGCGAGATCACCGGAGACCTTCTTCCCACCGGCCACCGGCTCGATTTTTCGCTCGTGCTATCCGGCCATGATCTCAACAATTCGATCCACCGCCCGGAGCGCTGCATGCGCGCCCAGGGACATACCCTTATTTCGTCGGGCAATGTGGATATCCGGCTTCCGAACGGCAGGGAGTTCACGGTGAAGAGATTGCTCTCGGTCCAGCGTCCCCCGTCCAATCCCGACCTGGCCATCCAGTGTGTGACCTATTACTTTTTCGTCGGGCACGACCGGATCACGCATGACCACCTGGGCCGCACGCTCATTGACATGAAGGATCGCGTTATCCACGGGCTCGACCAGCGGTGGGCCTACGCATCCGCCTCCATGTGGTACGGCCCGCTGCCAGGGATCGATTTGGAGGTGAGCGAGGAGGAAGCGGACGAAAAACTCAGCAAGTTTCTCATCGAGCTGGCGGACAAGCAAATCGACTGGGACCGCATTCAGTCGTGATTTTTCACCGCGCCGGCAGTTGCCCGGCGGGCGTCACCTTCGCTTCGGTGAGGAAGGTGATCGAGCGTTCCACGTATTGAACGTATTCCTCTTTTTGCGCGGCGGTGACTCCTTCCGGGAGTTCGGTGGCGGCCGCGAACCGCTTCCGCGCTTCCAGGAAACAAGCGAGGGCTTCGGAAGGCCGCCGCGCGTCCCAGAGCTTCGTCCCCCACTTGGAAAGCAGCGCCGCGCCATGATACCGGGCCCTCAGGCCGGGGGGCAGCTGCGCGGCGGCCGTGTAGGCTTCCAATGCGGCGGGGAATTCCTCCATGCCTTCCGAGGCGGAGCCCATTCCTTCCAGCAGGCTGGTTTTCAATTCCATTTCATCCGGAGGGGTGGTCAACCGCGGCCATTCCTCGCGCAGGGTTTCCAATTGGGCGATGCCCTCCTGGAATGCTTCCAGTGCGGGGGGATGGTTTCCGGAGGAAAGAAATCCATGCCCTTTCCTCATCCAGTGCCAGGCGAAATGGAAGCGGGCCCGGAAGGCGGGTTCCATGCCGCCCTGAAGGTGAATGGCGCGGTGGAATTCCATTTCGGCCTCCGGGGCTTGCCGGGAGTTGCTCAGCAGGTTGGCGCGGTTGATGGAACTTGTCGCGTCGTACGGATTCAGGGCCAGGGCTTTGGTGTAGTCTTCCAGCGCGAGTTGCATGGCTTCGTCCGAAGGGAAGTCGACGACATCGGCCGAGGCGATTTCCTGGAGAAGCATCGCGCGCTCCCGCAGGAACTCCGCGGTGGGCCAAAGGTCGATCGCCTCATTCAAGGCCGCATGATGGGCTGCCGGAGTGGTGGGATCCTTGGAAACGTAAACGGACCAGAGAGCCGCGGTGGTCCGTGTGGCGGCCCACCCGGCAGGCAGCAGGCAGCAGGCGAGCACCAGGGACACCGCCGCCATGGTCCATTGGGGCCACCGGAATTTCAGGAAATCCGTCCTTGTGGGTGAAAATGCGATCCGGCCAAGGCACAAGCCCAGAAGGATCGTCCCCGGCAAAAGGTGGAACACGAAACTGAAGCTCGACTGGACGAACATTCCCGCGAGCCCCGCGATTCCTCCAAGCCGCCAGGCATCGGCCATCTCCGGCGTGTCCTTGCCCGCGAAAAGAATCCTGATGATCCCCGCCGCGACCAGCACGGCAAGGAGTCCGCCCAGCAGCCCGGCCCCGGTGAGGCCGTAATCCGTCGCCGCTTGCAGGATTTCGTTATGAACCAGTTCGGGGCGCGCCAAACCCCATCCATGGAGCTTTGTTTCCCATAACCTCAGGACTTCCCAACTGAAACTCCGGCTGCCGCCGCCCGCCCATGGGTGATCGGCGATGGAGGATGCCGAGATTCCCAGCAGGGTAAGCCGGATCGTGTTGTCCCCGAGCTGGTCGATGGTTTGCGATCTGGCTTCCTGCGATTCCGTCCAGCCCTGGTAGAGAAAGAAAACGAGCGCGGCGCCGATCAGGGGAATGGCGACCAGCGCCGGAGCGAACCAGCGCGAGCCGCGCCGTTTCCCGATCACCAGGGCGATGGCGACGAATGCGGCGAAACCGATCGCCACCGCCAGAATGCCGCCGCGCGAGTGCGTGAAATACACCGCCGCGAGCCCCGCGAGGGAGATCAACCCCCAAACGGCCTTTTCCGCCAGCGGGTGACGCCCTGTCAATGCGGCGGCTCCGAGCAGGAACGAGCTTCCGATCAGGAAGTTCGCCCCCTCGTTGTAGTGTGCGAAAAATCCGGACGG
Organism: uncultured Luteolibacter sp.; assembly: GCA_964629955.1. GTDB lineage: Bacteria > Verrucomicrobiota > Verrucomicrobiia > Verrucomicrobiales > Akkermansiaceae > Luteolibacter. The sequence continues at coordinate 3,852 of CAZVSA010000299.1, forward strand.
CCATGTGCCGGCACGCGCCCGGAACAAGGGGCTGTAGGAGGGGTCCATTGCCTGGCGGGCTACGACCACCACGCTCGCCAGCAGCAGCAATGCGATTCCCCAGAGCAGCACGCGCTCCGCCGCCGTATTGCCCTGGATCGCCCTCATGACCAGAAAGGACGCGACCGCGGACGCCAGCAGCAGCAAATCGGCCAGGGCAAACTCACCCACGGGGGAAACCCAGGCGCGCCAGGAAAACCACCCGGCCGCAAGGACTCCAAACGCGACGATCCAGCCATTCGTACCCGGACCGTTTCTCCGGACGAACGATGGAATGGAAACGAGCGCCGCCAGTCCCAGCGGGATCATCGCGGGGCCCCAGCTCCAGGCGCGGGTTTGGGGGCCGATCACGACGGCCAGAACCAGCGCGATCACGAACAAAACCGAAGAGACGACTTGCATGAAAAAAGCGGCGGATTTGGGTGCCGTTTGAGAGGAAAGACGTTTCCTCACTTCGCGCCGGTACCGAAAAGAACGGCGGGGACGGTCTTGAGGAGAATCCGGAAGTCCAGCCACAGCGACCAGTTGTCGATGTATTTCAGGTCCATTTTCACCCACTCGTCGAAGCTGGTGATCTTGTTGCGGCCCCCGGCCTGCCATTCGCAGGTGATGCCCGGTTTCACGCTCAACCGGCGCCGGTGGGAAAGGTTGCAAAAGGCGGCCACTTCATAAACGGGAAGCGGACGCGGGCCCACGAGGCTGATGTCTCCCAGCAGGACGTTGATGAGCTGGGGGAGTTCATCGATGCTCAGTTTCCGCAAAAATGCTCCGAAGCGGAAGATGCGGGGATCGTTGTTGAGTTTGAAAACCGGCCCTTCCATTTGATTGCCGTGCTGCTCTTTGGTGGATTTGAGCAAATCCTCCGCATTCGGCACCATGGTGCGGAACTTGTACATTTTGAAAGGCTTCCCATAGCGTCCGGCGCGCATCTGGGAGAAAATCACCGGCCCGCCCGGGCTGGCGAGCCTGATGCCGATCGCGGCGAAGAGAAAAAACGGCAGCGCGAGGATGATGAGGATCAAGGAGCCGACCCGGTCGATCAGCCCCTTGAGCATGAGTTCCCAGGAAAGCTCCGGCGTCGAGCGGAGCACCAGCATCGGTTTGTTCCCCACCGCGTCGAAAACCGGCCGCGCGATCTGCGTGCGGATGAACGATGCGGCGATCCAGGCCTCCACGCCCTGGAGTTCGCGGGCCGTGGAAGCCTGCGA
>CAZVSA010000300.1:0-619 GCA_964629955.1 uncultured Luteolibacter sp.
GGGATTGGTTCCAGAGCCGCTCCGAACACGGTCACGCGCTCTCCGCCGTCATCTCCACCCGCGGCAGGATCGAAAGCACCGGAGAAGCCCTCACCCACATCTCCACCTTCGAGTTCCCCATCGAAACCCTCTACTACCTCGATGAAAACGGCTCCTGGCACAAAGCCGAAAACATCACCGCCGGACAGCGTTTCACCCTCACCCCGCTGGAGCAATCCTTCGCCATCCCCGCCTTGAACCAGGAGGCCGACGCCTTCTCGAAACGAAATCAGGAATTTCTCAAGAAAGTTCAAAACCGCCCGGGCCATTTCGTCGCCGTCACCAGCCACGCCCCCGGCATCGACACCAATCCCGGCATCCGCTGGAGCGAAACCCGCACCGTCATCACCGGCCCCGTCTTTCATCCCTGAATGTTCGGTGATATGAAAATGAATCCTTACGAAGTTTCACCAACTGTTCTGCAAGATAGCCGAAAGGTTACTGGCTCCTGTATGCGCTGCGGATCAAACACGCTGGCAAGAATAGACCCCCGATTTCCTGAATTCAACTTCATCAATTGGTTTGTTTTTGGATGGATCATTTTCATTATCCGATACTCATTTTTTATGCCATCCGATAA
>CAZVSA010000300.1:629-972 GCA_964629955.1 uncultured Luteolibacter sp.
GGTTTCACTTCAAGCCATTGGGATCTCTGATCATGATGATTTCCTTGATTCTGGCCGTTTTCTTCGCAGGCAATCTAATCAAATAAATGATCCCTCCACGCCGAACAAGACATAGCTTTTAACTTCAAACCATGTCCGCCCTGCGAACGCATAACCTCTACCGCTACTTCGGCAACCTGCAGGCCGTGAACGGCGTGGATTTCGACATCCCCCACGGCTCCGTCTGCGGATTCGTCGGAGCCAACGGCGCGGGAAAAACCACCACGATGCGGATTCTCGCCACGCTGGATTATCCGACGCTCGGTCGCGCCGAAGTCTGCGGGATCAACGTCGTGGACCACCC
>CAZVSA010000300.1:982-3738 GCA_964629955.1 uncultured Luteolibacter sp.
ATGGATGCCCGACCATTTCGGAAACTACGATCACATGACCGTGATGGAGTATCTCGATTTCTACGCCCGGGCCCTCGGATACAAAGGCAAGGAACGCAGGCAGCGCATCCAGGAAGTGATGGATTTCACGGATCTCAGCCCGCTCGCCGGACGCTTTTCCAACAAGCTATCCAAAGGAAACACCCAGCGCCTCGGCCTGGGCCGCGCGCTCCTCCACGATCCCCAGGTGCTCATCATGGATGAACCCGCCGCCGGTCTCGACCCCAAGGCCCGCGTCGAACTCAAGCACCTCATCCGCATTCTCGCCCAGGAGGGGAAAACCATTTTCATCTCCTCCCACATCCTCTCCGAACTCGGGGAAATGTGCGACACCCTCCTCTTCATCAACCACGGCCGCATCGTCCACCACGGCTCCGCCGAATCCCTCAAGCAAGGGTCCGACCTCACCGGCGGAATTCTCTACGACGTGCAGGTGGAAGGAAACCCCCAGTCCGTATCCGACTGGTGTGTGCTCCAGCCCAACGTCGAGTTCATGGAATCCCGCAAACAAGGCGGACGCATCCGCATCACCACCGAGGATTCCTCCCTCGCCGCCGAGGTGCTCGCCCGCATGATCCGGGACGGGCTCCGCGTCACCGAGTTCCACCGCGAACAACGCAACCTGGAAGACGCCTTCATCGACATCCTCGCACGCCTCGATTCCGGACAACCCGCCGTCGCCCCCCCGCCGCTTCCCTAACACCCTTCCTCCATTTTCCATGGCAACTCCCGTCACCCTCCAGAACGATTTCCCCGACCGCATCTCGCCCATGCTGGTCAAGGAGCTGCGCCAGGGACTTCGCGCGAAGACCTTCATCGCCGTCTTCCTCAGCCTCCAGGTGGCGCTCGCAACCATGCTGCTATCCGCCAGCGCCTCCTCCAGCTCCCATCAGGCGGGATCGGTCATTTCCGGCGTCATCTTCAGTTTCTTCGCGATCGCCGTCCTGCTCATCCAGCCGCTCCGCGGCATCACCGCGCTTTCCTCCGAGATCAAGGGCAACACCATCGACATGATGGTCCTCACCCGGCTCAGCGCCTGGAGGATCGTCTTCGGAAAATGGGTGGCCATCGTCAGCCAGTCCGCCCTGCTGCTGGCCGCCATCGTTCCCTATCTCATTCTCCGCTACTTCTTCGGCGGGATGAACCTCTTCGCGGAAATGGTCCTGCTCGCGCTGCTGTTTCTCACCTCCATGGCGCTCACCGCCGTCACCGTCGGATTTTCCGGAAGCTCCTCCGTCATCATCAGGGCCCTCCTGCCCGTCTTCGGCATTCCCGTGATGCTTTACTCCTTCCTGATGCTGCTCATCTTCGGAATGGGAAGGATGGGAACACAGGGTCTGTTCGCTTTTCTCGCTCTCGATAGCCCGGAATCCCGCATCGCCGTGTTCGCATACGTGACTTCGATCACCTACCTCGGCTGGTCCTCCCTGTCTCTCGGCGCCTCCCTCATCGCTCCCGCCGCGGAAAATCACGCCACCCTCCGCCGCCTGATCACACTGCTCCTTTTCACCGCGTTGGCGCCTTTCATTTTTCTCAAAAAAATCGATCTGGATCTGCTTCCCTTCCTTCTTTTTCTCGTCCTCGCTCCCGCGTTTTCGATCGCTCTCACGGAATCCAATCATCTCACCGCCTCCGTCCGCCAATCCTTCACCCGCCGGGGCCTCCCCGGAAAATTGGCCGCGCTGTTCCTCGCGCCCGGATGGCCCTCCGGCGTTTTCTTCACCACTCTCCTCACCGCATTCGCCGTTCTGGCATTTCTTTGGCTTTCCGCCGGCACCCGCCCAATGCTCTTCGGCAATAACAACGATCTTTGGATCGTTTCCCTCTCTCTTCTCGGCTGGCTTCTTTTCCCCGCCACCATCCAGTCTCTCTCCTCCAAATCCGGCCACCAGAGAATCTCCTCCTACCTTCTCCTGCTGCTCGGCACCGGCGTTCTCTGCGGAGTGCTCTCACTCCTCGCGGATACCATGTCCAACTCCGGCTTTCTCTGGCTCTTCATCTGGAACCCTCTCGTGTTCCTCCCGATCCTCTCGGAATCCAAAGTCTCCGATTCGACCATCCTCACCGCCGCCATCGGAGTGAATACCATCCTCCTGCTCATCCTCAACCTCACGGCCGCCTTCGCATTCCTCCACAACTGGAAGACCAGCGAAGAAGCAACCACCCCCACTCCCGATCCCTCGTGAATTCCCCCGACCTCCAGGCCGCCCGCTCCCGCGCCCTTGAGATCGCCGGGCGTCTGCGCCTACCCCTGCGCTCCCGCGTCTGGCGCGGGCAAGCGGGCGAATTCGCCGGCAGCGGCACCGGCTCCTCCATGGATTTCCAGGACCACCGCGCCTATTCCCCGGGCGACGATCCCCGGCACATCAACTGGCAAGCCTACGCTCGCACCGGAAACTACACCATGAAGCTCTTCCGCGAGGAAGTCCGCCCGGTCGTTGACATCGTCCTCGACGCCTCCGAGTCCATGTTTTTCGAGGAAAGAAAAGCCGCCCGCACCGCGGAGTTGTTCTACCTGCTCGCCGAAAGCAGCCTCGCAGCCGGAGCCTCCGTCGCCCTCCACGCCGTCCGTGGCGACGCCCATCTCATCCTCGACCCTTCATCGCTCCGCAACCACTCGTGGCTCGAATCCGCCCGCTCCCTGCGCCCGGCGGATCCCTCCCTGCCGCCGGACCTTTCCCGCCTGCCGCTCCGGGCCAATGCCATCCGCGTCCTGC
>CAZVSA010000300.1:3748-5068 GCA_964629955.1 uncultured Luteolibacter sp.
CTGCGCCACTTCGGCCAGCGCCACGGCACCCTCGTCCTGTTTTCCCCCTAGCTCGAATCCGAAGCCCGCCCGGAATGGGCCGGAAATTACGAATTCGTAGATCCCGAACGCAACTCCCGCCATCCCCACCGCATCGAACCCGCCATCCTCCAACGGTATCTGGAAGCCTACTCCAACCACTTCTCTCTCTGGAAATCCAGCGCCCGCCGCCATCAAGCCGCCTTCGCCCGCATTCCCGCCACCGAAGATCTCTCCACCGCCCTCTTCCGCGAAGCCATCCCCGCCGGAGCCCTCGAATCCACCCGGTGACCTCCCCAATGATCCCAATCTCCCAATTTTCCTAATCCTCCTTCCCCACCTTGTTCACCCTCGCCAATCCTCTCGGCCTCCTCGCCCTGCTCGGCATTCCCGCCGTGCTGGCCATCCACTTTCTCCAGCGAAAGGCCGTCGAGCTTCCCGTCTCCACTCTCTTTCTGTTGGAAAACACCCACCGGGACGCCGCCAGCGGCCGCCGGATCGAGCGGCTCATCCCCTCCATCCCGCTCTGGATGCAATTGCTCGCCGTTCTTCTGCTCACCTGGCTGCTCGCGGAACCCCGCTACCAGAAAAGCGGCAGCGTCCAGCGCATCGCCATCGTTCTGGATTCCTCCGCCTCCATGGAGGTTTTCAAAAAACAAGCCCTCGAACGCCTCGCCGGAGAACTCCGCTCCCTCGGCGGCCTGACTTCCTCCGTGGAAATCACCGCCCTCGAATCCGTTCCCGGCCGGCCCCGCATCTACGCCGGAACCTCCGTGGACGAGCTTCTCTCCACCCTTGCCGGCTGGCAGCCGCGCGACGGCCTCACCGACCCCGCGCCCGCCCTGCGCCTCGCCCGCTCCCTCGTCTCCGTGGAAGGCACCGTGATCTATCTGACGGACACCCCGTGGCGGCGATCACCGGTCGCCGCCTCCCCTCCCGAATCCCTCCCCTACGACGCGAGGCTTCTCGCCGTGGGAGAACCCGTCGAAAACGTCGGCTTCACCGGCGTCTCCTTCGCCGAAGCCGAGGGAGCCGTCATCTGGCGCGCTCTTGTCAGAAATTACGGAAACCAGCCCGCGGAGCGAAGCTGGACGCTTCACACCTCGTCCGGTTCCACCGAACCCCGCGCCTTCCATCTGGAACCCGGTGCCCTCGTCACCCTCCAGGCGGCCTTTCCGGAAGGGGCAAGGGACGTGAGAATCACCCTGAACCCCGACCGCTTCCCCCTCGATGACGTTCTCCCCCTCGTAAAACCCGCGCCCAAGGCCCTCTCCCTTTTCACCGCCACCTCCCCCGCATTCA
>CAZVSA010000301.1:0-5061 GCA_964629955.1 uncultured Luteolibacter sp.
GGCATCCATCCCGGCCCTTCCACTTTCTCCGCCAAATACAGCCCCACCCGCCGCGGAGAAACAGCAACGGCGCGCCCGGCGGTCTCGCCCTACCTGCCGGTATCATTCTTGGAACACTTTTGGCATTCCGCCCGCCGCCTATCATAACCTGACGACATCCCGGCAATCCGTGAAATCCGTATAATCCGTGGTTTCTCTTTCTTCCCAAAAAATGCCCCTCCCGCCCCTCACCACCATCCCTCCGGAAATCGCATCGGTGTGCGACTACGAGCCGCTGGCCAGGGAGCACCTCGATCCCGGCGTCTGGGCCTATCTGGCGGGTGGAGCCGCGGATGAAATCACCCTGCGTGAAAACCGCCTCGCCTTCGAGCGCTGGAAAATCCTCCCGCGCCTTCTCCGGAACCTCTCCGGAGGAAACACCCGGCTCAACCTGCTCGGCAAAACCTTTCCCCACCCGGTGTTTCTCGCCCCCACCGCGTTTCACCGCATGTTCCACCCGGAAGGCGAGATCGCGACGGCCCTCGGCGCATCCGCCATGGAAGCCGGCATGGTGGTGAGCACCTCCGCCACCTTCCCCGTGGAAGACATCGCCCGGGCCGCATCCTCCCCCTTGTGGTTCCAGCTCTACATCCAGCCGGACCGGGCGTTCACGCTCGATCTCGTCCGCCGCGTGGAGGCCGCCGGTTGCCAGGCGCTCGTCGTCACCGCGGACGCCCCCCTGAGCGGATTGAGAAACCGCGAGCAACGGTCCGGATTTTGCCTTCCTCCGGGGATCGAAGCCGTGAACCTCCGGGGCATGCAACCCGTCCCGCCCTCCGGAAAAATCTTCGGCAGCCCGCTGCTGGACAACGCCCCCACCTGGAAAGACCTCGCATGGCTGCAATCCGAAACCCGCCTGCCCGTCCTTCTCAAAGGCGTCCTCCACCCCGATGACGCCGGAATGGCCATCGAACAAGGCATCTCCGGCATCATCCTCTCCAACCACGGCGGCCGCACGCTCGACACCGCACCCGCCGCCCTCGACGCCCTCCCCGCCGTCGCGGAAAGAATCGCCGGCCGCGTCCCCCTCCTCATGGACGGCGGCATCCGCCGCGGCTCGGACGTTTTCAAAGCCCTCGCCCTCGGCGCGGACGCGGTGATGATCGGCCGCCCCGCCCTCCACGGGCTCGCCGCGGCGGGAGCCATCGGAGTCGCCCACATCCTCCGGATTCTCCGTTCGGAGCTGGAAATGACCATGGCGCTCGCAGGCTGCCCGGACCTCCTCTCCATCACCCGCGGGTGCCTGGCTCCATGAAGCCAAGCCTCCTCTCCGCCTTCCGGATCGATTGCAGAATCCTGACCTGTTTTTCCACGAATCCGGTGTCGTGCGGAGCGATCAGCACCCTCCCCTCCACATCCGCCCTGGCCAGCAACAGCTCCACCCTCATTTCTTCGCGCAGCGCCCCGCCCGCGAAATCCCCCGCCAGCCACTCGCACAGGAAATCCCCCAGAAACTGCGGCTGGCACACCCGGTAAATCTTCGCCCCGTAGCGGACCAGATCCTCCACCCACGGTTCCGTGCAGCCGTGCCTCCCCGCCATCCGCAAAGCTTCCTCCGCGGAATCCGTGGCCTCCGCGATCCAATCCCCGGTTTCCCGCAACCCGTCCGGCTCGTCCAGCAACAAAGCCAGAGCCCGGCACTGGATGCCGCGCGCCTTCGCCCCCGCCAGCAGAACCGCCGGTTCCGTGCCCGCATCGCGGAGAATGTCCACCGCCCGCCGCGCGTCATGCCAGGCCGCCTTGCCCTCGTTTTCCCCTATCAGAAACCGCGCCCGGTTCGCGTGAAACATCGATGCCAGAAGCAGCCGCCCGGGCGTCGCATCCGGCCCCCACTCCCCGAACAAAGCCTCCGCCCTCGCAAACCCCGCCCGGGCCTCCTCCCCCCGCCCCTCCTCCCCGCAAAGCGTCGCCCGCTTCACCCAGGACAAGATCAAGCGGTCGGGAAACGCCGGATGATCCCCCAGCGGAACATGATTCATCGCCTCGATCCCGCGATCCAGCGCGTGCAGCACATCCCCGGGAAAATCCTCCCCCCTCAACCGCAAAAGCACGTCCCCGCAATGAATCCAGGAAGCCGCCAGCAACCACGCCGACTCCGGCTCTTCCCGCCATGGCATGCGTTCCCGCATCTCCACCGCCTCGCGGAAACACGCAAGCGCATCCTCCGCCATCCCGCGCTCCAGCAGGGAAATCCCCGCATGCATGCGCCGGATCGATTCCTCTCTCAACCCATCCGGCGTCTTCTCATCTCGATCTTCCCCTGTCATTTCATCCGGCGATTCTCCACGCGGCGCGCGCGGCAGTTTCACCGGAAATCCCTCCCTCCGCCAGCCAAACCATTTCCACCGCAGGGCGATCTCCCGAGGAACATGGAACGGGTTCCGATGCCCATTGCCGCCCGTGCGAAGGGACTCTTGTTGGTTGAATTTCATACCAATTGCAGGCATGCTGCGCGGCGTGCCCCGGGTTCCGAAATCCAAAGCCGGCCAACTCGCCGACCTGCTGCGCGAACGATTGGCCGCGGGCGATTGGGGCAAACAACTGCCGGCCGAGCGGCTGCTGGCGGAGGAATACATGGTCAGCCGGACCACGCTGCGGCAGGCGATCGCGGCCCTGGTCCGCGAGGGACGGATCGGAGCCGCCGCCTCCACCCGCGGCGGGCGCCGGATCAAGGGCGGAAAGGGACGCGCGGGCAAGGACGGGCTGACCCAGGTGATGGTCCTCACGCCGTCCCTTGCGGGCTCGCCGGTTCTGTTGGAGCAGCTCGCCGTTCTGCGCGAGCGTCTCGGCGCGGCGGGCATGCAGGTCCACGTCCACGAAGCGGGGGCGCTGGCCGGGCAGGAAAAACCCGGCGCGGGCCTGCGGCGGATCGTCGCACGGCGGCCGGGCGCCGTCTGGGTGCTGCACCGGATGCCGCGGGCCATTCAGGAATTCTTCGCCGGCCAGAAGCTCCCCGCGGTCGTGTTCGGATCGGTCTTTCCGCAGATCGAGCTGCCGGGCGTCGATATCGACTTCCATGCGGTGGGCCGCCACGCGGCGGGACTTTGCCTCGCCCGCGGCTGCCGGAACATCTCGCTGCTGCTCCACCGCACCAACCTCGCCGGCGATGCCCGCACCGCGAAGGCCGTGACCGCCGAGCTTGCGCTCAAGGGCGTTCCGCCGCCGCGCATCATGCGCCACGATTTCAACCGCGCGCGCCTGATGGACGGGCTCGACCACGCCATCGTCGCCGGTCACGCGCCCTGCGACGCGCTTCTCATCGCCAACCAGCACCATCTGCTGACCGCCCTGCCGCATCTTCTGCGGAGGGGAGTCCGCATCCCGGAAGATCTCTCGCTGATCTACCTGAGCAATGATCCCGTGACCGAGCGGCTGAGTCCTCTTCCCTGCCGTTACGATCCCGGCCCGGTCCTGGTGCGCAAGCTCTCGGCCACCATCAAAGCCCTCGCCGACGGCGAAATGCCCGTTTCCCACCAGATCATCCCGAAACTGCTCGACGGGGAAACCCTCCGCCCGCCCGGTGACACCGCACGCGGCAGGATTGGTTCGAGGAAAAACCAATAGGAGATGGAAGACGTCGAACGTCCAACATCGAACATTGAACGTCCAACATCGAAGTGAAGAAAAAGGCCGACACTTCGTGTCTTTCCATTTCGACGTTCGATGTTGGACGTTCGATGTTCAATGTTCCTCCCCATCCATAATGCTCCGCTCCCTGCTCATTTCCCTGCCCGCCGCCGCCATGCTGGCAGTGGCCGCGACAACCCGCGCCTCAACCATGCCGCTGCCGCCGGTGCCCGACCCTGTGGGATTCGCCGGGGCCTTCGCGGGTGTCCACCAGGAGCATCTGATCGCGGGAGGCGGCGCGAATTTTCCCGACGGGAAAATGCCCTGGGACGGCGGGAAAAAAGTCTGGCACGACCGGCTCTACTCCCTCGATCTCGAAACCCCCGGCGCGGCCTGGAGGGAAATCGGCAGGCTGCCCGCGCGCAATGGCTACGGAGTCTCGTTGAGCGCGCCGGAGGGCGTGCTCGTCATCGGTGGCGGCGATGAAACCCGGCATTTCCGCGAAGTGCATCGGATGACGCGGGAGGAAGGAAAGCCCGTCTTCCGGCCCCTGCCGTCCCTGCCCGAGCCGCTGGCGCAAATGGCCGGAGCGCTTCTCGGCCGCACGGTGCATCTGTGCGGCGGCATCACCACGCCGGATGCGACGACCGCGCTCGCCAAACACTGGACGCTCGATCTCGACGCTTTGGACGAAGGCTGGAGGGAAGCCCCGCCGCTGCCCGCGCCGGGCCGCATTCTCGCGACCGCCGCGGCGGTGAACGGTGTTTTCATCGTCGCCGGCGGTTGTTCGCTGTCTCCCGATGAACACGGAAAACCCGCGCGCACCTACCTGCGCGACGCATGGAAATTCTCCGCCGGCAAGTGGTCGCGGCTCGCCGATCCGCCGCGCGCTGCGGTCGCCGCGGCCTCGCCCGCACCGGTGGCGGAAGATGCGTTTTTCATCGTCTCCGGTGACGATGGAGAACAGACCGGCCTCGCCTCGCCCGCCGGCCACCGGGGCTTCACTCGCGAAATCCTGCGCTACGATCTCAAGCAGGACCGCTGGACGGTGGCAGGGCAGCTCGATGAGCCGCCGCCCGTGACCCTGCCGACCGCACCATGGAAAGAGGGAACCATCTTTTTCAACGGCGAGGTGAAACCGGGTGTCCGCACCCCGCGGGTTTTCCTCTTCACCCCCGCCGCTGACGGACCATGAACGCCTCCACCCGCACCGCCTGGCTCATCGTGGCGCTGCTCGTCCCGGTGGCCCTGCTCAACTACCTCGACCGCCAGATGCTCGCGGCGATGAAGTTTTCGGTGATGGCGGACATCCCCGACATCGGGAACGAGGCGAACTGGGGAAAAGTCCTCGCCTATTTCAAATGGACCTACGCCATCCTGAGCCCGATCGGCGGCTATCTGGCCGATCGCTTCAGCCGCCGTCACGTCATCACGGGCAGCCTGTTCGTCTGGTCG